>JAJPXY010000119.1 GCA_021205205.1 Clostridiales bacterium
AGTAAAATTGTGCGTATATCAACGAAATCCTCTTTTAATCAGAGATTCCTTAATTGTCCGCCCTCGCCGTTGACGCAGACGAAGCACAGCCGCCGGTCCTCCGAGGTGGGTTCCCGCCGCTCTAGGCCGCCGAACACCTGCACCTGGGCGAAGCCCGCCGCTTGCAGCAGCGATTCCAGTTCGGCAACCTCCCAGGCCCGCTCCCGGTGCTCCTCCTGCTCCCGCCGCCAAAGGCCACCCTCCCGCTCAAAGAGGTCCATGCCGTAGGTCAGCACCCGGCTGTCCTCGTCGAAGTCGGCCCGCCAGAGGCAGAACACGTCCTCCGTCTCGTCCTCGAAAAGCTCCCCGTCCAGGGCTTGCAGCCCCTGGGGGGCGATGATGTCAAAGAGGAAGTACCCGCCGGGCATCAGGAAGGTATGCACCCGGCGGAACGCCTCCGCCAGGGTGTCCCGGTCGGTGATATAGTTGATGCTGTCCAGGCTGGAGACGCAGGCGTCGATGGTGCCGAACAGGTCCAGCTGGTCCATAGCCTGGTTCAGGAAGATGGGCGGTTCTCCCTCCACCTCCTGGGCCTTCTCGGCGGCCTCCGCCAGCATTTCCGGCGACAGGTCCGCGCCGATCATGGTGTAGCCTCGCTCCGCCAGCATACAGGTCAGAGTCCCCGTGCCGCAGGCCAGGTCCAGCACCAGCTGCACCGGCACCCGGCTCTCCCGGAACCAGCTCTGGTACCAGTCCAGCCAGGCAGCGTAGTCCACGTCGGTGGTCAGCCCGTCGTAGTACCGGGCCAGGCCCTCGTAGGCGCTCATGGCTCGTCCCCGTCGGCGTCGCCGCCGTCCTCCTGGGGCAGGATACGGCGGAACACCTGCTGGTAGCCGTCCACGCCGTAGTGCAACGCCCGGTTGACCCGGCTGATGGTGGCGCTGCTGGCCCCGGTCTCCTTGAGGATGTCGTTGTAGATCATGCCCTTCTGGAGCAGCACCGCCACGTCATAGCGCTGCTCCATGGCCCGCAGTTCGGAGACAGTACACAGGTCCTGAAAGAACCGATAGCACTCGTCCTCGTCCTTCAGCTGCAAAATTGCCTGGTAAAGGCCCATGCTGGCCTTTTTGCCGTTTACCCTTGCCATGTCAATACCCGTTCCTTTCTCCGCCCCCGCGGGCGGGACTGTGGTTTCGTTGGCCTTCATTTTAACATTGTAAATCGTGAAAGTAAACAGCAAAATCACATTTTCCCCGCCCCCGCATAAACTGCTCCAGATACGCTTTTGGAAAGGGGCTGACGCCGTTGCAAACGCTGCTGCACATCGAGGACCGGGTCTGGGAGGAGGTCTTGCTGGACGAGGGGGAACCGGCGGCGCTGTGCCGCTGCGTGCTGCCGGAGTTCTCCCGGCTGGAAAGCCGCGCCCAGGACCGGATGAACCGCTTTTACCGCCACGGGGAGGAGCGTTTTCAGCACTGGTGCCGCACCACTCTGCTGCGGCGGGCCGGGGTGCTGTGGCGAGAGGCCCGGCGCACCTCCCATCCCTTCGCCCCCTGGGAGGTGTCTCTGACCTACGCAGCCGGGGAACCGGAGGGGAAGACGCTGGAGGTCGCCCTACTCTACCGGCGGGAACAGGAGGGCCGGACGCTGTTCACTGACCGGCGGAGCCTCCGCTGGGACCTGAAAAGCGGATACCCAATCTGATGAAAGTGTCGAAAAAAACCAATCATATTCCACAAATATTTTGTAAAAGATAGTTGCAAATTCAGGCAGATATGCTATAATAAAAAATAAGATACTTTCAAAATTAACGGCATCCGCCCTGTGGCCGCGCCCCGCGGCAGTTTACGATTGGAGGTCCCACTATGAAGCATATTATTACCATTGGCAGACAGTTCGGCAGCGGCGGCCACGAGATCGGCGAAAAGCTGTCCCAGAAGCTGGGCGTCAACTTCTACGACAAGGAGATTTTGCAGGCCGTGGCCCGCAAGACCGGGGTCTGCGAAGCCATCCTCTCCGAGAGCGATGAGAGCGCGTCCAGCAGCCTGCTCTACTCCCTGGTGATGAACACCCGCACCGAACCCTTCGAGGAGAAGATGGCCAAGTACGAGGTCCGCTACCTCCGCCAGCAGGCGGAGAAGGGTTCCTGCGTCATCATTGGCCGCCGGGCCAACTACCTCTTCCGGGATGACCCGGCGCTGATGAGCGTGTTCATCACCGCCCCCATGGAAAACCGCATCGACCGCATCATGGAGCGCTACGGGCTGGACGCCAAGGCTGCCCAGAATCTCATCTCCTCCACCGACAAGAAGCGCGCCAGCTACTACTACTACCGCACCGACCAACGGTGGAACGACCTGTCTCAGTATCAGTTCATTCTGGACAGCTCCGTCTTTGGCATCGACGGCACCGTGGAAATGCTGGCTCAGATGGTCGCTCAGCGGGAAAAGAAGTAAGAAACGTCCCAAATTTGCCAGACAGGTGCAAAACGACCGCCGCTTCCAAAACCGGGAGCGGCGGTCGTTTTCAATTAGCAATTAGCAGTTAGCAATGTGCAATGGTCAGATTTTCAGCCGTAGCTCTCTGACAGGAACGCAGTCAAAAACAACAGCGGACAGCAGAAAAACCGCAGACGTTCGATTAACCCCATAATTGCAAATTGCACATTGCACATTGCTAATTGATTTAGTCGTGGTCCAGCAACTCGGTATACAGCTGGGCGTAATCGGTGCGTTTTTCCTTCATGGCGGCGATAGCGGCGGCGGGGTGCTGGTTCAGCTTGCCGGTCAGCAGATAAGGGATGTCGTAACCCCAGGTCAGGCCGGACTCCCGCAGGGCCAGCATCTCGTTTTGCAGGAACCGGAACACCGGGTAGACGTTGTACCGGGGGTTTTTCAGGAAGCTCAGCAGCAGTTCCATGGAACAGTTGCCGCAGCCCCGGCCCATGCCGTTCATGGTGGCGTCCAGGTAGCTGACGCCGTTGGCCAGGGCCTCGATGGTGTTGGCGAAGGCCAGCTGCTGGTTGTTGTGAGCGTGGATGCCAATGAACTTGCCGTACTTCTCGCCGAACGCCACATACTGCTCCGACAGGGTGCGGGTCTGCTCCGGGTAGAGGCTGCCGTAGCTGTCCACCAGGTAGACGCCGTCCACATGGCTCTGGCCCAGCATCTCCAGCGCCTGCTCCAGGTCGGACTCCCGCACCTTGGAGATAGCCATGATGTTGCAGGTGACCTCGTAGCCCTTGGCCTTGGCGTCCTCGATCATCTCGATGGCGGAGGGCATTTGGTGGATGTAGGTGGCCACCCGCACCAGGTCGATGACGCTCTCGAACTTGGGGATGATGTCGGTCTTGTAGTCACAGCGGCCCACGTCCGCCATGACGGCGATCTTCATCTCGGAGTTGTTCTCCCCCACGATGCCCCGGATGCTCTCCTCGTCGCAGAACTTCCACTTGCCGAACTTGTTCACGTCGAACAGCTCTTTGGAGGCCTTGTAGCCGAACTCCATGTAGTCCACGCCCGCCGCCACGTTGGCCCGGTACAGGGCGTTGACAAACTCGTCGGTGAACTTGAAGTCGTTGACCAGGCCGCCGTCCCGCAGGGTGGCGTCCACCACCCGCACGTCCCGGCGGACGGTCATCAGATTGCCCTTTTGCGCCATGCTCTCATTCCTTCTATCAAACGGCAGAACCGTTCGCTTTTTATTTAGGAACCTCTGATTCAATAACTCCCGGCGTCTGAACGGCACCTTTTGTGCAACTCTTCGTTGCGGAATCTTGAAATACACAAAGTATTCCTGCGATTCCGCGCCTCGATTTGCGCAAAATTTGCTCGCTCAGCCATCCGAGGCCATTGAATCAGCGCTTCCTTTGAATTAATCCGCCCCAATTCGAGGCGAACTGCTCCTAGTGTACCACAAAACCCCATGATGTCAAGCGATTTGTGGACAAACACTCCCCGGCGGCGGTGGAAAGAAATCTTTCCCGTTCCTTGACAATCTCCTCATCTGGTGCTATATTTTACTTTAATCAGGCAATGACGAGGACAAAACCGGACCCGGCGCGTCCCAGAGAGAGCGGCGTCCCGCTGCAAGCCGCTCACCCGCCCCAGGTGAAACCACCTCCGAGCCTCCGGCGAACGGCCCTGCGCCCACTAAACCGGACGGGTTCGCCCGTTACAGCGGACACGAGCGGCCGCAGTGCGGCAAGCAGGGTGGAACCGTGGAATAATGCAAGTTATCCCACCCCTGAATCACATCAGGGGTGGGGTTTTGTTTTGCTTTTTGCAACCGGGGAAACCCCTCCGCCACCGCCTAAAGGCGGCGGCCCTCCTCCCCTTTCAGGGGAGGCGAGGGGGGATAGTGCTTGCTGTTTGGTCAGCATTTTGTCGAGCAGAATACAAGTTTCCCCCAGAGAACTGCTGTTCGGAAACTGACCAGCCCTCTTGCCTCCCCTGAAAGGGCAGGGAGCGAAGCGGAAGTGCCGCTTGACGGCGGAGGGGGACCATGCGAAGCATGGTGGAGGGGGTTCGCCGGAAGCACAAACAAGGCCGTTTCAACGGAACGCACCCATTTCACTGAAAACCCAACCATTGCACATTGCTAATTGCACATTGCAAATTGGTTCACGAGGAGGAACACATCATGAGCAACGAATTTACCTTTGAAAACGAGCAGTACCGCAAAACCTATTGGCACACCTGCTCCCACATCATGGCCCAGGCCATCAAGCGGCTCCACCCGGAGGTGAAGCTGGCCATCGGCCCCGCCATCGACGAGGGCTGGTACTACGACATCGACGCCCCATTCAACTTCACCCCGGAGATGCTGGAGGAGATCGAGGGCGAGATGCGGAAAATCTGCAAGGAGAAGCTGAAGCTGGAGCGGTTCGAGCTGCCCCGGGAGCAGGCTTTGGAGCTGATGGCCAACGAGCTGTACAAAATCGAGCTCATCAACGACCTGCCGGAGGACGCGGTCATCTCCTTCTATAAGCAGGGCGAGTTCACCGACCTGTGCGCCGGTCCCCACCTGGACTCCACCGGCCGAGTGAAGGGCAACGCCATCAAGCTCACCGCCTGCAACTCCGCCTACTGGCGGGGGGATTCCAACCGCCAGGTGCTCCAGCGCATTTACGGCGTGGCTTACCCCCAAAAGGCCCAGCTGGACGAGTATTTGCAGCGAATTGAGGAGGCCAAAAAGCGGGACCACCGGAAGCTGGGCAAGGAGCTGGGCCTCTATATGCTGATGGACGAAGGCCCCGGCTTCCCCTTTTTCCTGCCCAAGGGCATGGTGCTGCGCAACACCCTCATCGACTACTGGCGGGAGGTCCACAAGCGCTACGGCTATGTGGAGATCTCCACCCCCATGATTTTGAACCGCAGCCTGTGGGAGCGCTCCGGCCATTGGGCGCACTACAAGGAGAATATGTACACCACCGTCATCGACGGCGAGGACTACGCCATCAAGCCCATGAACTGCCCCGGCGGGATGCTGGTCTATAAATCCGAGCCTCATTCCTACCGGGACCTGCCCCTGCGGGTGGGTGAGCTGGGCCTGGTCCACCGGCACGAGATGTCCGGCGCCCTCCACGGCCTGTTCCGGGTCCGCTGCTTCACCCAGGACGACGCCCACATCTTCATGACCTGGGACCAGATGAAGGATGAGATCAAGAACGTAGTCAAGCTGTTCGACGAGGTCTATTCCGTCTTTGGCCTGACCTACCAGATCGAAGTCTCCACCATGCCCGAGGACCACATGGGCGACGAGAAGGACTGGGACTTCGCCACCGAGACCCTGAAACAGGCCGTCACCGAGATGGGCAAGGACTTCGTCATCAACGAGGGCGATGGCGCGTTCTACGGCCCCAAGCTGGACTTCCATCTGGCGGACTGCCTGGGCCGCACCTGGCAGTGCGGCACCATCCAGCTGGATATGCAGCTGCCCGAGCGCTTCGAGCTGGAGTACACCGGGCCGGACGGCGAGAAGCACCGCCCCGTCATGATCCACCGGGTCGTCCTCGGTTCCATCGAGCGGTTCATCGGCATCATCACCGAGCAGTTCGCCGGGGCCTTCCCCACCTGGCTGTCCCCGGTGCAGGTGAAGGTGCTGCCCGTCACTGACCGGGCCTCCGACTACACCGACCAGGTGGCCGCCAAGCTGGACGCAAACGGCTACCGGGTGGAGGTGGACCACCGCTCCGAGAAGCTGGGCTATAAAATTCGCCAGGCCCGGAACGAGCGGGTGCCCTATATGCTCATCGTGGGCGACAAGGACGTGGAGAACCAGACCGTCTCCCCCCGGCATCGCACCGACGGCGATTTGGGGGCCATGAGCTATGAGGCGTTCGAGGCGATTTTGAAGGAAGTTGTGGACACGAAGGCGATGAAGTAAGTCCAATTTGCAATTAGCAATGTGCAATGTGCAATTCTGAGGAAATCCAGCCGTTTCCCTTCGCATCGCGGCGGTTCCTGAAAAAAACGGCACATCCTGACACATTGCAGACAAGTCGATGCCGCTTCAACGCGAACGCTTGAGGAATGAAAATGGAAAACGTGGTTTTGAGCAAAAGCAAAGCGTTCGCGTTGAGGAGCATCCGGCTTTACCAATATCTTTGCAGCGAAAAACATGAGTATGTACTGGCAAGGCAGGTCCTGCGCAGCGGCACAAGCATTGGAGCAAATGCGAAAGAAGCGGTAAACGCCCAGAGCAAAGCAGATTTTTATGCTAAAATGTATATTGCTTATAAAGAGGCAAACGAAACAGAATATTGGTTGGAATTGCTTTATGAGAGCGGTTATATAAACAGAAGCTCCTTTTCCAGCATTTACGCCGATTGTAAGGAACTCATTAAAAATCCTTGCGGCTATCACGAAAACGCAAAAGGACGAACACGGATAATCAGCAATTAGCAATGCGCACGATAAGAGGCGTAAGCGTGAAAATAATGCGTAATTGCACATTGCACATTGCTAATTGCACATTCCCCATCCGGGGTATGGAGGTTATTATTTCATGAAATTAGGAATCGTAGGGCTGCCCAACGTGGGCAAAAGCACCCTTTTTAACGCCATCACCAACGCGGGCGCGGAGTGCGCCAACTACCCCTTCTGCACCATCGAACCCAACGTGGGGACGGTGGCCGTCCCCGACGCCCGGCTGGACTGGCTCTCCGCCCTCTACCACCCCAAAAAGACCACCCCCGCCGTCATCGAGTTCGTGGACATCGCCGGGCTGGTCAAGGGGGCTAGCCACGGCGAGGGCCTGGGCAACAAGTTCCTCTCCAACATCCGGGGGACCGACGCCATCGTCCATGTGGTGCGCTGCTTCGACGACGACAACGTCATCCATGTGGAGGGCAGCACCGACCCCATTCGGGACATCGGCATCATCGACCTGGAGCTGATCATGGCCGACCTGGAGATGGTGGACCGCCGCATCGACAAGGCCAAAAAGGCCGCCAAGGGGGACAAAAAGTTCCTCCACGAGGCGGAGGTGTTCAGCGGCCTGCGGGACTGGCTCAACGACGGCAACTCCGTCCGCTCCTATCAGTGCGAGGACGAGGACCGGGCGCTCATCGCCACCAGCGACCTGCTGAGCCTGAAACCCGTCATCTACGCCGCCAACCTGGACGAGGACGCTTTCTCCGGCGACTGGGCCGCCAACCCCTACTATCAGCAGGTCAAGGCCCTGGCCGACAAGGAGGGCGCGCAGGTCATCCCCGTCTGCGCCCAGCTGGAGGAGGAGCTGTCCCAGATGGACCCGGAGGAGCAGGCCGTGTTCATGGAGGAGCTGGGCATCGGGGAATCCGGCCTGGACCGGCTTATCAAGGCCAGCTACACACTGCTGGGGCTGATCTCCTTCCTGACCTCCGGCGAGGACGAGTGCCGGGCCTGGACCATCACCAAGGGCACCAAGGCCCCCCAGGCCGCCGGGAAAATCCACAGCGACTTCGAGCGGGGCTTCATCCGGGCGGAGGTCATCGCCTACGACGACATGGTGGCCTGCGGCTCGGAGAAGGTGGCCCGGGAAAAGGGCATCATGCGCTCCGAGGGCAAGGAGTACGTGGTGGCCGACGGGGACATCATTTTGTTCCGGTTCAATGTGTAAATGAGATTTATTGGTTGTTTCTTTGATTCTGCCTTGTTGGTAATCCCATCGTGAAACCCCTCCGTCGCGGCTTACGCCGCGCCCCCTCCCCTTTCAGGGGAGGCAAGAGGGGTGGTCTGTTACCAAACAGTAGTTCTCCGAGGAAAACTTGTGCTATGCTGGACAGAAATGCTGACCAAACAATAAGCACTATCCCCCTCGCCTCCCCTGAAAGGGGAGGGGGACCATGCGAAGCATGGTGGAGGGGTTTCCGTCCGCAATTACGAATCAGGCTGTGTCAAAAGAGCGTTCATTAGAGAAACATTTCACCACGAACCAATCAGTTTTCAAAAGTGCAAAAGTAAATGCCCCTTTTTTACAAAAATAAGGATTGAAACTCCGGCGATAATTAGGTATAATGACAATGTAAGGTAGTGAGTGCAGGGTTCTGTGCTTTCGTGGTTCCATTCTAAGGAGGAAAATCGACACATGGCTATTTCATTGAATATCAACAACGCCGGGCTGCGTGCCCACGAGCTGGAGCAGACCAAATTCCTGGTGGATGCGTCCTATCAGCACCTGATGAGCAGAGAGGGCGCTGGCAACGACTTCCTGGGCTGGCTGAACCTGCCCTTCGAGTACGACAAGGAGGAGTTCGCCCGCATCAAGGCCGCCGCCAAGAAGATCCAGGCTCAGTCCGAAGTACTGATCGCCATCGGCATCGGCGGCTCCTATCTGGGCGCACGGGCCGGTCTGGAGTTCTCCAAAGGCCCATTCTATAACCAGCTGGCCAGCAAGGGCGAGGGCGTCGAGGTCTATTTCGCCGGCAACAACATCAGCTCCGCCTATGTCAGCTACCTGATGCAGATCATCGGCGACCGGGATTTCTCTGTCAACGTCATCTCCAAATCCGGCACCACCACCGAGCCTGCCGTGGCCTTCCGTATCTTCAAGGCCAAGCTGGAGGAAAAATACGGCAAGGAAGGCGCGAAAGACCGCATCTACGCCACCACCGACGCCAAGAAGGGCGCGCTGCGGGGCCTGGCCGTAGCCGAGGGCTACGAGACCTTCGTGGTGCCTGACGCCACCGGCGGCCGCTTCTCCTGCCTGACCGCTGTGGGTCTGCTGCCCATGGCCGCCGGCGGCATGGACATCGACGCCGTCATGAAGGGCTGCGAGGACGCCTGCGTCAAGTACAACAACCCCGACCTGTACACCAACGACGCCATGAAGTACGCCGCCACCCGGTTCATCATGCTGATGAAGGGCAAGAGCGTGGAGATTCTCTCCAACTATGAGCCTGCACTGACCCAGTTCGGCGAGTGGTACAAGCAGCTGATGGCCGAGTCCGAGGGCAAGGACGGCAAGGGCCTGTTCCCCGTCTCCGCCAACTTCTCCACCGACCTGCACTCCATCGGCCAGTTCATCCAGGACGGCTCCCGCACCATGTTCGAGACGGTGCTGTGGGTGCAGAAATCCGCCTGCGACATCGCCGTGCCCGACGACCCCGCCAACGTGGACGGCCTGAACTTCGCCTCCGGCAAGACCATGCAGTATATGAACGAGAAGGCCATGAACGGCACCATGCTGGCCCATGTGGACGGCGGCGTGCCCAACATCATCATCACCCTGGACGAGCTGAACGACCACAACTTCGGTGAGCTGGTGTACTTCTTCTGGAAGTCTCTGGGTATCTCCGCCTATATGCTGGGGGTCAATCCGTTCAATCAGCCCGGCGTCGAGGACTATAAGAAGAATATGTTCGCGCTGCTGGGTAAGCCTGGGTATGAAGACATGAAGGCAGATTTGGAAGCGCGCCTCGCCGCCGTGCTGTAAGGAATTTGCCTATTCCGTGACTTCGGCGGAAAACCCCTCCGTCACGGCTTACGCCGTGCCACCTCCCCTTTCAGGGGAGGCAAGAGGGGATAGTGCTTGTCGTTTGCTTTGCGCTTTTTCCCAATAGCGCATATTTTCTCTCCTTTCAGTGTTTTACAAGGAGAACAAGGGAATAGCATTTAATGGCGGAATATTGATTTTATTCCATGCTGTACAGCCTTTCCGCGAAGAGCCTTCATTCCGTAACTGACCACACCCCTTGCCTCTGCCGTCAAGCGGCACTTCCGCTACGCTCCCTGCCCTGAAAGGGGAGGAGGGCCGCCGCCTTTAGGCGGTGGCGGAGGGGTTCCTGGC
>JAJPXY010000150.1 GCA_021205205.1 Clostridiales bacterium
AAGGACTCCTTCCAGGAGGTGGACATCACCGGCATCACCATGCCCATCACCAAGTGCAACTACCTGGTGCGCGACGCCAAGGAGCTGGCCGACATCATCCGGGAGGCCTTTGCCATCGCCCGCAGCGGACGGCCCGGTCCGGTCCTCATTGACATTTTGAAGAATGTCACCTATGATATGGTCAAGTACACCCCGCTGCCCCTGTCCGAGCACCACCGCCACGGCAAGCTGGGCCGCCTGATGGCCCGGGAGAGCCACGACCTGAAGGCCGTGGAACCGGACCACGAGGACGTGAATATGCTGGTGGAGCTGTTGCAGGACTGCAAGCGCCCCCTGGTGCTGGTGGGCGGCGGCGTCATCCGCAGCAAGGGCGCGGTGCCGGAGTTCCGCAAGTTCATCGAGAAGCTGGGCGCGCCGGTGGCCTCCACCGTCATGGGCGGCGGCGCGTGCCCGGGGGACCACCCCCTGTTCACCGGCATGATCGGTATGCACGGCAACCACGCTTCCAACATCGCCAGCCACGACTGCGATATGCTCATCGCCATCGGCTGCCGGTTCTCTGACCGGGTCACCTGCGATGTGAACACCTTCGCTCCCAACGCCTGCGTGGTGCAGATCGACATCGACCGGGCGGAGATCGACAAAAACGTGCTGACCAGCCACCACATCATCGGCGATGCCCGCCGGGTGCTGGAGCTGCTGAACGAGCGCATCATGCTCCAGGAATACGACTTTTCCGCCTGGCGGAAGGCCATCCTCTCGCTGAAGGAGCCGCCGCTGGAGCACAACGACGACAAGCTGCTGCCCCACGAGATCCTGGAGAGCGTGGCTAAATTGGCCGGGAAGGACGTCATCATCGCCACCGACGTGGGCCAGCACCAGATGTGGGCCTGCCAGTATTTCCACTTCAACCGGCCCGGCCAGCTGCTGACCTCCGGCGGCTTCGGCACCATGGGCTTCGGCTACGGCGCGGCCTACGGCGCCAAGCTGGGCAACCCCGACCAGGTGGTGGTCCACTGCACCGGCGACGGCTGCTTCCGCATGAACTGCCACGAGATGTCCACTGTCCAGCACTACGACATCCCCGTTATCACCATCATTTTCGATAACCACACCCTGGGCATGGTCCGCCAGTGGCAGACCCTGATTTACGGCCAGCGCTACAGCCAGACCACCCTGGACCGCGGCCCCGACTTCGTCAAGCTGGCGGAGGCCTATGGCATCCCCGGCTACCGGGTCACCAACGTGGCCGAGTTCGAGGAGGCGTTCCAGAAGGCGCTGGACTCCGGCCACGCTGCCGTCATCGACGCCATGCTGGACATCGACGAGATGGTCCACCCCATGGTGGGCGGCACCAGCCCCGTGACCAATTTCCTGTTGGATTAAGGAGGGAACTTTCATGCCGAATACTACCACTCACCCGACCCGACAGACCCTGTCCGTGCTGGTGGACAACTACGCCGGCGTGCTCAGCCAGGTCTCCCGCCTGTTCTCCCGGAAGGGCTATAACATCGAATCTCTGGCTGTGGGCACCACCGACAGCCCGGAGGTCTCCCGCATCACCATCGAGGTCATTGCGGACGAGCTGCAAACCAAGCAGATCATGAACCAGCTCTCCAAGCTGTTCCCCGTCCGCTCCGTCAAGCGGCTGGAGCCTGCGCACTCCATCCGCCGGGAGCTGCTGCTCATCAAGGTCAAGGCAGAGTCCCGGGAAATTCGCAACGAGGTCATCCAAATCGCGAATATCTTCCGCGCTTCCATCATCGACGTCTCTCTTGGGTCCATTACCATGGCGATCATCGGCACCGAGTCGAAAGACAGCGCCATCGAGGGCCTGCTCCAGGAATTTGGTATCCTGGAGCTGGTCCGCACCGGTATGGTGGCCCTGGAGAGAGGGCAATATACTCTCAACGACGAAACAAAAGTAAAAGGAGAATTTGATTATGGCAAACTCATGTTATGACATGAACGCAAAAATGTACTACGCTTCCGACTGCGACCTGTCCTATCTGGACGGCAAGGTCATCGCGGTCATCGGCTACGGCTCTCAGGGCCACGCCCACGCCCAGAACCTGCGGGATTCCGGCTGCAACGTCATCATCGGCCTGCGCCACGGCAAGAGCTGGGACAAGGCCACCAAGGACGGCTTTGAGGTCTACTCCGTGGCCGAGGCCGCCAAGAAGGCCGACATCGTCATGATGCTGGTCAACGACGAGCGCGCCGCCCAGATCTACGCCGAGTCCGTCAAGGACAACCTGGAGCCGGGCAACGCCATCGCTTTTGCTCATGGCTTCAACATCCGCTATAAGCAGATCGTTCCCCCTGCCGATGTGGACGTGTTCATGGCCGCCCCCAAAGGCCCCGGCCACACCGTCCGCGGCACCTATGTGGAGGGCAAGGGTGTTCCCTGCCTGATCGCCGTGGAGCAGGACGCCACCGGCAACTGCCGCAACATCGCCCTGGCCTATATCGCCGGTATCGGCGGCGCCCGTGCGGGCATCATGGAGACCACCATGGACATCGAGACTGAGACCGACCTATTCGGTGAGCAGACCGTCCTGTGCGGCGGCGTGGTGGACCTGATGCAGTGCGGCTTCGAGGTGCTGTGTGAGGCCGGTTATGCCCCCGAGAACGCCTACTTTGAGTGTATGCACGAGATGAAGCTCATCATTGACCTGATCAACAAGGCCGGTGTGGCTGGTATGAACTACTCCATCTCCGATACCGCTGAGTACGGCGAGTACGTCTCCGGCCCCCGTGTCCTGCCTCATGACCAGATCAAGGCCAATATGCGGGCTGTCCTCTCCGACATCCAGGACGGCTCATTCGCCGGCCGCTGGATCGCCGAGAACAAGAACGGCCGCACCTTCTTCAACTCCAAGCGTGCCGCCCTGGCCAAGCACCCCATGGAGACCGTGGGCAAGGCCCTGCGGGACAATATGCTGTGGAAGGACGAGGCTTCCTCCAGCGACGCCGCTCTGGACGCCGCTTCCAAGTAAGTTCCCTGATTGCAAAACACTGGGGGCAGGCAGCTTCTGCCTGCCCCTTTTCTCATACTCATTTGAACGTAAGGAGGAACCCCTATGGCTCTCAAATCCGCCAACGTCACCCAGGGCGTGGACCGCGCCCCCAACCGCTCGCTGTTCGCGGCTCTGGGCTTCACCAAAGAGGAGACTGACCGCCCGCTGGTGGGCATCGTCAGTTCCTATAACGAGATCGTCCCCGGCCACATGAACATCGACAAAATCGCTGAGGCGGTCAAGGCCGGTGTCCGCATGGCTGGCGGTACCCCCATCGAGTTCCCGGCCATCGCTGTCTGCGACGGCATCGCCATGGGCCACATCGGTATGAAGTACTCCCTGGTCACCCGGGACCTGATTGCCGACTCCACCGAGTGCATGGCCATCGCGCATCAGTTCGACGCCCTGGTGATGATTCCCAACTGCGACAAAAACGTGCCCGGCCTGCTGATGGCCGCCGCCCGCATCAACATCCCCACCATCTTCGTCTCCGGCGGCCCCATGCTGGCCGGTAAGATGAACGATGGCCGTCGCACCTGCCTGAGCCATATGTTTGAGGCCGTGGGCGAGTACCACGCCGGCAAGCTGGACGAGGACGGCGTGGAGGAGTATATCGAGAACGCCTGCCCCTCCTGCGGCTCCTGCTCCGGTATGTACACTGCCAACTCCATGAACTGCCTGACCGAGGCCATCGGCATGGGCCTGCGGGGCAACGGCACCATTCCCGCCCCCTACTCCGCCCGGCTGCGCCTGGCGAAAAAGGCCGGTATGCAGGTGATGGAGCTGCTGCGGCAGAACATCCGCCCCCGGGACATCATGACCGCCGACGCTTTTCACAACGCCGAGACGGTGGACATGGCCCTGGGCTGCTCCACCAACACCATGCTACACCTGCCCGCCATCGCCCACGAGTGCGGCATTGAGCTGGACCTGAATATGTCCAACGAGATCGCCGCCGTCACCCCCAACCTGTGCCACCTGGCCCCCGCCGGGTTCACCTATATGGAGGACCTGGAGCAGGCGGGCGGCGTCTACGCCGTCATGAAGGAGCTGGCCGACGCGGGTCTGCTGAAAACCGACCTCATCACCTGCACCGGCAAGACCGTGGGTGAGAACATCGCGGGTGCCGTCAACCGCGACCCGGAGATCATCCGCCCCATCGACAACCCCTTCATGAAAACCGGCGGTATCGCTGTCCTCTTTGGCAACCTGGCTCCCGACGGCTGCGTGGTCAAGCAGGCCGCCGTGGCCCCGGAGATGATGCAGCACAGCGGCCCCGCCCGCGTCTTTGACAGCGAGGAGGACGCCATTGCCGTCATCTACGCCGGCGGCATCAAGCCCGGCGACGTGGTGGTCATCCGCTACGAAGGCCCCAAGGGCGGCCCCGGTATGCGGGAAATGCTCAACCCCACCTCGGCTATCTGCGGCATGGGCCTGGGCGAATCCGTGGCCCTTATCACCGACGGGCGCTTCTCCGGCGCCACCCGCGGCGCGTCCATCGGACACGTCTCCCCCGAAGCCGCCGCAGGCGGCATGATCGGCTTGGTGGAGGAGGGCGACATCATCTCCATCGACATCCCCGCCCACACCATTTCCTTGGACGTGCCCGAGGACGTGCTGGCCGCCCGGAAGGCCGCCTGGGTCTGCCCGGAGCCGAAGGTCAAGACCGGCTACCTGGCCCGGTATGCCTCCCTGGTCACCTCCGCCGACAAGGGCGCGGTGCTGCGGACGCTGTGAGACAGTGTCTTGTGCCTAGTGGCCTGACCATCTGACAACTTTTTATCAGCCTTCCACGGGAGCGCCGCGCTTTGCGGCGCTCCCAAACTGTTTCTTTGGTCCAAATCACATTGCAATTTTTCCCGGTTCGGGGTATGATAGGAACAGTAAACATTGCACGACAAAGGAGAATCAACATGGCAGTTTTGTCCCATCTGGAACCGGCTTCGGCGTTCCACTATTTCGAGGAACTTTGTTCCATCCCCCACGGCTCCGGCAACACCCGCGCCGTCAGCGACTACTGCGTCCGCTTCGCCCAGGTCCACGGCCTGCGGTATGTGCAGGACGAGCACAACAACGTTATCATTTACCAGCCCGGCACCCCCGGCTATGAGCAGTCCCCGGCGGTGATGCTCCAGGGTCACCTGGACATGGTCTGCGAGAAGGAGCCGGACTGCGACATCGATTTTGCCGCCGACGGCCTGCGGCTCCAGGTGGAGGACGGGGTCATCTCTGCCCGGGGCACCACCCTGGGAGGCGACGACGGCATCGCCGTGGCCTACGCCCTGGCGATTCTGGCGGCGGAGGACATCCCCCACCCGCCCCTGGAGGTGGTGCTGACGGTGGACGAGGAGATCGGTCTGCTGGGGGCCGCCGCATTGGACGGCAGCCTGCTCCAGTCCCGCATCCTGCTCAACATAGACTCCGAGGAGGAGGGACACCTGCTCATCAGCTGCGCCGGAGGCGCCACCGCCACCTGCCGCCTGCCGGTGGAGCGAGGGGAGGTCTCCGGCCAGCTGGCCACGCTGACCGTGGAGGGCCTCCGGGGCGGCCACTCCGGCACCGAAATCATCCAGAACCGGGCCAATGCCAACGTGCTGTTGGGCCGGGCGCTCTACGCGCTGGACCGGGAGCTGGACTACGATCTGCTCCGGGTGGACGGCGGAACAAAGGACAACGCCATTCCCCGGCAGTCCGTGGCCCAGCTGATGGTGAACCCGGAAGAAGGGGAGACTCTGGCCGAGTTTGCGGCGGAGTGGAGCGCCACCTTCGCCAAGGAGTTCCAGTCCACTGACCCCGGTGTTTCCCTCCGGCTGGGGCTGGGGGAGGAGGGGACCTTCTCCGCCATGGGTGAGTCGGACAAGTGTACCGTGGTGTCCAGCCTGATTCTGCTGCCCAACGGCATCCAGCGCATGAGCGGCGACATCCCCGGCCTGGTGCAGACCTCCCTGAACCTGGGCATTTTGCAGACCAGCGAGGACGAGGTCTCCGCCAGCTTCTCCGTCCGCAGCAGCGTGAGCAGCGAAAAGACCGCCCTGCTCCACAAGCTCACCGCCCTGATGGGAGTGCTGGGGGGACGGCTGGAGGTCTCCGGGGAGTACCCCGCCTGGGAGTACCGCCCGGATTCCCCTCTGCGGGACCTGATGGTGCAGGTGTTCCAGGAGCAGTACGGCCACCCACCGGTGGTGGAAGCCATTCACGCCGGGGTGGAGTGCGGCCTGCTGTCCTACAAGCTGCCGGGGCTGGACTGCGTCTCCTTCGGGCCGGACATGAAGGACGTACACACCACCTCCGAGCGGATGGACGTGGCCTCGGTGCAGCGGGTGTGGAAGTACCTGCTGGAGGTGCTGAAACGGCTGAAATGATGGAATTTTCTCACTACAAGCTGGAGATTTACGTGCCGGAGAGCCACTTCGAGGCCGTTCGCGCCGCCCTGTTCCAGGTGGACGCGGGTCACATCGGCGCCTATGACCGGTGCCTGAGCTGGTCGCCGGTTCGCTCCTGCTGGCGGCCCCTGGCGGGGACCAGCCCCTATCTGGGGACAGAGGGCGCGCTGGAGGAGGCCGACGAGATAAAGGTTGAGGTGACGGTCACTGCCGCCCGGCTGGCGGAGACGCTGGCTGCCGTTCGAGCGGTCCACCCCTACGAGGAACCGGTCATTCAGGTGATTCCCCTGATGCTGTCAATCGGCGAGAAAAATGGTTGACAAACGCCTGAAATCTGCTATACTAATTGATAACTCCGTTTAACAATGGGTTGACAATCAGAAGGGGAGCGGCAGACGTGGACGTACAGAAGCTGGCACAGGAGATCATCAACGGCAGACGGCTGACCCGGGAGGACGACCTCTCCGGGTTTCTCACCTGCGACTTGGACGCCCTCTGCGCCGGGGCGGACGCCATCCGCGCCGCCTGCGTGGGGGACAAGGTAGACCTGTGCTCCATCATCAACGGGCGCAGCGGACGCTGTCCGGAGGACTGTAAATACTGCGCCCAGTCGGTCCACCACCATACAAGCTGTGAGGTGTACCCCTTCCTGCCGGAGGAGGACATCGTGGCGGCGTGCCGCCTCCACGAGAGCGAGGGAGTGGACCGGTTCTCCATCGTCACCTCCGGGCGGGCGCTGACCGGCGAGGAGTTCGACAAGGCTGTCCACGCCTACGAGACGATGCACCGGGAGTGTAAGATTGAGCTGTGTGCGTCCATGGGCTTTCTGACCGCCCAGCAGCTCCACCGGCTCCACCAGGCGGGGGTCACCAGCTACCACCACAACATCGAGACTTCCCGGCGCAACTTCCCCAACATCTGCACCACCCACACCTACGACCAGAAAATTGAGACCTTGAAGCTGGTCAAGGCCGAGGGAATGTGTGCCTGTTCCGGCGGCATCATCGGTATGGGGGAGACCTGGGAGGACCGGCTGGACATGGCCATCAGCCTGGCCGAGCTGGGCATTGATTCCATCCCCCTGAACGCACTGATGCCCATTCCAGGCACCCCGCTGGAGGGCACGCCCCGGCTGACTGAGGCGGAAATTTTGCGCACCGTGGCTTTTTTCCGGTACATCAACCCGGAGGCCAACATCCGTCTTGCTGCGGGCCGCGCCCTAATGGAGCGGGACGGCGAGCGGGCTTTCCAGTCTGGGGCCTCCGCCACCATCACCGGCAATATGCTGACCACCGCCGCCCGGGCCACCATCCAGAGCGACAAGCGGATGCTGACCGCCCTGGGCCGGGACGTGACGCCGGAGTGGGTGCGCCCCTCCGCCGGGCGGCTGGCCGATTTGGCCAAAAGGGCCGAAGAAGTGGCTGTTTGAAAGACAGGTGAACTGTATACAAACCAAAAGGGAACCACCCGAAATCCGGCGGGTGGTTCCCTTTTTTTGCGTGTTCTATGTTGTTTCTACCTCAAAAAAGCTCTTGACGGTGCGCATTTCCCCGGCTTTTCGCTCCCCCAGCATGAGGAACGTGCCGTCCGCTCCGTAGACCCGAAACCGCCCGTCCGCCCCCTCCAGCCGGAAGGGGTTGCCGTTGCGGCAAAGCCGCTCCTGCCGCCCGGCGACGGTGACCGCCGGGTACTGAGCAAACAGCGTGTCGATGGGCCGGAGCAATTCACTCACCCGGCCTTCCTCCACTGCGGCGGCCACCTGCTCCAGCGTGACGGCGTCCGCCAGGGTGAACCCCGCCGCCTGAGTGCGCCGCAGGGCGGCCATGGCCCCGCCGCAGCCCAGCGCCTGGCCGATGTCGTGGCAGAGGGTGCGGATGTACGTCCCCTTGGAACAGCGCACCCGCAGGGCGTAAGCCCCAGGCCCCAGTTCCTCCCCCAACTCCAGGGCGTAGATGGTGACGGGGCGGGGCGGCCGCTCCACGGTCTTGCCCGCCCGGGCCAGCTGGTAGAGCTTTTTGCCGTTCCGTTTCAGGGCGGAGTACATGGGCGGCACCTGCAAGATGTCCCCCCGGAACTGGGGCAGCACCGCCTCGATGTCCTCACGGGAGCAGGTGACGGGCCGCTGGTGCAAAACCTGCCCGGTGGTGTCCTGGGTGTCGGTCTCCAGCCCCAGCTGGAGGGTGGCCAGGTACTCCTTCTCGCCGCCCTCGGCGAACTCCGCCCCCCGGGTGGCCCGGCCCACGAACACCGTCAGCACCCCGGTGGCCATGGGGTCCAGCGTCCCGGCGTGGCCCACCCGGCGCTCCCCCAGCAGACGACGGAGCTTGGCGCAGACGTCCATGCTGGTCCAGTCCTGGGGCTTGTCAATGATGATGATTCCGTTTGGCATGATTCTCCTGCCTTACTCTTTAGAACAATTCCTGCAAATGCGCTCTGGCATAGCGGACACACAGGGCCTCCAGCGGCGTTTCGCCGTACAGGTCGCAGTAAGCGCTGTCGAAGGCGTTCAGCGGGCAGTTCTCACACTGTTCTCCGCAATGTACCATCTGGGCGGTTCCGGAACTGCCCACCTGATGCACGTCAACGCTCTGTTTGACCACAACATCGTGGAACAGCTCCCGATAAGGCTCCGCCTCCAGCGCGGCCAGCGCGTCCTCCAGATAGGGGACGCTTTCCGGGCAGTTGTCAAAAAACTGGCACAGCCCGCCGTTTTGCACCTCCATGTCAAAGAGGAACGCGGTGTGCAGCGTCCGCTTCGCGCCGGGGGCAGTCAGCGCGTCGTCGTCCAGGCTGGCGGTGACGCACGCCCACAGCTCCTCGTCAGAGAGGGCTGCGGCCTCTTCCAGGGTCGTGTTCCTCCAACGCTCCTTTGCCTCCTGCGCCTTTTTCTCAATGGTTTGCAGCTCTTTGAAGAACGCCCACCCGTCTTTGAGGCTCCGTAACAGGCCCATTGTCACGCCTCCGCGCCCAACACCTGCATGATGCTTTCATAGACCACCTGCCGGGCGTGTTCCACAGTCCCGGCCACGCTGCCCCCGGCGGCGGCGGCGTGACCGCCGCCCCCCATCAGGGCGCAGACCTGGCTGGCGTTGATGTAGTTGGGGTCGGTGCGCAGGGAAATTTTGCACTTGCCGGGGGCCAGCTCCCGGATGGTAGCGGCGCAGCGCACCCCCTCGATGACGGCGGCGAAGGAGGACAGCTCCTCGCAGTCCCCCTCGTCGGCGTCCACGCTGGCCTTGTCCGCAATGGTGATACAGCCAATGCAGATTTTCCCATCCTCGAAGAATTGCTCCGAGGCCATCAGCTTGGACTGCAAGCTTAGCTCCTTGAAGGATTTGGTCTGGAAAAAGTGTTTGTTCACCGGGGAAAAGTCGCCGTATTCCATCAGCTCCGCCGCGATACGGTGGGTGGTGGGGGTGGTGTTGCTGTAGGCGAAGCAGCCGCAGTCGGTGGAGATGGCGATATACAGTGCCTGAGCGATGTCCTTTGTCAGCGGACACAGTCCCTTGACGATGCGGTAGACCACCTCACCGGCGGCGGCGGCGTCCGCGTCCAGACAGGTCTCCTGGGCGTAAAAGGTGTTGCTGCCGTGGTGGTCGATGCAAAGCTCCGTTTTGCCCAAATACGCCTGCTGGGGTCCCTCCGGGAACAGGTTCTCGGTGGCGATGTCCACCGCCACGATGTGCTCCGGCACGTAGCCCTCCGGCGCCCACCGGAAGTCCAGGAACCCCTCGTAGGTGCGGGCGACGCCGGGATTGGGCAGGGTGTAGGCGGTCTTGCCCAGCTGTTCCAGGGCCAGACACAGAGCGGTGGCGCAGCCCAGGGTGTCCCCGTCCGGCCGGATGTGGGTCAGCACCAGAAAATTGTCCCGCTCCCGGAGCCACTGAATGGCCTGCTGTTCAGTCATAGCGTGTCCTCCGTTTCCGCCGGGGCCTCGTCCGGCTGGATGTCCAGCTCGTTCATCATCTGAATGAGTTTGGCCCCCCGGTCGATGGAGTCGTCCGCGATGAATTGCAGCTCCGGCGTGTAGCGCAGGGTCATCCGGCGGCCCAGCTCCCGGCGCAGGTAGCCCGCGCTGGATTTCAGGCCCCGCATGACCTCCTTCGCGTCGTCCTTGTCCAGAGTGGAGACGTAGACCTTGCAATAGCGCAGGTCGGTGGTGGTGTCCACCCGGGTGATGGAAATCAAACCCCGGACACGGGGGTCTTTCAGGGTGGGGATCATGGACGCAAGCTCCCGCTTGATGTCGTCGTTGATGCGTCCAATGCGATAACTTGCCATAATAACGCTCCTTTGTTTGGGGAAATAAGAAAGAGGGGCGCGGAACACAGAATTGCCCTTCTGTATTCTGCGCCCTCTGCGGTGTTTTGATTCAATTCGCAATTTGCAGTTGGCAATTAGCAATTACGCCTTATTTTCACATTTACCTAGAACATTTACGCCGGGGTTTCCTGGACGGTCAACCATTTTTGACGTTCGTTCCGTTTACCGGTTCAACTGCACATTGCACATTGCTAATTGCACATTTACTTTGCGACTTCTTCCATCTGGAAGCACTCGAAGATGTCCCCGACCTTGATGTCGGAGAACTTCTCCAGGGTGATGCCGCACTCGTACCCGGCCTGCACCTCCCGGACGGAGTCCTTGAAGCGCTGGAGGCTGGCGATCTCGCCCTCGTGGATGACGATGCCGTCCCGGACCAGCCGCAGCTGGGCGTTCCGGGTGACCTTGCCCTCCAGCACGTAGGAACCGGCCACGATGCCCACGTTGGTGATTTTGTACACCTGGCGGACCTCCACGCGGCCCAGCTCCACCTCTTTGAAGGTGGGGGCCAGCATACCCTTCATGGCGGCCTCGATCTCCTCGATGCACTCGTAGATGACCCGGTACATCCGCATATCCACCTTGTTCCGCTCGGCCATAGCCTTGGCGGCGGAGTCGGGGCGGACGTTGAAGCCCACGATGATGGCGTTGGAGGTGGAGGCCAGCATGATGTCGCTCTCGTTGATGGCACCCACGCCGCCGTGGATGACCCGGACCCGGACCTCGTCGTTGGAGAGCTTCTCCAGGTTCTGCTTCACGGCCTCCACGCTGCCCTGCACGTCGGCCTTGACGATGATGTTCAGGTCCTTGACCTCGCCCTCCTGAATCTGGGAGAACAGGTCGTCCAGGCTGATCTTCTTGGCGGTGGGGGCGGCGGCAGCGGCCTTCTGCTCCTGCTTGCGCTGCTCGGCCAGTTCCCGGGCCATGCGCTCGTCGGCCACGGCGTAGAAGTCGTCGACGGCGCTGGGGACCTCGGCCATGCCGGTGATTTCCACGGGGACGGAGGGACCGGCGGCCTTGAGCCGCTTGCCCCGGTAGTCGGTCATGGCGCGGACACGGCCCACGGCGGTCCCGGCGATGATGACGTCGCCCTGCTTCAATGTGCCGTTCTGCACCAGCAGAGTGGCCACCGGGCCGCGGCCCTTGTCCAGCCGGGCTTCGATGACCGCGCCCTTGGCGGCGCGGTTGGGGTTGGCCCGCAGCTCCCGCATTTCGGCAGTCAGCAGCACCATCTCCAGCAGCTCGTCGATGCCCTCGCCGGTCTTGGCGGAGATGGGGCAGACAATGGTGTCGCCGCCCCAGTCCTCGGCCAGCAGGTCGTATTTGGTCAGCTCCTGCTTGATGCGCTCCGGGTCGGCCCCGGGCAGGTCCATCTTGTTGATGGCCACCACGATGGGGATACCGGCGGCCTTGGCGTGGTTGATGGCCTCCACGGTCTGGGGCATGATGCCGTCGTCCGCCGCTACCACCAGGATGGCGATGTCGGTGACCATCGCGCCCCGGGCGCGCATGGCGGTGAAAGCCTCGTGGCCGGGGGTGTCCAGGAAGGTGACGATTTTGCCGCCGGGCACCTTCACCTGATACGCGCCGATGGCCTGGGTGATGCCGCCGGCCTCCCCGGCGGTGACGTTGGTGGAACGGATCTTATCCAGCAGAGAGGTCTTGCCGTGGTCTACGTGGCCCATGACCACCACCACGGGGGCGCGCGGCTCCAGGTTCTCCTCGGCGTCCTCAGTGTTGTCGATGAGCTTCTCCTCGATGGTGACGACCACTTCCTTCTCCACCTTGCAGCCCAGCTCTTCGGCCACGAAGGCGGCGGTGTCGAAGTCGATGGTGTCGCTCATGGAGGCCATCACGCCGTTCATCATCAGGCGCTTGACCACCTCGGCCCCGGTTTTCTTCATCCGGGAGGCCAGCTCGCCCACGGTGATCTCGTCGGGGATCTGGACCTTGACGGGAGCCTTCCGGGCGGCCTCCTGCTGGAGGCGGCGCATCCGCTGCTGCTGCTCCTCCTGGCGGCGCTTGGCGGACTGCTTACCCTGCTTCTGCTGCTGCTGGCGGCGGGAGGAGATCTTCTGCTTGCCCTGCTGCATCCGCTCGGCCCGCTCCGGGGCCAGGTCGTCCAGCCGGGAGTCGTACCGGTCCAGGTTGACGTTCACGTTCTTGCGGGTGTTGACCACCTTTTTCTGGGGAACGCGGCTGGCGGGCTGTTGCTGCGCGGACGGCTGCTGGGCAGCCTGCTTCTGGCTGCCGCCGGACTGCTGCTTGGTCTGGGCCTTGGCGGACGCAGCCTGCTTCTGCTCGGCGGGCTGCCTGCCGCCCTGCTGCCGGGCAGAGGACTGCTGGGCCTTGCCGCCCTGGCGCTGACCGCGGTCGCCGCGCTGCACGGCGGCCTTGTCGCCCTGCTTGGCCTGCGCCTTCTGGCTCTGCTGGGGCTTCGGAGCGTCAGCCTTGGCGGCGTTCGGCTCGTGATACGTCTCGGCAAACACCTCTTCCAGGCTGCCGATCTGGTTGGTTTGGGTCAGATAGTCGAAGATGATGGAAAGCTCCTGGTCCGTCAGCCGGGCCATGGCGCTGGTGGGCGCTTTGGCGTATTTGGTCAGGATCTCCGTGATTTTTTTGTTGCCAATGGCCTTTCCGTTCAATGCGAAGTCCTTGCCGACCTCGCGCACTCTGTATTTGATCTCCAGACTCATCTATAGCCACCTCCTATATTCCGTGGGGCGCTTTCCCGGTCAGTCGGCGGAGCCGACGACTGAAAAACGCTCCGGGTGATTACTTCCTTCTCGGTTTGGTCTTTTTGCGCCGGAGCAGCTTTTCCTGCTTCCGGGCCAGCTCCTGGGCGATGGGGACCAGGGCGGGGTCCTCCCCGGCCACCAGACCGGCAATTTTGGCGGCGAAGCCCAAATCGGTGACGGCGCAGACGGCGCAGGTGTCCCGGCCCAGGGCCGCGCCCAGCTGGGCTTTGCCGCAGGGCAGGGCCATGACCGCGATCCGTTCCCCGGCCAGGGTGCGGACCCGCCGGACGGTGCCGGGGGCGGCGTCCGCCGCCAGCAGCAGCAGCCGGACCTTGTGGGCGGCTGCTGCCTCCTGGACCATGTCCTCCCCCTGGGCCAGCCGCCCGGCCCGTTTGGCCAGGCCCAGCAGCCGCAGGCTCTCAGCTTGTTCCATCGCCATGCTCCATCTGGCCCTCCAGCGCCTCATAGACCTCGTCGGGTATCTTCATGCTGAACGCGCGGCCCAGAGCGTTGCTCTTTCTGGCCCGCTTCAGGCAGTCCCCGTTGGGACAGACGTATGCGCCCCGGCCGGGTTTTTTGCCCCGGAAGTCCAGGGACAGCTCCCCCTCCGGGGAGCGGACCACCCGGATCAGCTCCCGCTTGGGCTTCATCTCCCGGCAGCCCACGCACTGGCGCATGGGGATTTTTTTCGGCATAGGGGCTTCCTCCCTTCGGTGACGGGGTGTTTATTCGTCCTCGGCGAACAGCGCGTCGTCGGAGAACAGCTCTTCCTCCGGGGCCGCCTCCGCGCCCTCGTCTGCCGGTTCCGCTTCCGCCTGGGCGGCGCGCTCCGCCCGCTCCCGGGCCTCCTGCTCGGCCAGCTCCGCGGCGGCGGTGACGCTCTTGATGTCGATTTTGTAGCCGGTCAGGCGGGCGGCCAGCCGGGCGTTCTGGCCCTCCTTGCCGATGGCAAGGGAGAGCTGGTCGTCGGGCACCACCACACGGCAGGTTTTCTGCTCCGGCTGGGCGTCCACGCTGACCACGTCGGCGGGGGCCAGGGCGGCGGCAATATAGGCGGCGGGGTCGTCGGAATACTTGATGATGTCCACCTTTTCGCCGTTCAGTTCCTCCACCACGGCGTTGACACGGGCGCCCCGGGTGCCCACGCAGGCGCCGATGGGGTCGATCTCCGGGTCGCTGGACCAGACGGCCATCTTGGTGCGGCTGCCGGCCTCCCGGGCGATGGATTTGACCTCCACCGTACCGTCGAACAGCTCCGGCACCTCCAGCTCAAACAGACGGCGCACCAGGCCGTGGTGGGTGCGGGAGATGACCACCTGGGTCCCCCGGGTGCCCTTGCGTACCTCCACTACGTAGACCTTCAGGCGTTGTCCTTCGGTGTAGGTCTCGCCACGCACCTGCTCGCCGGTGTAGAGCAGGGCCTCGGTGGTTTTGTCGCCGGAGGCCAGCTTGACATAGATGCCGCCGGTGCGGGGGTCTGTACGGGAGACGACGCCGGTGAGGATTTCCTTCTCCTTGGTCTGGAACTCGTCGAAGACCATGTTCCGCTCCGCCTCGCGGATGCCCTGGATGATGACCTGCCGGGCGGTCTGGGCGGCGATGCGGCCAAAGTTCTTGGTTTTCAGCTCCTTGCTGACCACGTCGCCCACCTGGGCGTTGGGGAGGCTCCTGCGGACCTCCTCCAGGGAGATCTCGGTGTCGGGGTTGTCGACCTCCTCCACCACCTCCCGCTTGATGATCATGCGGATGGAATTCTTCTCCTCGTCTGCCAGCACCACCAGGTTGTCCCCGATGCCTTCGTGGTCCCGCTTGTAGGCGGTGACCAGGGCCTGGGTGATTTTTTCCAGCATATAGTCTTTGGAAATGCCCCGCTCCTGCTCCAGCATATCCAGGGCCAGGAAGAAGTCCTTTGCGTCTTCCTCGGGGGTGGGGCCTTTCTTTTTGCTCACTCGTCTAGCCATGTCACAGCTTCACTCCTTTATCTCCGGGCGGGGCGGAATACCCGTCCCGCCGTTTTTTCATTAAAAGTCGATGTGCAGACGCACCAGGGCCAGCTCCTTTTTCTCGAAGGACTGCGTCTCGCCCGCCGCGTCGGCGATGGTCACTTTGCCGTCCTCGTACCCGGTCAGGGTCCCCTGGAACGCCTTTTTCCCGTCCCTGGGGCGGTAGAGCTTGATGTCTACCTCCTGGCCCATGCACTGGGCAAAGTGGGCGGGCTTTTTCAGCGCCCGGTCGGCGCCGGCGCTGCCCACCTCTAACACGTAGCTGCCCTCGATGGGGTCGGCCTCGTCCAGCAGGTCGCTGAGGGGGCGGCTGACCGCCTCGCACTGGTTGATGGAGACGCCCTCCGGGCAGTCCAAAAACACCCGCAGGTACCAGGTCCCGGCCTCCCGGACGTACTCCACATCCCACAGGGTACAGCCCGCCTGCTCCACCAGAGGCAGAGCCAGCTCCGCGGTCAGTTCCGTTACTTTTTTCATTGGTTGCACCACGCTTTCTCTCCCGGCCCGCAAAACGCGCCGGGGACGCAAAAAAGCTCAAAGAAAAGAGCGGGGCGGACCCCACTCTTATGGTTGATACGTTCTTACTTTGTTATTGTAGCACGTCTCGGCGGGAAAAGCAAGAGCTTTTCTGCGTCGGAAACAAATTTTCTGCGGTCGGCGGAAAGGTTTCATGAGCAAAGGTCCTCGATGAGCGACGCCAGCTCCTGGTCGGATTCTGCGGCGATGCCCGCCTCCAGAAGCGCCCGGTCCTCCCGGGGCAGGGAGGCCGCCAACACCCCCGTATGGGTCAGCAGACTGCCGCGGCGGAACACACAGATCTCCCCGTCTACGCTGCGCAGCTCATAGAGAGGGGCCGCCTCCCCGATGGGGGCGTCGGCTGGCTGCGGAGACGACGACTGTGGAGGCCGCCGTCTCCGCAGCCTGGGGCCAGGGAGAGGACAGGGCGGCGCAGGACAAAGACAGCGCCAGGCAAAAGGCGGTCAGCAGCACAACGGCGCGTAGTTTCATCATAGAGCATCAGAATCCTTCCGGTAATAAAATAAGGTTAGTGGCTTAGTATGTACCACTTTCCCGATTTTTAAACACAGGAAGGGGGAATTAGCTGTTAGCCAGGTACTGCTCACTTTTGTGGTTGTCCCTTTGAAGCAGACTTGTCCATCATTCCAGCGGAGAAACCCCTCCGCCACCGCCTAAAGGCGGCGGCCCTCCTCCCCTTTCAGGGGAGGCAAGAGGGGATAGTGCTTGCCGTTTGATGTCGGTTTTGCCCAAAAGATGTGGCATTTTGAGTAGAACTGCCCACCTTCTAGCAACTAACCACTAGCCACTAAAGAACGTGGCTGATTCAAAGGGATAGTCAGAATTGCACATTGCACATTGCCCATTGAAAATTGTCAATACCCGGCGCTCTCCTTAACGCTGGCCCCCACAAACCGCACCGCCGCTGCGGCCAGGACCATGGTGGGGTCGATGCTGGGCCTGTCGATGTGGAACAGGTCGAAGGCCACGGGCAGCTCGGTACAGCCCAAAATCAGCACCTGCGCGCCCTGGTCGAACAGCTCGTCCATGGCGGCGTAAAAGCCCGTCAGGTCGATGGAGAGGTTGCCTGCCTTGACACCTTTATAAATCACGTCCATGACCGCCTGCTGCCGCTCCGGGGAGGGCATACACATCTCCACGCCCTCCGCGTCGAAGGCGGTCTTGTAGACGCCGGAGCGGCAGGTGCCGTCGGTGGCCAGCAGGCCCACCTTGGTCAGGCCCCGCTCTTTGACCGTCTTGGCGGTCTCCCGGATCATGTGGAGCATGGGGATGTCGATGAAGGGGGCGATGCGGTCATAGAAGTAGTGAGCGGTGTTACAGGGCATGATGAGCACGTCCGCACCCATACCCTGGAGCCGCACCGCGCTCTTGACCATCTCCGGCACGGGGTCCTTCCCGCCCTCCAGGATGGCTTTGGTCCGGTCGGCGATCTCGGTGTTGCTGTCGATGCACACGCGCACATGCTCCTGGTCGCAGGCGGCGCCGGTGATGTCCACGATCTTGTGGAACAGGTCGCAGGTGGCCAGCGGCCCCATGCCGCCCAGAATGCCGATGGTTTTTTTCATAGTTGGAACGCCTCGCAATCTTGAAATATGAGTTATTTTACCATATTTTCCGGGGTAGTGTCAACAGGGGGAGATGTCGCAGGAGAAGAAGCCGATCTTCAGGCAACCCGCTGGACAGGCGTTCCCGCTGCCCCGATTGCCTTCGGCCAAATCTGTGGCAAAATACACAAAAGCGGACCCGATTTTCCGAAATTTTTTAGGAACGAAATAACCGTTTGCGCGGATTTTTGACCGTTCATGCAAAACCGCTTGAAAAACACCCTTGAAAATGATAGAGTCCCTTCCAGAAGGCAGTTGCTTTTTGAAAACGGCAGGATGCCAGACGAGGAACGCGCCTGGCGGCTCAGACAGCCGGAACGCGGCAGATGCAGCGCAAACTGCATGAATCGTTCTAATGTTATTAATATTATCTGCGGCGGATTCCGCAGAACACAACCAGGAGGGATGACAAATGACGCGCAGACGAAAAGACATTTTTCATTACATTGATAGCAGGGGAGGGATGAGCTTTCAGCAAAGTGCATTTAACGAGGTTGACGCGCTGATCCTTTCGGTGTTGGCCTATCTCGATTTTTCCTTTGTGAAAGACGGCGCCACCGTCTCTCTGCCCGACGCAGCAGAGGCGATCCGCCAGATGCCTGATGCGGTCAAATACAACGGGCTGACGGTTGGCTATATGCGCTCTGTTGTGCGGCTGGCCGAGGCCGCTGCCCGGTCCGCTCGCTTCCGGGAGATGAAAGTATTCCGCTATGTGAACCTCATTGATGAGGAAACGGAAATGCAGTTTTCCGCTGTCTCGTTTCTGCTCCCTGACCGGACCCTGTTCCTCTCGTTCCGGGGGACCGACAACACTCTGGTCGGGTGGAAGGAAGACCTCAATATGGGCTTCATGCACGGCGTACCGGCACAGTGGGAAGCCGTCAATTATGTGGTGCGTTCGCTTAGTCGGGTCAACCTGCCGTTTCGGCTGGGCGGTCACTCCAAAGGTGGGAATCTGGCCGTTTGGGCGGGGGCGCATCTGCCCGCGGACTGTAAACGAAATCTGATTGCGATCTATAACAACGACGGACCCGGATTTGACAGCGATTTTTTGGAAAGCGCGCAGTATCGGGCGGTACGGGCGAAAATCGCCTCGTTTGTCCCTGCGTCCTCCATTGTCGGGGTCCTCATGGAACATGACGACTACACCACCATTCGCAGCTCCAGCCTCTCGTTCCTGCAGCACGACCCGTTTTCCTGGCTCGTCGATGGGACACGGTTTTTCTACGCTGACACCCGCACTACCTCCGGGTTGCGGTTCGAGACGGCCCTCAATGCCTGGATACGGTCCCTGTCGGCGGGGGAGCGCAAGACGTTTGTCGAATACATCTATCTGATCATCTGCGCCTCCGAGGCCAAGACGTTGCAGGACCTGATGAGGAACAAACGCCGTTCTCTGCGGTCTATGAGGAGGAGTTTCGTGGACATGGAACGCGAAAAAAGGTCGCAGTTACTGGATGAAATCAGAAGATTTACCCTGCGGCCCGAAACGGAATGGTAAAGCGCCGCTAGACGGTTCAACCCAAAACGCCAACAGGGAGACGGCGCGGAGCCGTCTCCCTGTTGCTTATTTTTCGCTATTTTCGTTGTCCCAGTTCATGCGGCCAAAGAGCTTGGCGGTCTGTAGGATTTCCGCCTGTAACGTCGGCGTCAGCTCCGGTTCCGTGACCCGCCAGCGCCAGTTGGTGCCGATGGTGGAGGGTTTGTTGATGCGGCACCGGTTGTCGCAGCCCAAATAGTCCTGCAACGGGACGATGCAGACGGCGGCGGCGGAGCGCTGGATCAGGCCGATCATGGAGCGGTACAGCTCCTCTTTGGGCGTAGCCTGGTCACACAGGTAGCGCCGGACCATGGCTCGCTCCTCCTCCCGGATGCTGTCGAACCAGCCCACCAGGGTCTCGTTGTCATGGGTGCCGGTGTAGGCCACGCAGTTTTCAATGTAGTTGTGGGGCAGGTAGTCGTTGGCGGAGCCGGAGTCCCGGGAGTCGAAGGCAAATTCCAGCACCTTCATACCGGGAAACCCGCTGTCCCGCACCAACTGCCGCACCGAGTCGGTCACATAGCCCAAATCCTCCGCGATGACCTGGTGCCACCCCAGCCGCCGCTCCATGGTGCGGAACAGCTCCAGGCCGGGGCCTTTTTCCCAGTGGCCGTTGCAGGCGGTGGTCTCCCCGTAGGGGATGGAGAAATACTCGTCGAACCCCCGGAAATGGTCGATGCGCACCACGTCGTACATCTGGAAGCAGAACCACAGGCGGCTCATCCACCAGTCGTAATCGGTCTGTTTGTGGTAGTCCCAGCGGTAGAGGGGATTGCCCCACAGCTGGCCGGTGGCGGAAAAACCGTCCGGCGGGCAGCCCGCCACGGCTACGGGGGTGTTGCTGTCGTCCAGCTGGAACAGCTCCGGGTGCGCCCAGGCGTCGGCGCTGTCCATGGCCACATAGATGGGGATGTCGCCGATGATTTGGATGTGCTTTCCATTGGCGTAGGCTTTCAGGGCCTTCCACTGTTTGAAAAACAGGTATTGCAGGTACTGCTGGAATTCGATGTCGTAATACAGCTCCCGCCGGTAGTAGTCCATGGCGTAGCCCCAGCGCAGACGGATGTCCTCCGCCCACTCGGTCCAGGGCTTACCGCCGAAACGGCTTTCCACCGCCATGAACAGGGCGTAATCCGACAGCCACCACTGGTTTTCCGCCACGAATTGCAGATAGTCGGCGTTGTGACTGACAGCGGCCCGCTCGTAGGCTTTGTGCAGCAGAGGATAACGCGCGTCGTAGAGCTTTTTATAGTCGATGTCCCGCTCGTCCGTTCCAAAGTCCAACCCGTCGCACTCCGCCCGGGTCAGGACGCCCTCCTCCACCAGCGCGTCCAGGCTGATGAAGTAGGGGTTCCCCGCGAAGGTGGAGAAGGACTGATAGGGGGAATCCCCATAGCTGGTGGGACCGAGGGGAAGGATCTGCCAATAGGACTGACCAGCAGCGGCCAGCCAGTCCACCCAGTCATAGGCGTTTTTGGAAAAGCTGCCGATCCCGTACCGGCCTGGCAGACTGGCCAGGGGGAGCAAAATACCCGTGGCTCGTTTCATAGGGATGCCTCCTCTCTCGTCTCGTGGCAGATGTGCAATGTGCAGTCAGGGGGATACACATTGCATGTGATGACTTGTTACTTCTCCTCCAGGCTGACCACCACAAACTGATACCCTTCCAGGTACAGCTGCCCGTCCTCCACGCGGAAGGAATCCAGGTTGTTCAGCAGCACCTTGTCTGCCGTCAAGCGGCACTTCCGGGGCTGCGCCCCTCCCTGCACCGGAGCGGGCAGAGCCATGGCCTGGGGCTGGCGCTGGAAGTTCCCCGCCACCAGCAGGGTTTTCTCGCCCCTGCGGTAGTAGGCCATCAGGTTTTTCTGCTCTGCCAGATAGGGGATGAGTTCGCCGTAGACCACCGTCTCCGCCCAGGCGGGGTCCTTCCGCAGCTGAATGAGCTTGCGGTACCAGTTGTAAATCGAATCCTCGTCGTCGATTTCGGCGGCCAGATTGATGGTCTGGTAGTTGGGATTCACCGGCAGCCAGGGGGGCCGGTGGTGAACCCGGCGTTGGGGGAGTCGTCCCATTGGAAGGGGGGTGCGGGCGTTGTCCCGGCAGTGCATTTGGATGCTCTTCAGCGCCTGAGCAGGGGAGAGGCCCGCGTCCAGCGCCACCTGGTACTGGTCCAGAGTGGAGACGTCGTTGACCTGGGAGATGTCCTGGACGACGTGGTTCTCCATGCCCAGCTCCTGGCCCTGGTAGATCCAGGGCAGGCCCCGCAGCATAAAGTACAGACCGGCCAGCATTTTCTTGCTGGTGGGGGAGAGGTCCTCCTCCGGGATGTAGCGGCAGACGCCCCGGGATTCATCGTGGTTTTCGATGATATTGGACAAAAAGCCGACACCGGCGGTCTTTTTTTGGCTCTGGAAGCAGGCGGCCTTGTACTGCTCCGCCGTGACAGGGGTCTGGTCGTACCAGCCCTTGTCACTGCGGTTGAGGATGGTTTCCGCAAAGTCGAACATACTGGAGAAATAACCGTTGTCACCAATGAACTCCGGAATTTCCTCCGGCTTCTCGTTGAACACCTCGCCCACGGTGAAGGCGTTGTGGGGAGCAAAGGCCTTGTCCCGCATCTCGCCCAGGAACTGGCCAATGCCGGTGGCCTGTTCCAGCATACGGTCGATGCTGCACAGACCGTCCTCCCGGTCGGCGGGGAAGTCCCGGAAGGGCAGCAGCTTTTTGATGTTCATGATGGCATCAATGCGGAAGCCGCCCAGCCCTTTGTCCAGCCACCAGTTGACCATCTTGTAGACTTCCTCCCGCAGGTCGGGGTTCTCCCAGTTCAGGTCAGGCTGCTTTTTGTGGAAGGCGTGGAAGTAGATTTTATCATCGTGGCCGGGGAGCTTCTCCCAGCAGGGGCCGCCGAAGTAGCTGCGCCAGTTGCAGGGGAGAGGGTCGCCTTCCTTCCAGTCCCGGATGTAGAAGAACTTGCCGTATCTGCCGTCGGGGTCGGCGCAGGCCTTTTGGAACCACTCGTGTTCGTCGGAGCAGTGGTTCACCACCAGGTCCATGACGATGGAGATGTCACGCTGTTTGGCCTGGGCCAGCAGCTCGTCCACGTCGTCCATGGTGCCAAACAGGGGGTCGATGCAGTAGTAGTCGGAGATGTCATAGCCCTGGTCGGCCAGGGGGGAGCAGTAGATGGGGGAAAGCCACACGATGTCCACGCCCAGACCTTTCAGGTAGTCCAGCTTGCTGATGATTCCTTGCAGGTCGCCCACACCGTCGCCGTTGGAGTCGCAAAAGCTCTTGGGGTAGATCTGATAGGCCACCTTTTCATGCCACCATTTGCGAGTCATAGTCAAATTCCTCCTGTAATAGAGCAATATGTGTTAGGACAGCCAGAAGCCTCTCTACTTTTGAAACTGTCTTATTAATAAGATAACAAAGCGGGGAGAGGTTGTAAAGAGGTTATGTACATAACCTCTTTATGGCACAAAATATGTTCTTTTGTTTTGTGAAAATGGATGGTTATGAAGATAACCATGTGAAAATGTTTGACAAACAATCATTTTTGTCCTATTTTTTTAATAGCGATACAAATCGAACAGTTTGCAGGGAGGGAACCAGGCATGGTCACGATCAAAGAGATCGCCGCGCGGGCGGGTGTCAGCACGGCGACAGTCTCCAATGTTCTGCACGGGAATTTGAAAAAAGTTTCCCCGGCTACGGTGGAGAAGGTCCGAAAACTCATCGACGAGATGGGGTATGTCCAGAGCCAGGGTCCCCACGCCGCCCTGAAGGGAGGCTCCCATCTGGTGGCGGTCATCGTCCAGTATCAGATCGGCGTGGAAAACTCTCTGCTGACCGACCCCTTCTACGGGGTTGTTATCGGCGTCATCGAGCAGGCGCTGAAAAAGCACGGATATGATATTATATGCTGTTTTACTCGTCAGATAATGTAGACAACATCTTCAAGACGATTATGGGCTGGAACGTGGACGGCGTGATCGCCATTTCCTTCTCCGATGTGAACTGCGAAAAGCTCAACCAGACGACAAAAAAGCCCATCATTGCCATCGACTGCTTCTATTCCGGCAAACAGAACCAGAGCAGCGTTCCCAACATCGGTCTGGACGACCGGATGGGCGGCTACCTGATGACCCACCACCTGATGAAGGCGGGGTACGAGTCCGTGTACGTCTGTTGCTACCGGAACTACGGCGTGGACGCCTGGCGCTGGCAGGGGGCGCAACAGGCCCCGGAGGAAGCCGGGGAAATGGGCAGCGGCTGCAAGCTGAAAATGATCGAGCTGGGCACCACCGCCGAGGAGCGGGAAAGAACCTACCGGGAGATCATGCGGCAAATGCCCTTCCGCGGCAAAACGGCACTGTTCTTCACGGCGGACATCCTGGCGATGGAGGCATACTATTTCCTGCTGCGGGGTGGCGTAAAGATTCCCGAGGACGTGGGCATCGCCGGATTTGACGACAACGCCGAGGCCATCGGGTTTTCCTTCCTGCGGCTGACCACGGTCCGCCAGGACTTCTCCGCCAAGGGGCGGCTGGCGGTGGAGGAGTTGGTCAAAGCCATCGAGGACCCGACTTATCAGATGCGTTCCCATTCGCTGCCGGTCTCGCTGGTGCTGCGGGACTCCGTGTAACAGGCGAGTTCTGAAACGCTGTTTGGGGAAGTGGTTTTTGCAAAGAAACAAATAACGCTCCCTTGCGCCCGGAAAACCGGACAACTCGCCGCTGACCAGTGGGCAAGTTGCACAAAAAAAGACGCAAAAATTTGTGCGGGGTTCTGGTTATCAAGATAACTCATTTACAAAAGAGACGAAATGTGATATTTTAATCACAGCGTTAGTAATGCGCGTAACCTGAGCAAACCCCCCTTTGGCCCTTGCATATTTTATTGTAAAACGAAGGAGACTGACCATGGCACGCAATTGCAAGGAGAAGCGCAGCTTCGGAAGTACCGCTCGACGGTGGTGGAAAGAGAACGTTGTCTATCAAATCTACCCCCGCTCGTTCTGCGACTCCAACGGAGACGGCGTAGGCGATTTGAACGGCATCCGCTCCAAGCTGGGCTATCTCAAGGAACTGGGCATTCACATTCTATGGCTCAGCCCGGTCTACAAATCCCCTAACGACGACAACGGCTATGACATCGCCGACTACCGGGCCATTATGGACGAGTTCGGCACCATGGAGGACTTCGACGCCTTGCTGGCCGAGGCCCATCAGATGGGCATCAAAATCGTCATGGACCTGGTGGTGAACCACACCTCCGACGAACACCAGTGGTTCGTGGAGAGCCGCTCCTCCCGCGACAACGACAAGCGGGACTATTACATCTGGCGGGAGGCCGTGGACGGCCACGAGCCAAACAACTGGGGCAGCTGCTTCTCCGGCTCCGCCTGGGAGTGGGACGAGACCACCGGGATGTATTACCTCCACTGCTTCTCCAAAAAGCAGCCCGACCTGAACTGGGAGAACCCCAAGGTCCGGGACGAGGTCTTTGACATGATGACCTGGTGGTGCGAGAAGGGCATCGACGGGTTCCGCATGGACGTGATTTCCATGATCTCCAAGAAAGAGGGACTGCCCGACGGACCGGTAGAGGGCCTCTACAGCCCCTGTATGTACGGCACCTGCAACGGCCCCCACGTCCACGAGTACCTCCAGGAGATGAACCGCCGGGTCCTCTCCAAGTACGACCTGATGACTGTGGGCGAGACCGCGGGCGTCACCGTGGAGGAGGCAAAAAAGTACGCCAATGCCGAGGGCACCGAGCTGAACATGGTGTTTCAGTTTGAGCACGTGGGTCTGGACGAAGGCCCCGGCGGGAAGTGGTCCATCACCCCCATGTCCATCCCCGCCCTGAAAGAGAACCTGACCAAGTGGGAAAAGGAACTGGACGGCGTGGCGTGGAACTCCCTGTTCTTCTGCAACCACGACCAGCCCCGGGTGGTCTCCCGGCTGGGGGACAACTCCCCCCAGTCCGCCAAGTGCATCGCCACCATGCTGCACTTCATGCAGGGCACCCCCTACGTCTATCAGGGCGAGGAGCTGGGCATGACCAACTGCCCCTTCGGCTCCATCGAAGACTACCGGGACATCGAGAGCATCAACGCCTATCGGGAACTGACCGAGGCGGGCCTGCGGCAGCCGGAGGAGCTGCTGGAGTGCATCGCCTACAAGAGCCGGGACAATGCCCGAACCCCCATGCAGTGGGACGACTCCCCCAACGCCGGGTTCACCACCGGCCAGCCCTGGATCATGGTCAACCCCAACTACACCACCATCAACGCGGCGGCGGAGCTGGCAGACCCGGATTCCGTGTTCAATTACTATAAGCAGATTATCGCCTTGCGGCAGGACAGCAAGTGGTCTGACGTCATCGTCTACGGCAGCTACGACCTGCTGGCCCCGGAGGCAGGGAGAAGCGCAGCTTCGGAAGTGCCGCTTGACGGCAACGAGGCGGTCTTTGCCTACACCCGGCACAGGGAGGGGCGTAGCCCCGGAAGTGCCGCTCGACGGCAGAAGGACGGCGTGACGCTGCTGGTGGTCTGCAACCTCTCCGACCAGGCCCGGACCTTCCCGGTCCCCGAAAATGTCCAGTGGGACAGCGCGGAGCTGGTGACAGGGAACGTGCCCCAGGCCGACCTGACCCTGACCCGTGAGCTGGCCCTGGCCCCCTGGCAGGCCGCCGTTTGGGCGCTGAACTGATTTTGCATACCGGGGGAGTACGCTCCCCCGCAAACCGGCGAAACACAGCGCTGTGTTTCTTCTGTTTCCTGACGGAAACAGAAGATAATAAGTGTTCGCCTCCGCTGTATCCATTGCCCCACTTCGGGGCTGAATAACGGATAAATTTATTATCGTAAAAGGAGAGAACAAACGTATGAAGAAACTGCTTGCATTGATCCTGGCACTGGCAATGGCGCTGAGCCTGGTTGCCTGCGGTGGCTCCAGCTCCGACACCACCGGCGACAGCTCCGCTGCCGCCGACACAACCTCTGATTCCACCAGCACCTCCTCCTCCGGCACCACCGGCGACAGCTCCGCTGCCGCCGACACAACCTCTGATTCCACCAGCACCTCCTCCTCCGGCACCACCCTTCGCCTGGTCAACGGCAAAATCGAAGTCGACTCTCAGCTGAAAAAGCTGGCCGAGATGTACGAGGAAGAGACCGGCGTCACCGTGGAGATCGAGTCTCTGGGCGGCGGCGTGGACATCCAGGGCACCCTGAAGGGCTACTATCAGGCCGACAATATGCCCGACATCTTTGTCAACGGCGGCGCCACCGACTTCGCCAACTGGGAAGGTCTGCTGGTTGACATGAGCGACCAGGCTTGGGCCTCTGACACCGACTCCGCCTATGTGGACGATGAGTACGGCACCATCGGCTTCCCCTACACCGTGGAAGCCATCGGCATGGCCTACAACGCCGACATGCTGGAGACTGCCGGTATCGACCCCTCCACGCTGACCTCTCCTTCCGCCTATGAGGAAGCCTTTGCCACTCTGGACTCCATGAAGGACGAGCTGGGCATCACCGCTGTGGTGGGCTACTACACCGAGCCGGTCAACCTCTACTGGTCCACCGGCAACCACGTGTTCGCCAACTATCTGGACGCCGGCCTTGACCGGGACGACACCACCTACATCGACCTGCTGAACGACGGCGGCCAGCTGGACACCGAGCGCTTCGCTGACTTCGCCAACTTCGTTGACCTGCTCCAGCAGTATGCCGACCAGGATATGATTATCTCCGGCACCTATGACCAGCAGATCCTGAACTTCGCCTCCGGTGAGTACGCCTTCGTCACCCAGGGCAACTGGATCGGAGCCACCACGACCTCCGACGACGCTGATGCCTATGAGTCCGCCGGCAACTTCCAGGCTGGTCTGGCTCCCTTCGCCTTTGAGGACGGCATCGACACCATCCTGACCTGCTCCCCCTCCTGGTGGTCTGTTTACAGTGGCAGCGAGAACGTGGACGCGGCTCTGGAATTCCTCCAGTGGCTGACCACCGATGAGGCCCAGCAGGTGCTGGTGGAAGAAGCTGGCTTCATCAGCCCCTTCACCTCCTGCGCCTATACCGCCACAGATCCCTTCGCCGAGTCCGTCTCCAGCTACATCGCCGAGGGTAAGACCTCTAACTGGCACTGGAACAACATGATCGAGGGCCTCGCCCAGAACTACACCGGTCAGGTCTTCAACGACTTCGCCCAGGGCAGCCTGGATGTGGACGGCTTCGTCTCCGCTATGGAGCAGGTCTGCGCCAGCGCCTATTCCGGCTAAATTTGGCCTGAACCTCTCTTTGCTGTAAGCATCCACAGATGGACAGCAGCTCCGCTGCTGTCCATCTTTCCGAAATGCCCGCATTTTCCGCGCAGAGAACCTGACAAGCGGGTCTGGAGCGGGAAAATGTTCTTGACAAATCCGTTCTGAATCGCCTCCGCACAGGGGACGCGAAAAAGAAGTAAATTGGAAAGAAAGGGGAATCCAAACAATGGATCAAAACACAACCGGCAAAAAAATCCTGTCGCTGGTTTTGCTGGTGGCGGGTGTGGCCCTGCTGGGAGTTTCGCTGGCGCTGGACTTTATGGGTTCCAGTGCTTCCTACCGGGGACCAATGCTCATTGTGGGGGCTGTCGCCCTGCTGATGGGCCTGTATTACTTCCCCACCCTGACCAAGCATCGGAGCATCGTCAACTTCCTGTTCCTGTTCCCGCTGCTGTTCACCTTCGCCGTCACCGTCATTATCCCGTTGGTGCTGGGTATCTTCTACTCCTTCACCGACTGGACCGGCATTCAATACACTGAGTTTGTGGGCCTGGCCAACTACATCGCCATGTTCAAGGAGACCAGCTTCCTGTGGTCGCTGATCATCACGGTCCTGTTCGTGGTGTTCAACATGATTTTCGTCAACGTGGTGGGCTTCTGCCTGGCGCTGCTGTGTACCAGCCGCCTGAAGGGCGTGGGCTTCTTCCGGGCCGCCTACTTCCTGCCCAACCTGATTGGCGGCATCGTCCTGGGCTATATCTGGCAGTTCGTGTTCAACAACGTCCTGGTGCAGGTCACCGGTACCTCGCTGCTGAGCAAGACGCCCACCGCGTTTGCGGCCATCATCGTGGTCTATATCTGGCAGTACGCGGGCTACATCATGCTGATTTACATCAACGGTCTGGTCACGGTCCCCGGCGACGTGCTGGAGGCCGCCGCCATCGACGGCGCCAATGCGGTCACCACCCTGTTCCGCATCAAGCTGCCCATGATTGCCTCCACCATCACCATCTGCACCTTCCTGACCTTGACCTCCGCCTTCAAGCAGTTCGATGTCAATATGGCCCTGACCAACGGCACCGGCTCGGTGCAGTTCCTGGGCAACTACCTGACCAACGGCACACAGATGCTGGCGCTGAACATCTATAACACCGCCATCTCCAAGAACAGCTATGCCCTCGGACAGGCTAAGGCCGTGCTCTTCTTTGTCATTCTGGCCTGCGTCTCGCTGATTCAGGTCCGCGTGTCCAACAGCAAGGAGGTGGAGATGTAATGAAAACCAAGCTGAAAACCTCTCACCTGATTGCCATCATGGCGGTGGCTATTGTGGTGGCGGCGTATACGCTGATGCCCTTCTTCCTGGTGGTCATCAACGTGTTCAAGAACGCCAACGGCATCGTGGCCAACCCCGTCGGCTTCGCCGGGATGAGCGTCAGCCAGTTGATCACCAACCTGACCAGCGTCATCAACAACTCCAACTTCAGCTTCTGGTCCGCGTTTGGCACCTCCGCTGTCGTCACTATCCTGTCCCTGGTGCTGCTGGCCGTGTTCGGCGGCATGGCCGCGTGGGTCATCTGCCGGAACAAGACCAAGTGGTCCTCCGCCATCTATATGGTGTTCATCGCCTCCATGATCATCCCCTTCCAGGTGGTCATGCTGCCGCTGATCTCCACCTTCCGGGACGTGGGCAAGTTCGTGGGCCTGTCCATGCTCCAGTCCATCCCCGGCATCGTCTTTGCCTACTGCGGCTTCGGCGGAGCCATGACCGTGTTCATCCTGACCGGTATGATCAAGACCATCCCCTACGACCTGGAGGAGGCCGCCTCCATCGACGGCTGCTCCTATGAGGGCATCTACTTCCACATCATCTTCCCGCTGCTGCGGCCGTCCATCGTCACCGTCACCATCCTGAACGGTATGTGGATCTGGAACGACTACCTGCTGCCCTCCCTGATGCTGGGCCAGAGCGGCAAGGTCAAGACCTTGCCCGTGGCAGTGCAGGCGTTCGTCGGCTCCTACGTGAAGCAGTGGGACCTGATCCTGACCGCCGCGCTGCTGGCCATGATCCCCATGATCATCATCTTCCTGATTGCTCAGAAGCAGATCATGAGCGGCATGGTGGAAGGCGCTGTCAAGTAAAATAGCTTTTAGCCTTTAGCTGTTAGCTGTTAGTCAGGCGTCCGCCAACTAATGGCTAACAGCTTCTGCCGTTGCGCAGAGGAAAGGAGACGCGATGAGGAGAATTTTTGGCTGGGGCAGTCCGCTGATGGACGCGCTGGGCAAGCTGTCGGACCTGGTGTTCTGCAACATCCTGTTCTGCCTGTTCTGCGTGCCGGTGTTCACCATCGGGGCGTCGCTGACCGCCCTGTACGACTGCACCCTGAGCATCGCCGAGGATACGGAGGACAGCTTCATCCCCCGGCAGTTCTGGCGGGCGTTCAAGGGCGGCTTCAAGCGCTCCACCCAGCTGTGGCTGGTCTGCCTGGTGGCCATCGCCCTGCTGGTGGCCTATTATCTGGCCGTCAGCTCGCTGACCGGCGCGCTGGCCCGGATGTATCAAATCACGTTCTTCGTGCTGGTGTTCCTGTTTGCCTGCGGCTTTCAGTATTTGTTTCCCCTCCAGGCCCGGTTCCATATGCCGGTGAAGGAGAACCTGAAAAACGCCTGGCTGCTCAGCGCCGCCGCCCTGCCCTGTACACTGGGCACCCTCATCGTCCCCGTTGCCGCTTTTTATCTGTCCTTCGTGATGAACCCGGACATTTTTTATGTGGCGATTTTCCTGTGGGCCATGGCGGTGTTCGCCATTGTCGCCTATTTGAACAGCTTTCTGTTTCTCCGGGCGTTCCGGCGGGTGGAGGTCAGCCGAGATTAGCTATTAGCTTTGATAACAGTATACCACCAGGTTTTCCCCTTTTGGTAGGACAGAACCGCCAAACAGCAGCACAAAACCGCCAAAACATCGTTCACTGCAAAGGAGCAGGCTATGGATATTTATCAGCGCAGGCTGTCTCGCATCGGGGCGGATGGGCACGAACTGGTCACCCACGGGTCGGCGGACTTTCCCTTAGCCTGTTATGGGTGTGTGCTTACAGATAGCGCCCTCCCCTGGCACTGGCACGACGAGCTGGAGGTCAACGTGGTGCTGGAGGGGACGGTATCCTTCGCCGCAGGCAGCGGGAGGCACACCCTCCGGGCCGGGGAGGGGCTGTTTGTCAACAGCGGCGTCCTCCATTCGGCGCGAAACGCTGGAGAAGGAGCCTGCCGCATCTACTCTTTTGTGTTCCACCCCCGGCTGGTGGGCGGCGACCCGGGCAGCGTGTTCTGGCAGGACTACCTCTCCCCACTGTTGGCCGCCCGCAGCGTAGAGGGTGTGACGCTGCGGCCCGACGTGCCCTGGCAGCGGGAGGCGCTGGAGCGCTTCCAACAGGCGGACGCCGCCGTCCGGGAGGAGCCGCCTGGGTATCCCTTCCTGGTGCGGGAAGGAGTGTCCTGGTTGATGTATCTGGTCGCTGCCCATCATCCGACCCGGCCCCAGCCCTCGGAGAAGGCCCAGCGGGACGCCCAACGGGTCAAAACCATGCTCCAATTCATCCAAACCCATTACGCAGACAACCTCACCGTGGAGCAGATCGCCCGCAGCGCCTCCCTCAGCGCCAGCGAATGCCTGCGGTGTTTTCACGCCACCATCGGCAGCACCCCCATCCAGTACGTCAAGCAGCTGCGGGTGCAGCAGGCGGCGGTGCTGCTGTCCACCACCGACCGGAAGGTGGCCGACATCGGCGCTCAGTGCGGCTTCCAGGAAACCAGCTACTTTTCCAGGGCGTTCCGCAGCGTGCAAGGGTGTACCCCTTCGGAGTACCGGCGGCGGCTGGGCTGACGGAGCGGTCCATTCCGTGGTCCGCGCGGAAGGGGATGGGCAGGCGCGCCATAAAACCACAACCTATTTTTTGAATTTGGGGTCAGGTGCTTTGCCTGGCCCCAACATTTATGACTGGACCGGTTTACTCATCTGCACGTTGGAACATATGATGAATCGAACAAACGTTTGACATTTGCGAAAAGCTGTGGTATGCTGTTACCCGCGTCAAGGGGGGAGACGCTGTGGAACGGACGATTTTACACTGTGACCTGAACAACTTCTTCGCCTCGGTGGAGCTGTTGGACCATCCGGAGCTGCGGGGGCAGCCGGTGGCGGTCTGCGGCGACCCCGCCTCCCGCCACGGCATCATTCTGGCGAAAAATGAGCTGGCAAAGGCCCACAAGGTCCAGACGGCGGAGACTATCTGGCAGGCCCAGCGGAAATGCCCCGGCCTGGTGCTGCTCCCCGCCCACCACAGCAAGTATCGCCATTTCTCCCAGCGCATCAACGCCATTTATCAACGGTACACCGACCTGGTGGAACCGTTTTCCATCGACGAGAGCTGGCTGGACGTGACGGGAAGTCTGCACCTGTTCGGGAAGGACGGCAAGGGATTGGCCGATGAACTGCGGGCGGTGGTCCGCGCGGAGCTGGGATTGACCATCTCGGTGGGGGTCAGCTTCAACAAGGTCTTTGCCAAGCTGGGCAGCGACTACAAAAAGCCCGATGCCACCACCGTTATCACCCGGGAAAACTTCCCTGCGCTGCTGTGGCCCCTGCCGGTAGACGATATGATTTTTGTGGGCCAGGCGGCGCGAAAGGTGCTGAATCAGTACGGCATCCGCACCATCGGCGACCTGGCGCGGGCCGACCGGGAGGCGCTGGTCACGCTGATGGGCAAGCAGGGGGGCCAGCTCTCCGACTATGCCCGGGGCCTGGACCAGAGCCGGGTCATCCCCGCCAGCGAACAGCCGCCGCCCAAGAGCGTGGGCAACGGCCTGACCTTCCGGCGGAACCTGGTGGGGCTGGAGGAAGTGCGCACCGGACTGGAACTGCTCAGTGACAGCGTCGCCACCCGCCTGCGGCGGAAGGAGCTGAAATGCACCTCCGTTCAGGTCACCATCCGGGACCCGAACTTCAAAACCATCACCCGCCAAATGGGGCTGCCCGCCCCCACCTATCTGGCCCGGGAGATCACCGACGCGGCGCTGACCCTGGTGCGCCGAAACTGGGACCTACGCGCCCCCATCCGAATGTTGACCGTCACCGGACAGAATTTGATTTCGGAGTGGGAGGCCGCGGAGCAGATGGACTTGTTCGCGCCCTCCGCCGCGCCCCGGCGGGAAAAGCTGGAGCGACTGGAAAAGGCGGTGGACGCCATCCGTACCCAGTACGGGAAGGACGCCATCACGCTGGGGTCGCTGCAAAATACGCCCTTGAAAGGAGAGGGCAAACCGGAATGAAAAAACTGATCCCCTTTCTGCTGTCTCTGCTGCTGCTGACAGGGTGCGCGGCGCAGCCCACCGGAACGGAGGCGGAGACCACCGTGGCATGTACCACCTACCCGGTGTATCTGTTGGCCCAGGCCGTCACCCAGGGGGTGGACGGGGTGGAGCCGGTGCTGGTCATCAACCAGCAGATCAGCTGTCTCCACAACTACACCCTGACCATGCGCGACATGAAAACCATTGAATCCTGCGACCTGCTGGCCATCAGCGGGGCGGGACTGGAGAACTTTTTGGACGATGTGCTGGAGGGCCGGGACTATCTGGACTGCTCCCAGGGCATCGAGCTGGACGAGGGGGACGAGAACCACGAGGAAGCCTCCGGCCATTCCCATGACGAGGAAACGGACGCCCACATCTGGCTGGACCCGGCGCGGGCGGCGCAAATGGCCGTCAACCTGGCGGAGGGGCTGGCCCAGGCCGACCCGGACAACGCACAGGCGTATCAGGCCAATGCGGAAACGATTCGGGAGTCCCTCTCTGACCTGCAAGCGGAGTTGACGGAGCGGCTGGCGGGTCTCTCCTGCCGCCAGCTCATCACCTTCCACGACGGGTTTCACTACTTCGCCCAGGCGTTCGATTTGGAAATCGTCGCCGCCGTGGAGGAGGAGGAAGGCTCCGAAGCCTCCGCCCGGCGCATTAACGAGTTGGTGACCCTCATCGACCAGTATCAAATCCCCGCCATCTTCACCGAGGTCAACGGCTCCGACTCCACCGCCCAGGCCCTGGCACAGGAGCGGGACATTGGCGTCTTTGCCCTGGACCTGGGCATGAGCAGCGAGAACGTCCCGGAGGGGCTGGAGGGGTTGGACGCCTACGAGGCCATCCTCCGGCAGAACGTGGAGACGATTTTGGAGGCATACGCACGAAGAAAACCAAGCACATCGGTGTGACCACCGGCTGCGCCGGGAGCTGCTGTCTCCGGGTGGATAAGCTGTCGGTCTCCCTGGGCGGGGACCAAATCCTCAGCGACGTCAGCTTTCACCTGCACTGCGGCGAGCTGATCGCCCTGATTGGCCCCAACGGGGCGGGGAAAAGCTCCCTGTTTAAGTCCGTTTTGGGGCAGATGCCCCATTCCGGCAGCATCACCTTCCAGACCGCCCAGGGCCGGGCCATGAAGCCCCGCATCGGCTACGTGCCCCAAAGCCCCAGCTTCGATCCCAGCGACCCGGTCAGTGTGCTGGACCTGTTCATCTGCGCCGGTTCCAACTGGCCGGTGTGGCTGCCCGTCCCCAAAAAGCTGCGGGAGCAGGTGCTGGCCTGTCTGGCCCGGGTCCACGGGGAGGAACTGATCGACCGGCGGGTGGGGGCGCTTTCTGGCGGCGAATTGCAGCGGGTGCTGCTGGCCATGGCGCTGGAGCCGCTGCCCAACATCCTCATTTTGGACGAACCCATGTCCGGCGTGGATATGGAGGGAGAGCGGCAGCTGTTCGCTCTGCTGGACGACATCCGCACCCGGTACGACCTGTCGATTTTGCTGTCCACCCACGACTTCGGCACCCTCCAGCTGGTGGACAAGGTCATTCTGCTCAAACAGCAGATCTTGAAGGTGGGCACCCCCCAGGAGGTGCTGGAGTCCGACCAGTTCAGGCAGCTGTTCTCCATCCACCGGCAATGAAGAATGCAGACGATTCCCGAAAGCCATTCATTGCACATTGCTCATTGCAAATTGTTATAGGAGGTTTCCCATCATGCAGCTGTGGTATGCCCTGGTGGACCTGCTGCCCTTCTCCTGGGCGGAGCCGGGCAGTATGTACTTTATGAAAAACGCCCTGCTGGCGGTACTGGTCATCTCGCCGCTGTTCGCCCTGCTGTCCACCCTGGTGGTGGAACACGGCATGGCCTTTTTTTCCGACGCGCTGGGCCACTCCGCCTTCGCGGGACTGGCCATCGGTTCCCTGTGCGGCCTTGCGGACGCCACCTGGGCGGCGGTGGCCCTGTCGGTGGTGTTCTCCCTGCTGTTCACCTGGGTGGTGCAGAAAACCGCCATGTCCAGCGACACGGTCATCGGCGTGTTTTCCTCCACCGCCATCGCCCTGGGTATTTTCCTCTCCACCCTGGACGGCGGCAGCTTCACCAAGTTCAACGCGCTGCTCATCGGGGACATCCTCTCCGTCTCCCCGGGGAAAATCGGCCTGTTGGCGTTGATTTTGCTGCTGGTGGTGATACTGTGGGTGTTCCAAATGAACGATATGACCCTCTCCGCTGTCCATCCCGCTCTGGCCAGCAGCCGGGGCATCCGGCTGTGGCAGCTGGACGCGCTGTTCAACTGCGCGGTGGCGGTGGTGGTCACCCTGTCCATGACCTGGGTGGGCCTGCTGGTCATCAACTCCCTGCTGGTGCTGCCCGGGGCTGCCGCTCGCCAGCTGGCGGGGAATATGCGGCAGTACACACTGCTGGCCCTGCTGGGGGCGGTGGTCTGCGGCGTGGGGGGACTGCTACTGAGCTTTTACGTGGGGTCCTCCACCGGCTCCTGCATCACCCTTTTGCTGGCGGGGTATTTCTTCGTGGCCTTCGCCCTGGGGAGGGGGCGGGCGCGTCCCTGAGCGCTGAACGATTGAAAAATGCTCCGAAAATGCGAAAAATCCGACAAATGAACTGCTTTTGCGCCGTATTCGTCATGTTCGACGGATACGGCGTTTTTTCGCGCCTCTTTACAAAAATCTTACCGCGTCCTGGTTTCAGACTTTACACGCACTCGTTACAATAAATACGAACAGCATTCTGTGGCAAGGGGATGTTGTAACCATTCACATCCAAATAAAGAAAGAGGATGGAACGTACCATGGGAAAAATCGGTAAACTAATCCCGCTTTTGCTGGCGGCGGCGCTGCTGCTGACCGGCTGCGGCGGGGCCAGCGCCAGCCTGACGGCGGTGGACGGGCTGGACGCCCTGGGGGAGGTCCAGGTGGTCTCCCGGGAGGAAGGCTCCGGCACCCGCAGCGCCTTTGCGGAGCTGGTGGGATTTGACGAAAGCGAGGACGAGAGCAAGCCTGACGCCACCACAGATGCCGCCCTGGTGGTGGACAACGCGGAGGCGGTAATCGCGGCGGTAGGGGAGGACCCCGCCGCCATTGGGTACATCTCCATGGGCGCGCTGGACGCGCTGGACGGGGAGACTGTGCTGTCTGTGGACGGCGTGGCAGGTACCCTGGCGAATGTGAAAAACGGCTCTTACGCCCTGAGCCGTCCCTTTGTCCTGGCTTGGTCGGGGACCCTCAGTGAGCTGGAGCAGGACTGCCTGACCTACGTGCTGGGCAAGGGACAGACCATCGTGAGCCAGTCCTATGTGGCGGTGGAGGACTCCACCACCTTCCTCTCCGGCAAGCAGTCGGGGACCATCACCATCCACGGCTCCACCTCCGCCGCGCCTCTGCTGGAGGAGCTGGCGGCGGAGTATATGACCCTGAACCCCAACGCAACAGTGGAGGTGACGGCGTCCGATTCCACCACGGGACTGAACGACGCCATGCAGGGCCGGTGTGATTTCGGCATGGCCTCCCGGCAGCTGGCGGACTACGAGGCGGAGCTGCTGGACTGCGAGACCATCGCGGTGGATGGCATTGCCGTCATCGTCAACGGGGAAAATCCACTGCAAAGCGTGACCCTGGACGAATTAAAGGGACTGTTCACCGGCACACTTTCCACATGGGACTCCATCAACGCAGAAAGAGAAGGATGATACGAGTATGAACGATACATTGGAAATTGTATTTGGCCTGCTGGGTGGGTTGGCTATCTTCATCTACGGCATGAACCTGATGAGCGAATGCCTCCAGAAGGCCGCAGGCGAGCGGATGAAGCAGATTTTGAGCCTGCTGACCCGGAACCGTGTTATGGGTGTGCTGGCCGGCGCGCTGGTGACGGCGGTGCTCCAGAGCAGCAGCGCCACCACCGTCATGGCCATCGGCTTTGTCAGCGCGGGGCTGATGACTCTGCCCCAGGCCATCTCCATTATCTTCGGCGCCAACATCGGAACCACCATCACCGCCCAGATCATCGCCTTTAAAATCAGCGATTATATCTATGTGTTCGTGTTCGGTGGTTTCATCGTGAACTTCCTCGCCAAAAACGAGCGGGTGAAGAACATTGCGGGGACCGTGTTCGCCTTCGGCCTGCTGTTCCTGGGCATCGAGACCATGGGCAGCGTCATGAAGCCTCTGGCCTCCAGCCCGGTGTTCACCAACATGATCGCCCAGGTGGCGGACATCCCCGTGCTGGGCGTGGCCGTGGGTACGCTGATGACCCTGGTGGTTCAGAGCAGCAGCGCCACCATCGCGGTGCTGCAAAACTTCGCCGCCCAGGCGGGGTCCGACGGCGTGACCAGCATCCTGGGCCTGTCCGGGGCCATCCCCATCCTGCTGGGCGACAACATCGGCACCACCATCACCGCGCTGCTGGCCAGCGTGGGCCAGTCCAAGGACGCCAAGCGCACCGCCATTGCCCACAGCATCTTCAACATTTCCGGCGCGGTGCTGTTCATCTGGTTCGTGAAGCCCTATGCGGCCTTCATCCAGTATATCTCCCCCAAGGGCGCGGAGGTGGACGTGATCTCCCGGCAGATCGCCAACGCCCACACCATCTTTAACATCACCATGACCTTGCTTTGGATTCCCCTGCTGGGCGTGATGGTGAAAATCGTCACTACCATCATCCCTGTGGGCAAGGATGAGGAGAAAAAACTGTCCGTGCCTCGGTTCCTGGACAAAAACGTGCTGAGCCAGCCTGCGGCGGCGCTCCAGCTGGTGGCCAAAGAGATACTGCATTGCAGCGGACTGGTCAAGACCATGCTGCTGAATCTGAAAGACGCAGTCAAGAGCCAGGACGGCCAGGCGCTGGAGGAGATCAATCACTACGGTGAGGCAGTGGAATCCCTCCACGACGAGATCAACGAATACCTTGCCGACCTGTTCTCTTCCGGTGCGCTGACCGAACAGCAGGCGGCTCAGACCGCTCAGCTGCTGTACGTCCTCAGCGATGTGGATCGCATGGGCAGTCTGTCAGCAGAGCTGTCCCACGATATGCAGCAGCGGAAAGAGAAAAAGCACGACTACTCCCCGCAGGCTATGGATGACCTGGAACAGAGCTTGGGCTATATCGAGGCCATGTACGCCGACGCGATTCAGGCCCTGGCCAGCGGTAAGCTGGAGAAGCTGGAGCAGACCATCCAAAACCGGGAGGCTGTGCTGGATCTGGACATTGAAATGCGTAAGCACCATATGCAGCGCGTCAGCGCCGGTACCTGCGAAAAGCGTCTGTCTGTGCCCTTTATGGACATCCTGCACTGTGTGGATCGCATGGGCAACAGCTGCGTCAACCTGGCCGAGGTGGCGCTGAATCAGATGAACTTCACCTATTTTATCGGTGCAGGGACGGAAGAGAAATGATTTACCGGCTGGGAAGTCAGCTCCAGGAAACGGATCTGGAGGCTGTGCTGCAAAGCGGGGCCTCCGCTGTCTGTGTGGTCAGCGAGCGGGAGTGCCAGCGGACGCTGGACACTCTGGACATTCATGTGGAGCTGGACATCGTACTGCACGAAATTTGCTTCTGCAAGGTGGAGAGCCAGCAGGAGTGCCTGTTCGGGACGTTCTGCGTGCCCCGACTGCTGGACGTGCTGGGCAGCCGCTATCGGATGGCCTGCGTCATCACCGAACGGTACGTCGTGATTGTGGACGACAGCGGCTTTGCCGCCCGGCTCATCGCCCGCATCCGGGCCAAAAAGGTCCACCAGGCTGAAACCCGGGAGCGGTTCCTCTACAACTTTATCACGGAGTTTATCTCCCGGGATGCGGAGCTGCTGGAATCCTATGAGCAGACGCTGATGGAGATGGAGGACGAGATAGCGCGGGGCGGCTCCGACCACTTCCAGAGCCGCTTGCAGCCCGTCCGCAAGCAGCTGCTGACCCTGCGTAGCTATTACGACCAGCTCTCGGATATGGCCAGGGAGCTGGAGGAGAACGAGGACCGCTATTTTGCCCGCAAGCAGCTGAAATACTTCGGCACCGCCGCCGACCGGGCAGAGCGGCTAAAGGACCGCACCAGCTACCTGCTGGAGTACGCCCAGCAGGTGCGGGACGCCTATCAGGCGCTGGTGGATGCCAGACAGAACGACAATATGAAGTTTTTGACCATCATGTCAACAATTTTCTTCCCCCTGACCCTGATCACGGGGTGGTACGGCATGAACTTTGAGAATATGCCGGAGCTGAAAACGGGGTACCCCATCATCATCCTGGTCAGCATCGTTGTGGTGTTGAGCTGTCTGCTCCTCTTCAAAAAGAAGAAGATCCTGTAACGCCTTGCGCAGCGCAGTCCCGCCCGGACTGCGCTGCGTGCTTTTGCGCCGCCGGAACGCCCTGCGAAGGGGAACAAAAACGCCCGCCACGAGGAGTGGAAATTTTGTTACTGTTCCGAAAAATATGAACGGTCTGTAAAAATCAAACGCAAGCGATTGACAGCACGCGGTTGATTTGCTATACTCATCCTCGTCCACAGGGACAGGGAAGGGGGCGGTGTTTCATGGAACCCTGTCAGAGGAATCTGGACGAGCAGCAGACGGAACTGGCCGACCGGATGGACTGCGGAATGCTCATCAAGCGCATCAACGACACGCTGGAAAAGCAGGCCAACAGCGAGCTGCAAAAGTGCGACATCACGTTCTTTCAGTTCAAAATGCTTGCTGCGCTGCACTTCCTGGGCAGCGGGACGGCGACGCTGAAGGAGCTGGAGCGGCATTTTGGCGTGGCCCAGTCCACCGCGGCGGGAATCGTGACGCGGCTGGAGCGAAAGCAGCTCATCGAGAGCTTCCACAGCGCCAGCGACCGGCGGGTGAAATGCGTCCGCATTACCCCGGCGGGGTGCGCCCTCTGCGAAGAACACCGGGAGGCCATAGACCGGAGCGAGGCGAATATGCTCCAGTGCCTGACCGAGGAGGAGCGGCAGCAGCTGCGGGAAATGCTGCTGCGCGTTTACCGCTCTCTGGTTTGACCAGGCGCCGCGAGGCCGAACCACCTGTTTCCACGTCCCCGCCGCGCTGTACGATGCAGGCAGGGCGAGGACCCATCCGTGGGATGGAAAACTGCATCCGTTTGTAAGGAGGAATTTATATGCTTCATCTTTTTCGCAACATGAAGGTCAAAGACCGGTGGCTAACGCTGCTATGCGTGTTGCTGGTCTGCGGCCAGGTTTACTTTGATTTGCGCCTGCCGGATTACACGGCGGAAATCACGGTGCTGATCAGCAGCGAGGTCACGGACCTGTCGCAGTACTTCACTGCCGGAGGAAATATGCTGGGCTGTGCGTTGTGCAGTGCCCTTCTGACAGTGCTCGTCGGCTACCTGGCGGCCATGATCGCGGCGGACTTTTCCTTTGACGTCCGCGCGAAGGTGTTCAACAAGGTGGCGGCGATGGGCACCGGCGAAATCAAGCAGTTTTCCACTGCCAGCCTGATCACCCGTACCACCAACGACATTACGCAGATTCAAATGATCATCGCCATGGGCTTGCAGATGATGCTCCGCGCCCCCATCATGGCCATCTGGGCCATCGCCAAAATCGTGGGCAAGAGCTGGCAGCTCTCCGCCGTTGTGGCCGCGGCAGTCGCCATTGTCGTGGTGTCGCTGGTCGTCTTGCTGGCCATTATGATTCCCAAGTTCCGCATTGTCCAGCGCCAAATCGACGACGTGAACCGGCTGACTGACGAAAACCTCAGCGGCATCCGGGTCGTCCGGGCTTTCAACGCGGAAAAATACCAGGAAGATAAATTTGAGACGGCCAACAACAACCTGATGAAAACGCAGTTGTTCACCGGCAGGGGAATGGCGTTCCTCTCTCCCATTATGATGTTCGTCCAGAGCTGCGTCAGTGTCGCCATTTACTACGTGGGCGCCTGGCTCATTAACAACATCGAAATCCCGCTGAACGGCACACTGACCGAAATCATGACCGCCGTTTCCGACCGCTCGGTGATGCTGGGCGAGGTCGTCTCCTTTAGCTCTTACGCCCTGTATGTGATCATGTCCTTTGTTGTGCTGCTGATGATCTTTATGATGCTGCCCCGTGCACAGGTCTCCGCGACCCGTATCAATGAGGTCCTTGACGCAGACATCATGGTCCAGGAGGGCACGGATTCCGCGTCCGACAGTGCAGGGAACATCGAATTTCAGGATGTGTCCTTCCGCTATCCCGATGCCTCGGAGGATTGCCTGAAACACATCTCCTTTACGGCGAAGAAGGGCGAGACCGTGGCCTTTATCGGCGCGACCGGCTCCGGTAAGTCCACCCTGGTAGGTCTGGCCGCAAGGCTTTACGATGTCACCGGCGGAAAGATCCTGCTGGACGGAAAGGAAATCCAGGATTATACCTTCGACACCCTCTACCGGAAGGTGGGCTATGTTCCCCAGAGGGCTGTACTGTTCTCCGACACAGTGCAGGGCAACGTGTCCTTTGGCGACAGCGGCCGCGACATGACAGAGGCCGACGTGGAAGAAGCGCTGGACATCGCCCAGGCGTCTGACTTCGTCCACAAGATGGACGACGGGCTGGACAGCTGGATCTCCCAGAGCGGCTCCAACGTCTCCGGCGGACAGAAGCAGCGGCTCTCCATCGCCCGGGCGCTGGCCAGAAAACCGGAAATTCTGATTTTGGACGATACGTTTTCCGCGCTGGACTACAAGACTGACCGCGCTCTGCGGACGCGCATTGCGCAGGAGTGCAGCGACACGACCTGCCTGATTGTGGCGCAGCGCATCGGCACCATCCGCAACGCGGATAAGATCATCGTGCTGGACGACGGCGCCGTTGTGGGTGCGGGCACCCATGACGAATTGATGAAGAATTGCCCTGTCTATCAGGAAATCGCCCTGTCGCAGCTCTCTGCGGATGAGCTTGCGGCGAATGCGTAAGGAGGCGTTTGATTATGCCAGAAGCAACGAACAACAGAGCGCGGACTGGTGCGCCCACAAGAAGAGGCCCGATGGGCCGTGGTCCCATGGGACGGGGCGGCGGCGGCGAAAAAGCGAAGGATACGCGCGGCGCGCTGACAAAGCTCATTTCCTATTGCAGAAATCAGGCGGGAATCATCGTTTTTGCGCTGATCCTTGCTGCAGCCGGGGCGGTGTTTACCATCATCGGTCCCAACCAGATCAGTCGGCTGACTGACTATATTTACGATGGGCTTTCCGGCGGCGTCTCCTCCGAGGAGATGGTGGAGGACATCCAGAGCCAAATCGCCAGCGGGGAGCTGAACATTTACGATTATCTGCCGGAGGGGACCGACCCGGCGGACGTTGACCTGTCCAGTCTGGACCTGACCGACACGGATGACGAGCTGACCCAGGAGATCCTGTCCAACATCACCCTCAGCGAGGAGTACCAGGCTGCCCACGCGGACGAAGGAATCGATATGGCCGGGATACGGGGGGTGGCGCTGCTGCTGGTCGCCATTTACCTGACCAGTGCTCTATGCAGCTTTTTCCAGCACTTTATCATGCAGACCGTAACCCAGCGAACGGCAAAACGACTGCGGGGCGACATTGACACCAAAATCAACCGCCTGCCCCTGAAATATTTCTCCGGCAACGCCGCCGGTGATGTGCTTTCCCGTATGACCAACGATGTGGATATGATCGGGCAGGCCATGTCGAACAGCCTTTCCAACCTGGTCACAGCGGTGGCGCAGTTTATCGGCTGCCTGATTATGATGTACTACACCGACTGGGTGATGGCGTCCACAACGGTGCTTGCAACGCTCATCGGCCTGGTGCTGATGGTGGTCATTATGAGCCGTTCCCAAAAATACTTCGCCGCCCGGCAGGAGAGCCTGGGTGTGCTGAACGGTTATATTGAGGAAATGTACAGCGGCCACGATGTCATCCGGATTCTGAACGCCGAGGACGAAGTGAAGGAGAAGTTCTCCTCCATGAACCAGGCGGTGAAAACCGCAAACTTCCGCTCCCAGTTCCTTTCCGGACTGATGCAGCCCCTGATGACCTTCATCGGCAACCTGGGCTATGTGGCAGTCTGCGTGGTGGGCGCGTGGCAAATCATCAACGGCAGCATCACCTTCGGTGTGATCACGGCCTTCCTGATTTACACCCGCCTGTTCGAGTCGCCTCTGCGGCAGATCTCCCAGGCCATGACCCAGGTGCAGTCCTGCGCGGCAGCTTCTGAGCGGGTCTTCGAGTTCCTGGAGGAAGAGGAGATGGAGGACGAATCCGGCAAGCTGGCTGAGATCACAGACGTGAAGGGCGCTGTGGAGTTCCGCCACGTCAAGTTCGCCTATCCCAACGCGCCGGAGAAGGAGATCATCCACGACTTCAGCGCCAAGGTGCAGCCGGGGCAGAAGGTGGCCATTGTCGGCCCCACCGGCGCGGGCAAGACCACTATGGTCAACCTGCTGATGCGGTTCTTTGAGCCGGTGGGCGGCGAGATCCTCATCGACGGCGTTCCCGCTGAGAACGTCCACCGGAGCAATGTCCACAAACAGTTCGGCATGGTGTTGCAGGACACCTGGCTGTTCGAGGGAACCGTGCGGGAGAACCTGCTCTATAACACCAAGGACGCCACGGAGGAGCGGATGGTGGAGGCCTGCAAGGCCTGTGGCATTCATAACTTCATCCAGGCGCTGCCCCATGGCTACGACACCGTTCTCACCGATAACACGTCCATTTCCGCCGGGCAGAAGCAGCTGATGACCATTGCCCGGGCCATGATTCAGAACAGCCCCATGCTGATTTTGGACGAGGCCACCTCCAGCGTGGACACCCGGACAGAGATTTTGACCCAGCAGGCCATGGACCAGTTGACCAGCGGGCGCACCAGCTTTGTCATTGCCCACCGCCTGTCTACCATCAAGAACGCCGACATCATCCTGGTCCTGCGGGATGGCGACATCGTGGAGCAGGGCAGTCATGAGGAATTGCTGAAACAGGGCGGCTTCTATGCGGAGCTGTACAACAGCCAGTTCGAGGAGGCGTCCTGAGTCCAGGAGTAAATCAATAAAACCAGTGGAAGGCCCCGGCCAAGCGCT
>JAJPXY010000117.1 GCA_021205205.1 Clostridiales bacterium
TTTTTTGCGTTTTATTCTGCGTATTTCCGTATATGGTTTCGTTTTTTACAGCCATGTGTAGGGGCGGCCCTTGGCCGCCCGGCAGGAATACGCAACCTTTGCGGGCGGCCACGGGCCGCCCCTACAGGCGCTTGGTAATGGCGTGGGTCAGTGAAAAGGGATACTTCGCGCTTTGAGAGCCTTATTCCCGCCGAATCGGGTGCCGAACCACCGTTTTCTGCTTCTCCGGAGCGGTTTTCCGGGAGTCGCTGAGATAAATCTCGTGGTGGAGCCGCTGGTCGCTCAGGTCCAGCGCGTAGCCCTGCGCGGTCATAAACGCGTGCATCCGCCGGACGGTGTCCGGTTCCTCGTCGTAGGGGCCAATGTGCATACACTGGACGCACAGCCCCTCGTCGATGGTCAGAAACTCCACCGGGGAGAAGTCGGTCTTTTTCTTCCGGGTGGCCTCAGCCACGGCCCAGTCGAAGTCGACCTTGGTGACGAAATCCGGCAGGCGAATGACGGAGATAAACTTGAAGTCCTCTTTCCGGCTGTAGGCGATGCCCGCGCCCTGGCCCGGCTGCTGCCAGAAGCCCTCCAGCGGCGGCACCACGTAGTCGAAGTAGCCCTCGATGGCGTGGCCGCCCTTTTTGCTCATTTTAATGGTGTACGCCACCCCGTAGAGCAGCCCGATGGAGGCTTTATAGGCCCCATCCTCGGCGTTGGGGTCGCCGGTGCCCCGGACGGCCAGGTAATTCATGGGCGGAACAGTGATAACACTAGGGGTTTTCTTGGGCAGATAAAACTCTTTGTATTCCTTTTTGTAATCAAAGGGCATGGAAAACTCCTCTCTGTCAGACCCAGGCGTCCTCCACCTCGTTGTTCTTCCGGCGGGTCATCAGAGCGTTGAACGCCTCCGGTGCGGTCTTACCCTCGTAGAGGACCTCGTAGGCCGCCTGGGTGATGGGCAGCTCCACGCCGTACTTTTTCGCCAACTCCATGCCCGTCTCGGCGGCGTAGTAGCCCTCTACCACCGCGCCGATGCGCTTCACGGCCTCCTGGGGGTCCACCCCCTGGCCGATGAGGATGCCCGCCCGGTGGTTCCGGGAGTGGACGCTGGTGCAGGTGACGATCAGGTCGCCCACGCCGGTCAGCCCGGCGAAGGTCCGCTGGTGGCCGCCCATGGCGCTGCCCAGCCGGGCGATCTCGGTCAGGCCCCGGGTCATCAGCATGGCGCGGGTGTTGTCCCCGTAGCCCATGCCGTCCACCACCCCGGCGCACAGGGCGATGACGTTTTTCAGCGCTGCGCCGATTTCGCAGCCCACCACGTCAGAGGAGGTATACACCCGGAACCGGGGAGACATGAAGATGTCCTGCACCCGCTCCGCGGCCTCCTTGTTCTCGGAGGCGGCGACGATGGCGCTGGGAATCCCCCGCCCCACCTCCTCGGCGTGAGTGGGGCCGCACAGCACCACCACCGGGCAGCTCTCGTCCACCTCTGATTCGATGACCTGGCTCAGCCGCAGGGTGGTCCCCTTCTCGAAGCCCTTGCCTACGCTGACGATGACGGTGCCGGGCTGCGCCAGCTTCGCCAGCTGGGCGGCGGTGCTGCGCACCGCGAAAGAGGGGGTGGCCAGAATGACCACGTCGCTGTCCTTCACGCAGGACATATCTGCAGTTAGCTCCAGCTCCGGCGGGAGCGGGACCCCCTTGAGCATGGGGTTTTCGTGGTTGGCCTGGAGTACGTCGCTCTCCTCCTGGCAGTAGGACCAGAGAACGACCTGGTTGCCATTTTCCAGCAGCAGCAGGGCCAGGGCGGTGCCCCAGCCGCCGGAGCCTAAGACGGTGATTTTCATATGGTGCCTCCATTCTAGCCATTAGCTGTTAGCTATTAGCTATTAGTCAGGTTAGTGCTTTTTATTTTGTCAGTGGTTTTGCCCAGCATAGTACACATTTTCTTTAGTGAACAATCTTTAGCAACTGATCGCCCCTCTTGCCTCCCCTGAAAGGGGAGGAGGGCCGCCGCCGCAGGCGGTGGCGGAGGGGTTTCCGCCGGTGTCAGCGAAACAGCCGATACAAAGGAATAACCCCAAAAGCCAGCAGTCTCCGGCTAACAGCTAAGAGCTAAAAGCTAACAGCTCTCATTCTTTTTTGAACTCGAATTTATTCTCATTCCCCTCGGCGATGCGCTTGGCGTTGTCCCGGTGCCGCACGACGATGAGCACCCCCGCCACGCAGGCCAGCACCGTCACCGGGATGTTCCCGTAGATGAACCAGCAGCAGATGGGGAACAAAACCGCCGCCACCATGGACCCCAGGGACACCCAGCGGGTGATAGCCACCAATATCAGGAAGGCCCCCAGGCAAACCAGCGCGATGCGCCAGTCCATGCACAAAATGACCCCCGCGCCGCAGAGGACGCCCTTGCCGCCACGGAAGCCGAACATACAGGGGAAGGAGTGGCCCAGGATGCAAAAGATGCCCCCCAGCAGCTTGCCGATAACCGGCCAGCCCAGAAAGCTCCCCAGCAGCGCCCCGCCCAGCAGAACGGAGATCACCGCCTTCAGCAGGTCGCCCAGCACCACAAAGACCACCTTCCCCTTGCCAAACACCCGGTAGAAGTTGGTCAACCCGGCGTTGCCGCTGCCGTGGTTGCGCACATCGTCGTGGAGGATATATTTGGAGATGATCAGCGCCGAGTTGCAGCAGCCCAGCAGATAGGAGACCGCCGCCACCAGGGCGACCAGCCCGACGGTCATAGGCACGTTCATCAGGAACCCTCCTCCTTGTCCCCTTTTTGCCGGATAATGAGGCGAATGGGTGTGCCCTCCAGCCCAAAGGTGTTTCTGATTTGATTCTCCAGATACCGCTGGTAGGAAAAATGGAACAGCTTGGCCTCGTTGCAGAAGCAGACGAACGTGGGCGGCTGCACCCCCACCTGGGTCATATAGTAGATTTTCAGGCGGCGGCCCTTGTCAGTGGGGGGCTGGACCCGGGTGGTGGCCTCCGCCAACACCGAGTTCAGTACGCCGGTGCGAATCCGCAGCAGCGACATCTCGTGGACCCGGTTGATTAGCTCGAACAGCTTGTTCACCCGCTGGCCGGTCAGGGCCGAGATGAACAGGATGGGCGCGTAGGGCATATAGGACAAATCCCGGCGGATGTCGTCGGTCATGCGGCGCATGGTCTTGTCGTCCTTCTCGATGTCGTCCCATTTGTTGACCACGATGATGGAGGCTTTGCCCGCCTCATGGGCCAGCCCAGCCACCTTGGTGTCCTGCTCCGTGACGCCCTCGTTGGCGTCGATGAGGATGAGGCACACGTCCGCCCGGTCGATGGCCAGCGTGGCCCGGAGGACGGAGAACTGCTCCACCCGGTCGTTGACCCTGGACTTTTTCCGCATTCCCGCCGTGTCGATGAAGCAGTATTTGCCGAACTGGTTCTCGAAGAAGCTGTCCACCGCGTCCCGGGTGGTGCCCGCCATGTCAGAGACGATGACCCGCTCCTCGCCCAAGATCCGGTTCACCAGGGAGGACTTGCCCACGTTGGGCTTGCCGATGACCGCCACCTTGATGACGTCCTCGTCCTCGTCGGATTCCTGGTCCTCCGGGAAGTAGCGGACACACTCCTCCAGCATATCGTCCACGCCGATGCCGTGGATGGCGGAGACGGCGATGGGGTCGCCCAGGCCCAGGTTATAGAACTCGTAGATGTCGGGGTTCAGCGCCTTTGCGCCGGTGGAGTCGGCCTTGTTGGCCACCAGCACCACCGGCTTCCTGGAGCGGCGGAGCAGGCTTGCCACGTCCATGTCGGCGGCGGTGACGCCGGTGCGGATGTCGCAGACCAGCACGATGACATCGGCGTTCTGGATGGCGATCTCCGCCTGCCCCCGCATGAACTGCAAAATTTCGCTGTTGTTCTGTGGCTCGATGCCGCCGGTGTCCACAATGGTGAACTGCCTGCCGCACCACTCGCAGTCGGCGTAGAGCCGATCTCGAGTGACGCCGGGGGTGTCCTCCACGATGGAGAGCCGCTGGCCCGCCAGCTTATTAAAGAGCATGGACTTGCCCACGTTAGGTCGGCCCACGATCGCTACCAAGGGTTTTGCCATATCGTCACTTCCTTATGGGCACCACCGTACTGTGTAGGGGCGGCCCTTACCGTCAAGCGGTACTTCCGGGGCGTTGCCCCTCCCTGTGGCCGCCCGGATTCAGAGCGCCATTCCCAGGGCGGCCAAGGGCCGCCCCTACAGGATGCACAGCAGAACTTATGGGTAGTGCAGTTGATAAAATGATACAAAAAGGATTTATCTGTCTGGATTATAGCGGAAGTATTCATCATCCTCCGGGAAGAAGTCCGCGTCCTCCGGCGCGTCCGCGCCCTCTGTCTCCAGAATCGCGTCCAGCAACTTGAAGCCGTCCTGGGCCACGAAGGTGACGGGGACGCCCAGCGCCTCCTCCACCTGCTCTACCGTCACGTCGTCCAGAAAGACGTTCTGGTGGTAGCGGAGCATACAGTCGGGCAGCAGCAGCCGCTCTCCCAGCTCTTTGCCCAGGAGCTGGGCAATCAGGTCCCGGCCCGTCACCAGCCCCGCCACGGTGATCTCCGGGCCGAAGAAGTCGTTTTGAATCTCGTACACGCGGCCCTGGCCGCCGAACCGGGCGGTGGCCTCCGCCGCCAGTTTGGTGAACAGGGGCGCGGCGGCGCGCCCCGTAGCCATGGAGAAGGGCCGGACGTTCACCGTCTCCCCCTCCATCATCCGCAGCGCGCCGCGGAACTCCACCTGGAGCAGCCGCAGCATTCCCACGCCGTTTTCCAGCTGGCAGTAGTCCTCGTAAAATTCGTCGGAGGGCAGCTCCCGCTCTGCCAGCAGATAGAACTCGTCGCTGCACCAGAACATCCGGCGGCCAAACTCCGCCAGGCACCGGTCGCCATAGGCCTCCACCATGTCCAGCAGGGCGGCGGCCTCACCCCGGGTGTAGCTGCGGAGGGGATACAGCCCCTCCCGGTACTTGGTCAGCCCCACCGGCACGATGGCCACGCTGGCCACGCCGTCCCGCATGGCGGTCAGGTCGTTCATGGTGCGCTCCAGCGCCGGGCCGTCGTTGACGCCGGGGCAGGCCACGATCTGGCAGTTCATCTGGATGCCCGCCTGGGCGAAGCGGCGCATAATGTCGATGGAGCGCCCGGCGAAGCGGTTGCCCATCATCTTCACCCGCAGCTCCGGGTCGGTGGTGTGGACGGAGACGTTGATGGGGGAGATGCGCAGGTCGATGATGCGCTGAATTTCCCGCTGGGAGAGGTTGGTCAGGGTGATATAGTTGCCCATGAGGAAGCTGAGCCGCTCGTCGTCGTCCTTGAAGTACAGCGTATCCCGCAGGCCCGCCGGCATTTGGTCCACAAAGCAGAAAATGCAGTTGTTGGCGCAGCGGTGGCACTTGTCCATCAGATACGTCTCGAAGTTCAGCCCCAGCTCCTCGCCCTCCCGCTTGCGGACGTGGAGCCGTCGCTCCCGCCCGCGGTCATCGGCCAGGGTCAGCGTCAGACGGGTGTCGTAGGTATAAAATTTGTAGTCCAGCACGTCCACGATGGGGCTGCCGTTGACCGCCCGCAGCTCCTCGCCGGGCCGGACGCCCGCCCGCTCCGCCGGGGAGCAGGGGTCGACAGATGCAATTTTTGTACTCACTGACGCTTTTCCACTCCGCTCTCTGGTGATATACGCTGAAAAGATTCTTGATTTATCCCTTTTGCCCAACTCAATGTGTATTTTTGTATCCATTATTGGGGCGCTGCCTTTTCAGCTCTACGTCTTCGTTTTGCAGTGCCTGACTAACAGCTAACAGCTTATTTTACCCCATTTCCGCGCAAAAGTAAAGAGCCTGCCAAACAGCAGACTCTCGACTTCGTATCCGGCGACACAGGGTCACTCCACCTCGGCGTTGGCCTCCGCCTTCGCGTAGGAGCGGCCGTTGTACATGCCGCAGGCGGGGCAAATGCGGTGGGGCAAACGGTACGCGCCGCACTCGGGGCAGCGCACCAGCTGGGGAGCGGTCAGCTTCCAGTTGGCGCGGCGTTTGTCGCGTCTTGCCTTGGACACTTTTCTCTTAGGGACTGCCATTTTATGACACCTCCTCATCCGTTTCTCAAGAAAAAATGGGAAAATTACTCGTCGTCCTGCTCCAGAAGCTGGGCCAGCGCCGCGAACCGGGGGTCAAGCTCCGGCTTGCAGGTGCATGGGCCTTCGTTCAGGTCCGCGCCGCACCGGGGGCAGCGCCCCTTGCAGTCTTCCTTGCACAGGTTTTTTGTATCGATGGCGAAAATCAACTCGTCGCTCATCGCCGGATCCAGCTCCAGCCCGGAGCCGTCCAGCAAGAGGAACTCGTCCTCATCCGCCTCGTTCTCCAGCTCCGTGGCCAGCGTCCAGTGGATGGGCAGCTCCAGCAGGCGCTGAAAGTGCTTGCCGCAGCTGTCGCAGCGCAGGTGCAGGTTGGTGACCGCCTCCGCGTCCAGCTCCAGCAAACCGGCCCGGTTGCGGACAGCGCCCTCGATGCGCACCGGCTCCGCAAAGGGCCGCTCCCCATAGAAATCCAGCTCAGACAGGTCCATTTCGTACTGAAACGGCAGCACCGCGCCGGGAACATGAATGATGTCTTTGAGTTCCAGTCTCATAGCAAACCTCGCAAAACGATACGATTTGTATTGTAACGCAAGTTGTTGTACTTGTCAACCGCTTTTTTCACAAAGGCACGGAAATCAAGTTTGCAAATCATATATCGGTTTTCCCAATCTTTATAACCATTTGGACATCACAAAAAGCTGAAAATGCAGCTTTTGTGTCGCCCAACCTGTAGGGGCGGCCCGTGGCCGCCCGCAGGAACCATCTGCTTATCCCGGGCGGCCAATGGCCGCCCCTACAAAAAGCGCAGTTTGCCCAAGAGCTTTTCAAGATTGATTTCCGCGTCACAAAGGATCGGGCCGCACCGGTGGAAAATTCCGCTTCTGCGGTTTTTTGTGCCTTTTTGGCGGGACTGCGCCGGTTTTCCCGCCGGTTTTTCCGGGAATACGCGGTATTTCCCTTGACGAAGGGAGGGAGATACGGTACAATAAGCAGCGGTAAAGAGAACGAAAAGAATCTGATAAAACGAACAAGGAGGAACATCTATGAAAAAAGTGCTGAGCCTGGTGCTGGTGTTGGCAATGCTGCTGGCAATGGCGGGCTGTGCCACCGCCCAGGCGGAGGAACCGGAGGAATCCGCCGAGGCGTCCGTGGTCGAAGTGGAAGTGGAGCCTGTGGTGGAGGAGGACGAATCCGAGCCGGAGGAAGAAGCCTTTGACTGGAGCTATATCAACCCCCTGACCGGCGAAGCCACCGAGGAGGACATCTCCAACAACCGACCCATCGCCATTATGCTCAACAACATCAAACAGGCCCTGCCCCAGTACGGCAACAGCCAGGCCGATGTGCTCTATGAGGTGCCCGAGGAGGGCGGCATCACCCGCATCATGGCCTTGTACCAGGACGTGACCGACGTGGGCACCATCGGCACCATCCGCTCCACCCGCCCCTATTACGTCCGGCTGGCCGTGGCCGCTGACTCCATCCTGGTCCACGCCGGGGGCAGCACCGCCGCCTATAACGTCATCAAGGACTATATGGAAAAGTACGGCCTGGTGGACCTGGACTATCTGAGCAAGGGCACCCGCACGGCGGACATCTTCTACCGGGACAGCAGCCGTCTGGCCTCCGGTTACGCCAGCGAACACACCCTGTTCACCACCTCTGACAACATTCAGACCTACCTGGAGGAGCACTCCGACGAGATCCGCCTGGAGCACAAGGACGATTACGAATACGTCCACTACTTCGTGGAGGACGGCACCCCCGCCAATGGCGACACCGCCGAATCCATCAACGTCAGCTTCTCCGGCTACAAGGGCACCACCTTCACCTACGACAGCGAGGCCGGCAACTACAAGGTCAGCGAGTTCGACTCCGCTTATGTAGACGGCGCCACCGGCTCCCAGGTCAGCGTGGAGAACGTGGTGATCATCCAGACCACCATCGAGGCCCTGAACGACGCCAAAAACCATGTGGCGGTCCACCTGACCGGCACCGGCAGCGGCTACTTCGCCTGCAACGGCAAGTACGAGAAGATCACCTGGCAGAAGGATAAGGCCAAGTACACCTACCAGTTCTACGATGAGGACGGCAATGTGGTGGACTTGGGCGTGGGCAAGACCTACGTCTGCATCGTCGGCACCGAGCGGGACATCACCGTGGACGGCGTGGTGCTGGAGACGCCGGAGGACGCGGAGGAGACCGAGGACCTGGCCAACTTTGAGGTCACGGACGACAGCGAGGACTGACCGCGCATTCTTTGCGCCGATTTGAACAAACTGGGGACGTCGCAGCTTTTCTGCTGCGGCGTCCCCTTTTCGTCTGCCCTGCTGTGTCACGCGCAGAACCGGTGGCTGCCAATCACGGCGATCAGCGGCCTTGACCAGATCCAGGCGCTGGTGGCCGTGGCCGGGTTGAAATAGTAAATCGCGCCGCCGGTGGGGTCGCTGCCGTTCAGCGCGTCCTGGGCGGCGTGGTAGGCGGAGTCGGCTACCGGCTGGTCGATTTGGCCGTCCACCATACAGGTGAAGGCCCCCGGCTCATAGACCACCCCGGCAATGCTGTTGGGGAAGGAGGGGTGGGCGATGCGGTTCAAAATCACCGCGCCCACCGCCACCTGACCGGTATACGGTTCGCCCCGGGCCTCCGCAGAGATGACCCTGGCCAGCAGCGCCAGGTCGCTGTCGGAGTGGGACGCACTGCCGCCGGTGGTTGTAATGCCCATGGCGGACAGGGCAGCGTCCCCGGCCACGCCGTCCGCCGTCAGGCCGTTGACGCTCTGGAAATACTGCACGGCGGAGACGGTGGCGCTGCCATAGATCCCGTCCACCGGGCCGTCATAGTATCCCCAGCGCTGGAGCTTGGTCTGGATGGTGGTAACGGTGTCGCCGGAGTCCCCCTGGCGGTAGGCCGCCGCGCTGGCCGTCTGGACCAGCAGCAGGGTACACAGCAATAGAAGCAGCAGGACGGCCATGGGGGGCCGCTTGTGCGCAAACATGATTGTATCATTCCTTTCAACTATCCCGGTCAAACCGGTGGGTTCGGATACTGGGATAGTTTGAAGCGGAATGGCGGAGGTTATGCGGTACAGATTTTGGCAGGGAAAACGGACGAGCCGAGCCGCACAAAGCGCGGGAGCGAAACGCGAAAATGCACCTAAAGTTGATACAAAAAATAACCAGATAATCCTACTTTTTTCAAACCCGGGTCTGCTCAAAACAGACCCGGGTTTTTTGTGACCCGACGCGCCGTGACAAAGCACCCGCACGCTTCGGCAGCAGCCCCTCAACTGCGGCCTCGTGTACTTCTGTTTGCCCTTTCACGGGCTGCTTTTCTGCCATACGCAGGAAAGCACTTGGACGGTATGCCGGGCGGTCATGCTACCATAAGAAACAGAAAAAGGGAGGCGCAGCGGCGTCGGCTGTGAGATGCCGACAAAAGAAAAAACGAGCGGTTTCCTGCCCGCCAGTCGCCGCAAGCCTAAGAGCCTAAAATCCAGGAGGAGATTCATAATGGTATGGTTTTTTTACTTATTGGTCTATATGGTGCTGGCCGCGCTGTTCGGCTGTCTCTGGGGGTTGATTCCCTTCTTCCTGGGGCGCTACCGCTATCGGCCCAATCTGGGCCGCTGGGGGCTGATTTGGTGCGGCGTGTCCGGACCGCTCGCCATGGTCGGGTCGCTCGTTCTGCTCAGCGTGTCTACCCTGCAAGGTGCGGTCTGCCTGTCCTTCTTCGTGATGCTGGGCTTCGTCATCGCCATTCTGGTCAGCGAACACGATATGCGTCCGCCCCGCCAGCGGCCCCGGCAGTCCCAGCCGCAGCAGACCCAGGTGCCGTACCAGCAGCCGGCTGTGGGCGGGTTGACCCTGACCTGCCTGGCCGGGCCGCTGAAGGGCCAAAGTTATAACCTTGGGCGGGACGGCCTGATGGTCGGCTGGGAGCTGGACTGCACCGTGCATTATCCCTCCGGGGCCGGCGGCGTCAGCCGCCATCACTGTTCGCTGCGCTGGCAGCAGGGGGTCCCCGTGCTGACCGACCTGGGCAGCAGCTACGGCACCTTCCTGGGAGACGGCAGGAAGCTGCCGCCCCATTACCCCACCCCCATCGGACCGGGCACCCGGTTCTACCTGGCCACCCCCGCAA
>JAJPXY010000159.1 GCA_021205205.1 Clostridiales bacterium
AGGTGCTCGCCTTTTTGGGGCCCTTTTGCTCACATTTTTATTTGACAAACACAATTTTTTGAGATAAGCAAAAGTCTGGCGCAGAGAGAACTTGCAATGCTATATTTTTAAATCAAACCGAATTCATATAAATCATAAGACGCAGCACTTCCCAAAAAGACATTGCAATGATAGTGGTATAAGTTAGAACGCATACTTTCAGGAGTGATAGTTAATTAACAGGAGTATCCATCCCAGCAAAGAACATTTTGCTATAGCCTGAGAACAGACCACTATACCGTTTTTATCAGGGCAGGTTATAATAAAACTATCAAGAACAGCTTGGAAACAACCGTACAAACAAAAAAGGAGGAACTTTTTATGAAATTAAAAAAGCTGTTGGCTCTGATCCTGGCCCTGGCAATGACGTTCGCTCTGGCCGCCTGCGGTGCCAGTGAAACCGCCTCTTCCGGCGAAACGGAAAGCTCCGCGTCTGCCGCAGATGTGGAAACCACCGAAAAGGAGTACACCGTCAGCGAGCTGACCGTCAATATCTGGGACAACAACCAGTTGGATGGCCTCCAGCAAATCGCCGATGAGTGGACCGAGACCTCCGGCGTCAAGGTGCAGATCAACGTCATCACCTGGGACGAATACTGGACGCTGCTGGAGGCTGGAGCCATGGGCGGCGAGATGCCGGATGTGTTCTGGATGCACATCAACGAGGCCAGCAAGTACATGTCCAACGATATGCTGCTGAACCTGACCGACTACGTGGCTGCTGATGACGCCATCAACCTGGACAACTATTACGAGGGCATTGTGGAGCTGTACAGCTATGACGGCTCCCAGTACGCCCTCCCCAAGGACCACGATACCATCGCCCTGCTGTACAACAAGGCCATCTTTGACGAGTACGGCATTGACTACCCCACCGACGACTGGACCTGGGACGACTACGCCGCTGCTGCCGCGCAGATCACCGAGGCTAGCGCTGCGGACGGCGTGTACGGCACCGCGATGAACACCAACGACGGTCAGGACGGCTGGTATAACCTGATTTATGGCTTCGGCGGCGAACTCATCAGCGATGACCAGACCACCTCCGGCATGGACAATGAAAACACCATCGCCGCCATGACCTGGCTGGCCGAGAACCTGATCCCCTCCATGCCCGCCCAGGATGTCATGTCCACCACCGACCCCGACGTGCTGTTCCAGAGCGGCCTCGTGGGGATGATGCTGCAAGGCTCCTGGATGGTCATCACCTTCTACACCGCGGGGAATGCCGACGATTACGCCTGGGCCATGATCCCCTATACAGACGCCAACGGCAACGGCGAGTGCGACGAGGGCGAGCGCGTCTCCCTGTACAACGGCCTGGGCTGGGCGGCTTCTCCCAACACGGAAGACCCCCAGGCCGCCTATGACCTGATCTCCTACTTCTGCTCCTACGAGGGACAGATGAAGCAGTCCGAGCTGGGTGTCACCATGGCCGCCTATAAGGGTTGCTCCGATGCCTTCGTCACTGCCTTTGAGGGCGTGGACCTGTCTCCCTTCGTGGAAATTGAAGAGAACGGCACCCTGATTCAGCACCCCTCCTCCAAGGACACAACGGAGTGGGAGAGCCTCTTCACCACCGACCTGGTGGCCGCGTGGCAGGACCCCTCCACCATGGAAGAGGTCTGCCGGGCCATTGCCGCCGAGATGAACGAGCTGCTGGCGGCGGAATAAACAAGTTGATTTTCCTCCGAGGGCAGGCCAAAGCGCAGCGCTTTGACCTGCCCTTTCCCCCATTTCATAATTGACAAGCACCTTTTGCTATGCTATTTTGAATCAACGTATTTTGTTTTCCGGGAGGCGCTGCTATGAGAGCCAGAGACACGGTAAAGCGCAACAAACACTACCACTGCCTGGAATACGACCACGACCAGACCGGAGACATCTGTCTCATCGCCTGTGGCATGGAGCACTGTGACCCCGGAGAGAACTGCGGCCCCTATATCCGGGACTGCTACCACCTGCACGTGGTCCTCTCCGGCACTGGCACCCTTTACGCTGGGGGACGGGAGTTCCATCCCCGCTTTGGGCAGATGTTCCTGCTCAAGCACAACGAGGAGACGCACTATATTGCCGACCCCGCAGACCCCTGGAACTACTGCTGGGTGACCTACAACGGCACCGAGGCCAGGCGACTCTCGGAGGAAATCGGCTTTACCGAGGGCGTGTACTGCCTGGATTCCTCCGTGGAGGCGAAGGAGTTCTTCGAGCTGGTCTGCCGGATGCACAAGAAGCCGGAGATGAATTACACCAACGACCTGCGCCGCCGGGGGATTTTGCTGGAGTTTCTGGCCTTGGCGCTGGAGGCCACGGAGAACCGCAACCGCAAGAGCGCCCGTCACTACGAGTACTCCCCGGAGGTGTACGTCCGCCGGGCCGTGGACTTTATTCATTACAATTACGCCACCATCAACGTGGGCGACATTGTGGAGTACATCGGCTTCACCCGGAGCTATTTCACCACGATGTTCAAAAAGCACGTAGGCGTCTCTCCCCAGGAGTACCTGATGCAGTACCGACTGAAACAGAGCTGTCATCTGCTGGCCACCACCGACCTTCCCGTGCAGGACATCGCCCAGAAGGTGGGGTACGAGAACCCCCTGACTTTTTCCAGAACGTTCAAGCGGGCCTGCGGCGTCAGCCCTACGGAATACCGCTCGCAAAGTGAAGCCGGACAGCGGTCACACAGAGAACCGCAAGCCGATTAGGAGGAACTATTATGGACAACCGCATGATGCTCTCCGCCCCACCCATGGGGTGGAACTCGTGGAACACCTTTTTTGACCAGATAAACGAAGAACTGGTGATGGAAACCGCCGACACCATGGTACGGGAAGGGCTGCTGGCCGCGGGCTATCAGTACCTCATTATCGACGACTGCTGGGCCACGCGGCAGCGGGACGCGAAGGGAGCGCTGACCGCCGACCCAGTGAAATTTCCCCACGGCATCAAGGCAGTGGCCGATTATGTTCACGGCAAAGGCTTAAAGTTTGGTCTGTATTCCTGCTGCGGGACCCGGACCTGCGCCAACTACCCCGGCAGCTTTGACCACGAGTTTTCCGACGCCGCCCAGTTTGCCCGGTGGGGCGTGGATTACCTGAAATACGACAACTGTTTCCGCCCCAACACGGTGCCCTCGTCGCTGCTCTACCGCCGCATGAGCATGGCTTTGCGGAGTTGCGGGCGGGACATCGTTTTGGCCGCCTGTCAGTGGGGAACGGAGGACGTTCACCAGTGGATTCGTTCCTCCGGCGCTCGCACCTTCCGCTCCACGCCGGACATTCAGGATTCCTGGCGGTCCATCGCCTCCATCGCCACCTCCCAGATGGAAAAGCAGGCGTACAGCGGCCCCGGCTGCTACAACGATATGGATATGCTGGTGGTGGGGATGTACGGCAAGGGCCTGAACCCGGAGACCTCCGTGGGCGGCTGCACCGATGAGGAGTATCAGACCCACTTTGCGCTGTGGGCCATGATGGGGTCGCCCCTCATCATTGGGTGCGACATTCGCGCTATGACCGACAAGACCAAAGAGATTTTGACCAATCGGGATTTGATCGCCATCAATCAGGACCCGGAGTGCCGCGACCCCTATCGCCTCTCCGTCTACGGCAATCCAGATGCCTTTGTGTTGGTAAAATCTCTGTTCAACGGAGAATATGCCATTGGCCTTTTCAATTTCAGTGATGTGGCCGCACGGGTCTCTCTGAACTTTTGGGATATGGGGCTGTCTGTTTCCTCTTAGTGTGCGCTCCGGTTCCACGACTGTATCTCCCATGAGGAGCTGGGGGTACAGCGGGAGATTTTCGCGCCGACGGTGGCCGCTCACGGCTGCCAGGTCTACCGGTGCCGCATTGTGGAGGACCATCCATGACTGACCACGCTTGTATGCGCTGCGGCGCGCCCCTTTCCGGCGACGAGGTGGCGCTGTATCAAAAGCTGGTGCTTCGCAACGCCAGACAGTTCCTCTGCCTGGATTGCTTGGCGGAGGACTGCGCCACCACCCGCCAGCGGCTGGAACAGCTAATTGCATATTATCATCGCACCGGCATTTGCTCCCTGTTTGTACAGCAGGAACCGGATAGCTAAAAAACCATTTGTCATATACGTACTCCCTGTGATATAATAGCAACAAGTCGCAGAAATGCGGTGGAACTTCTTTCGTATAGAAGCAGGAGAAACGGATATGACGAGCAAATACAAAGCGATTTACCAGCATTACGCAGACCAAATTGACCAGAAGGCTATCCAACCTGGCGCGTCGCTCCCCTCTGAGGGGAAGATGATGGAGGAATTTGGCGTTTCCAGAGATACGGTGCGGAAGGCCATGACCCTGCTGGAGCAAAACGGCTATATCCTCAAGGCGCGAGGAAAGGAGAGCAGGGTGGCGGACCGGAGCTGGCACGACTTTCCCATCTCCAAAATCAAGACCTTCACCGAGCTGATGGAGGAGGAGCAGGCGGATTTTTCCACCATTGTGGAGGACCTTTCCGTTCTGGTGGCCGACGAGGACGCCATGTGCAGGCTGGGGGTGGACGAGAACGAGGAGGTCTACCGGCTGATTCGCGCCCGAAGCATCGACAGGGAGCGGATTTTGCTGGACAAGGACTTTCTGTTGCGGCGGTACGTCCCCAAACTGACCCGCGAGATCTGCTCCGGCTCCCTGTACGTATATCTTGAGCAGGAGCTGGGCCTGAAAATCGGTGTTGCCAAGAAGATCGTCCGGGTGCAGCCGGTCACACGGGAGGACCGGGCCTATCTGGACCTCCACGACGACCCGGTGGTGGCGGTAGTCACCAGTTATACCCGCCTGGAGGACGGAACGCTGTTCCAATATTCTGAATCCAGACACAGAATCGACAAATTTCAGTTCGTAGAGTACGCAAGGCGGTAAAACGCCGACTGTGACTTTCTCAAAACCGATTCGTGAGATTGCCCAAAACTGGCTGAGTGTTTTTGTGCATTCAGCCAGTTTTTTTCTTTTTGACAAAAAAATGCTTGCATATCATATACGTATATGATATAACATAATCATCCTAGATATACGGATTAGCGCCGGTGAATATCCGTACATGTCAGGCAGAAGCCATTCATCATTTGCGTAAAGGAGAATGAATCATGGGTCAGTATAAGGAAGACGCCGCTCGACTGCTGGAATTGGTCGGCGGCAAGGAAAACATCGCAGCAGTTTCTCACTGCATCACCCGTATGCGCTTTGTTTTGCAGGACACAGACAAGGCCGACGTCCCCGGTATTGAGGCGCTGAAATCCGTCAAGGGCAGCTTTACCCAAGCGGGACAGTTTCAGGTCATCATTGGCAACACCGTCGGGGACTTTTACGACGACTTTGTAGCCGTTTCCGGCATCTCCGGCGTCAGCAAGGCCGAGGTAAAGAACGCCGCCAAGGGCCAGCAGAATCCGGTCCAAAAGGCCATGACCAACATCGCGGAGATTTTCGCGCCCATCATCCCCGCCATCATCTGCGGCGGCCTGATTCTGGGCTTCCGCAACTGCATCGACTCCCTGTACCTCTTCCAGGATGGCACGGCCACCCTCTGCGACATCAACCAGTTCTGGGCAGGGGTAGACAGCTTCCTTTGGCTCATCGGCGAGGCCGTGTTCTATATGCTGCCCGTGATGATCTGCTGGTCAGTGATGAAAAAGATGGGAGGCTCTGAGGTGCTGGGCATTGTCCTGGGTCTGACGCTGGTCTCCGGCCAGTTGCTGAACGCCTACGATGTGGCCTCCACCGCCGCGGCGGACATCCCTAAGTGGGACTTTGGCTTTGTCCAGGTGAACATGATCGGCTATCAGGCCCAGGTCATCCCTGCGATTTTGGCCGCCTTCGCGCTGGTGTACTTAGAGCGGTTCTTTAAGAAGATCACCCACCCGCTGATTGCGCAAATCGTGGTTCCCTTCTGCTCCCTGACTCTGGCGGTCATGGCCGCCCATTTCGTCCTGGGTCCCATTGGCTGGCAGATCGGCTCTGTCATCTCCGATGTGGTGTACGCCGGTATCACCTCTGACTTCCGTGTGGCCTTCGGTGCGATTTTCGGCGCGCTCTACGCCCCGCTGGTCATCACCGGCCTGCACCACATGAGCAACGCCATCGACCTCCAACTCATCGGCACCTTTGGCGGCACCATGCTCTGGCCCATGATCGCCCTGTCCAACATCGCCCAAGGCAGCGCCGTGCTGGGGATGTCCTTTGTCCAGCGAAAGAACCCTGAGGCCCAGGAGACCAACCTGCCCTGCATGATTTCCTGCTACCTGGGTGTCACCGAACCTGCCATCTTCGGCATCAACCTGAAATACGTGTTCCCCTTTGTCTGCGGCATGATTGGCTCTTGCTGCGCCGCCATTGTCTCCACCGCCTTTGGCTGCACCGCCAACGCCGTGGGTGTGGGCGGTCTGCCCGGCATCCTGTCCATGCAGCCCGCTTACTGGGCCCCTTACGCCCTGTGTATGCTCATCGCTGTGGCAGTCCCCTTTGTGCTGACCGTCATCGTCGGCACCCGGAACGGCACCGCTGCCGCCGCAGAGCAGGCTGGGAAGGAAATTGCCGCTGCGGAAGCCGCTGCTCAGCCTGTGGCCGCCTCGTATGAGGAGGGGACCTTCTACGCCTTCCTCTCCGGTACGACCGTCGCCATTTCTCAGGTCCCCGATGCCACTTTTGCCGAGAAGATTCTGGGGGACGGCATCGCCATCGAACCTACCGACAACATCCTGCGCAGCCCGGTGGCTGGGACGGTGTCCAACCTGATGGAAGGCTCCAACCACGCCTGCGGCATCACCACGGAAAGCGGCCTGGAGGTGCTGCTGCACATTGGCTTGGACACGGTGGATATGAACGGCAACGGCTTCCGCCCCATGGTCAAGGAAGGAGACACGGTGCGCCCTGGCGATGCGCTCATCGTCTTTGACACGGAGAAGATCGCCGCCGCAGGTCACCCGGCCATCACTATGATGGTGGTCACGGACGAGGCCGGGCATACCCTGGACTTCCGCCCCAACGAAGCGGTGGAGGCGGGGAAGGCTCCCGTCGGCACCTTTATCCGATAACCGAAACGGGCGGCAGCCTTTTGGACCGCCGCCCGCGCAGAAAGGAACGAGAACAATGGATTTTAGCAACAAGGTTGTATATGAAATTTATCCCAAATCCTTTCAGGACACCAACCACGACGGCGTGGGGGACCTCCGGGGCGTGATCCATCGGCTGGATTACCTGGCCGAGCTGGGAGTAGATTACCTGTGGCTGACCCCCTTCTTCGTCTCTCCCCAGCGGGACAACGGCTATGACGTGGCGGATTACTGCCGGGTAGACCCCCGCTTCGGCACCATGGCCGACCTGGAGGAACTGGTTGAAGAAGCGGGACGGCAGGGCATGGGCCTGATGCTGGACATGGTATTCAACCACACCTCCACCCAGCACCAGTGGTTCCAAAAGGCCCTGGCCGGGGACCCGGTGTATCAGGACTATTACATTTTTCGTTCCGGGGAGAAGCTGCCCACCAACTGGGTCTCCAAGTTCGGCGGCCCGGCGTGGAAGTATGTCCCCCAGCTGGGCAAGTGGTATCTCCACCTCTTTGACGAGACCCAGGCCGATCTGAACTGGAACAACCCCAGGGTACGGGAGGAACTGAAAAACGTCCTCCGCTTCTGGAAGGGGAAGGGCGTTCAGGGATTTCGTTTCGACGTGGTCAACCTGATTTCCAAGCCGGACGTGCTGGCGGACGACCAGGAGGGGGACGGGCGGCGGTTCTACACCGACGGCCCCCACGTCCATGAGTTCTTGCAGGAGCTGGTGCGGGACGCGGGCATTGGCGATATGATCACCGTGGGGGAGATGTCCTCCACCTCCCTGGAGAACTGCCTCCGGTACTCCGGGGCTGGAACCGGTGAGCTGTCCATGTGCTTCAACTTCCACCACCTGAAGGTGGATTACAAGGACGGCGACAAGTGGGCGCTGATGCCACCCGACCGGGCGGCGCTGCTCCGGCTGTTCGACACCTGGCAGACCAAAATGCAGGAGGGGAACGGCTGGAACGCCGTGTTCTGGTGCAACCACGACCAGCCCCGCGTGGTTTCCCGGCTGGGGGACGACGTCGCATACCGGGAGGTCTCCGCCAAAATGCTGGCCACCTGCATCCACCTGCTCCGGGGGACGCCGTACATCTATCAGGGAGAAGAGCTGGGTATGACCAACGCCGGATTCACCTCCATCGACCAGTACCGGGACGTGGAAAGCCGGAACTATTATCAAATCCTGCTGGATGAAGGAAAGACGCCGGAGGAGGCGCTGGACATTCTCGCCGCCCGCTCCCGCGACAACGCCCGCACCCCCATGCAGTGGGACGCGGGGGAAAACGCAGGGTTCACCGATGGGGAACCCTGGATACCCGTGCAGTCCAATTACCGGGAGATCAACGCGGAGGAGGCGCTGCGTCAGCCGGATTCGGTGTTTCATTACTACCAGGCACTCATTCGCCTGCGGAAGGAGCTGCCGGTCATCCAGGAGGGGGATATTTCTTTCCTGTACCCTGACCAGTCGGACGTGTTCGCCTACCGGCGGACGCTGGACGGGGAAACAGTGCTGGTGCTGTGTAACCTGTTGCCGGAGGGACGGGCGCTGTCCGTGGCCGGGACCTATCAAAAACGCCTGGGCAATTACCCGGACCTCCAATGGGACGGACAGACAATCACTCTGCGGCCGTATGAAGCCGTGGTACTGATGGCCCTTCACGATTCATAATTCTCAAAAAATGCGCCGCTCTCCCGGGCTGTCGGGGCAGCGGCGCTGGTTTTATGGCACACGCTGCTTGGATACAGTCAAAATACAACGTTTCATGAACTCTGCAAATGGTTCGTTGGCGGCATAGCATCTATAGAGAGAATACTTTGCCATAGCATAAATGGAATACCTTGATTTTAATGGAGCTTGATTCAAGTCGATAGAAAGAGCAAAAATCATTTCATGTGTCACAGGACTCCACTACGGGTATCATCAAGTAGGCCCCTTTTTGAAATACAGTGTTTGATCCAATCCAAACTGCACTCATGCGGGCCTCTTAGGTATTGCATCTTTGAATAGTATTCTCCATGATTCCTGACGTGTAGTTGGAACCCATAATGGTGATAAAGGTAGTTCCTTATAAACAATTCACAATCATAACCATTATAGACATGGGAGCTATTATAGTTTATAGAACTATTGCTGATTATGATGAAGTGAATATGAGGCGCAAAGTCATCTTCATGCACAGCATAAATAACCTGATAATTCTTAGCAATACTATAAGCAATATCATCTGCTATTTTATAAAGCTCCATGTTGATATTGTCTGATGTTTGATTTATCAAATCATGTTGTTCTTGTTGGGAAAGCGTTAAAACGAAATGGAATATCCGATCAGCCGACTTAGCCAAAGAATTGCTAAGCAGATGTGTTTTTGATGTCGCTCTCTGGATATTTATATGATAAGAGCCGATATATCTATGCGGTGCTTTTGCGGGATCTAAGCAGTGAAGCAGTACAGGGAGAATCGCATTGTTATCATAAGTTATATAAGCGGACGTTTGGTCAAATGTTAAAGTGGTCAGTCTTGCCATGACAAACTCCTCCTTTGGTGAGATATTGTTTGATTATATGGATTATAGTTTAGACTTTACGCTACAAAGGGTTTAATCTGTTCATCCTGCCGCAATGTTTTCTCGTACTGTATTCTGCTATTTCTTTTGTCCCTAATGATGTTGCCTGAGTGTTTTTGTTGACGCAAATTTTTCCTTCCTTCCCGGCTCCAGTAATAAAACCTTCATGCTCATAACCCGGAGGTCGTTGGGTCAAATCCGGCCCCCGCAACCATAAAAAGTGCTGAAATCTGATGGTTTCAGAACTTTTTTTACTTTTTCGCCGTTTTAATTACTTCGATTCATAAATACCAGTTGATTTTGACCCCAATTTGACCCCAATTCAATTTTTGAAAAACGGCGAAAAAGACGAAAAAGTGATGAAATTCAAAACAATTTGATTATAGTTAATATGAAGTACATATTGCATTGAAGCATATAAAGATACAAGC
>JAJPXY010000049.1:0-3804 GCA_021205205.1 Clostridiales bacterium
TCCGGCGCTATCTCCCTTTCTTTCTGCTTTTTCACAAATTTTCTCCTACTTTCCCATTGCAGTCTTCCGTTTCACCTGTTATAATGACTTTTGGTTGTCCCTTGACAAGCGCATACACAACGACGCTTTTCGTCCGGGGAAAACACTGTGCAGCACCGCCGCAAAGGAGCGGAGGCATCCCGCTGCGCGGTCCCATATTCCACACCGTATCTGTCTGTTTATGAAAAAATTACGTTTTAGCGTTCTATTTGTTTTGACCCTTTTCTGCTGCGGCCTGCTGGCCGCCCGGGCTCAGGCGGCGGATTATACCCCCGTCACCTCGTCCGAAATCGTCAGCGACATGGAGGTCAACTGCGGCTCCTGTCTGCTGGTGGAGATGAATACCGACGCCGTCCTCTACGGCCAAGACAACAGCGAGCAGATCTACCCGGCCAGCGTCACCAAGATTCTCACCGCCCTGGTGGTGCTCCAGCACGTCGAGGCGGGCGACCTGACCCTGGACACCGTGGTCACTGCCAGCAGTACCTTCACCCAGGGGCTGACCTCTCAGGCGGCGCTGGGCAACATCCGCACCGGGGAGAAATTGACGATTGAGAACCTGCTGTATATGCTCCTGCTGCCCTCCGACTGCGACGCCGCCAACGTGCTGGCCGAGGCGGTCAGCGGCTCGGTGGAGGACTTCGCGGCGGAGATGAACGAGACCGCCGCAGCCCTGGGCTGCACCGGTTCCAACTTTGTGAACCGCAGCGGTCTGCACAACAAAAACCACTATACCACCTGTGACGACCTCTACCGCATCGCCAAGGCCGCCTACCAGTACGAGACGTACCGCACCATCATCGGCACCGACTACTACACCGTCCCTGCCACCAACCTTTCCGCCGCCCGGAAGCTCCACAACACCAACGCCCTGATTTGTGACGAGTCCTACTCCACCTATCTCTACGACTATTGCGTGGGCGGAAAGACCGGTTCCACCTACCTGGCGGGGTACTGCCTGCTCTCCTATGCGGAGAAGGACGGGGAGACCCTGTGCTGTGTGATGATGGGTTGCAACTGGCTCATCAACCTGGACGGCAGCCGGGACCGGCTGCAATTTTCCGAGAGCGTCCGGCTCTACCAGTGGGGATTTGAGAATTTCAGCCAGGCGACTCTGGTGGAGGAAGGCTCCGTCCAGGCCACCGTCCCGGTGGAGGACGCGAAGGACGCGGACTCCGTAGAGCTGTTGGCGGCGGACGGCATGACCACCTACCTGCCTGACGATGTAGATGTCTCCAGCCTGACCTACGAGACGGAGCTGCCCGACTCCATTCAGGCCCCGGTCACCGCCGGGGAGACAGTGGGGACCCTGACGGTGACGCTGGACGACGTCTCCTGCGGCTCTGTCGATTTGGTGGCCGCCGAGAATCTGGAGCGGCTGCCTCCTATCCTGACCCATCTCCGGTCCCTGAGCGAGACCGCCCAGCCCTTTCCCACCGCGGCGGTGGCTGCGGGGGTCCTGGTGGGGCTGGCGGCGCTGTTCCTGCTGGTGCAGGCCCTACGGCGGCGGTATCACCGCCGACATAAGCAGCGCCGACCCTCAAAATAATTGCTAACTGTATCCATTGCTCCGCGAGAGGATGTTCCCAATGAAAAAACGCTCCTTTTTCTCCCTGTTTCTCGTTTTCGCGCTGGTGGTCTCCCTGCTGAGTCCCACCGCCTCCGCCTCCTCGTCCCCGATTTTGGACGACATGGAGGTGGACGCCCAGGCCGCCCTGCTGGTGGATATGGACACCGATGTGGTGCTCTACTCCCAAAACGCCGACGAGGCCATCTGTCCCGCCAGTATCACGAAGGTGATGACTGCGCTGCTGGTGCTTGAACACATCGAGGCGGGGGACCTGTCGCTGGACGATAAGATCACCGCCTACAGCGACTGCTGGTTTGACCTGGACACCACCTCCAGCAATCAGAACATCCAGCCCGGCGAGGTGATGACGGTGGAGGACCTGCTCTACTGTATGCTGGTGGCTTCCGCCAACGAGGCGGCCAATATCCTGGCCGAGGCAGTCAGCGGCTCCACCGACAGCTTCGTGGAGGAGATGAACGCCCGCGCCAGAGAGCTGGGCTGCACCAACACCAATTTTGTCAACACCCACGGAATGCCGGACGACGACCACTACAGCTCCTGCAGCGACCTCTATCTGATTGCCAAGGCCGCCATGGGCTACAGCCAGTTCCGGGAAATCGTCTCCACAACAGAATACTATGTGGATGCCACCAATCTGTCGGAAAAACGGCACTTTTTCAACACCAACGGTCTGCTTTCCAACCTGCGCTACAGCGGTTACGTGTACAGCGCCTGCATTGGCATCAAGACCGGCACAACAGACGAGGGGGGCTATAACCTGTTGGCGGCAGCGGAGCAGGACGGCCAGACGCTGATTTCCGTTGTCATCGGCTGTGAGCCGACGACGGGTTCCGATGGCTCTGCCTCTTACACCCACTTCACCGAAAGCGCCCGGCTGCTCCAGTGGGGCTTTGAAAACTTCTCCACCATCACCATCGTGGACAAAAAGGACACCTACGGCTCTGTTCCCGTCACCCTCTCCACCGATGCGGATTCGGTCAGCGTGGCCCCGGAGGAGAGCATCGAGGCGGAGCTGCCCAACGACATCACCGCCGACAGCTTTACCGTTGTCCCGACCCTGCGCAGTTCGGTAGAGGCCCCTGTGGAAAAGGGTGATGTGCTGGGGACTCTGGTGCTGTACCTGGACGGGGAGGAATATGCCTCGGTGAACCTGGTGGCTGTCAACGACGTTGAGGTCTCTGTGTTCCTCAAGCGCAAGGCCATGGTGCTGGATTTGCTCTCCCGCTGGTATATCAAGGCGCTGCTGGTGCTGGTGGCGGTGGCCATCCTGGCGCTGATCCTGCGGCTGACGCTGTTCCGCAAGGTCCGGCGCAGCCGTTACGGCAGCTACTCCGGCGGCGGACGGCGCAGCGGCGGCGGCTACCGGGGCAGTCGGCGGCGGAGACGATAAACGAATCCTTTCGCGCATACAAAAGCGCTCGCAGCATGGGCTGCGGGCGCTTTTTTTCGATAGGTGGCGGCTTGCGCTATTTGGAGATCTTCACGTTCCTGGTTTTGCTCCATGCGGAGTAGTACTTTGTGCCGGAGACGGTCTTGTAGGCCCGCACCCGGACGTAATACTTTTTGCCCTTGGTCAGGCTGGAGATGGTCTTGCTGACGGTTTTGTAACTGGTGACGGTGACGGTCTTGTAGCTGGAGAAGCTGCTGCTGGTGGAGTACTGAATTTGATAACCGGTGGCCTTGCTGTTCTTGCCCCACTTGACCGTCATTTTCCTGGTCTTGACGTTTTTCGGGCTGGAGATACAGACCTTGGTCAGGCGGACGGTGGTCTTTCCGGTGTAGCTGCCCAGCGTACTGCCGGAGTAGGGGCGCACGGCGTAGACATAGGTGGTGCCGTTTTTGCTATTGACAGAGGTATCGGTGTAGCTGACGGTGGAGCCGCTGGTGACGGTTTTGATCAGGCTGTAACTGCCGCCGGAGGTCTTGCGGTAGATTTTATAGCCGCTGGCCCCGGTGACCTTGCTCCACTTGACGGTGATACCGCTGACGGTGTTGGTCAGGCTGGAGATTTTGCCCGCTGTCAGGTACTTGATGCTCAGGCCGGTGCTGTTGTAGCTGCTGGTGTAGGATGTACCGGCGGAGTTGACGCACCGCACAGTGTAAGTGTACTTCGTGCCGCTCTTGGCGGTGGTGTCGGTGTAGGAGGTGGAGGTGGTGTCGGCGATTTTCGTCCA
>JAJPXY010000049.1:3904-9490 GCA_021205205.1 Clostridiales bacterium
ACGGCTTTCCAGGTGACCTTGACACCGGAGGCGGTGTTGGAAATGCCGGTGAGGGAGGGGGTGCTCAGCGCGCTGATGGAGAAGGTCTTTGTAACTGTGCCGGAGTAGCTGCCCGTGCCGGTGATGGTGACTGTGGCAGTACCATAGTTCACGTTATTGGTGTACGCAACGGTGTAGTCGGTGTTCTCAACCAGTGTGACGGAGCCGTTTTTCACCGTGACAGTGGGCTTTTTCGCGGAGCCGTCATAGGTGTAGCTGGTGGCGGAGAGGGTGACGGTACAGGCAGAGAGGTCTGCCACAGCGATGACAAACGTGGTTTCAACCGTGCCGGTGTAATCCCCGGTCCCCGTGACGGTGACAGTGGCGGTACCGGCGGCAACGTTGTCGCTGTACGTGACGGTGTAATCGGTGCCCTGGGTCAGGACAAGGCCGCCGCACTGCACCGTGACCTTCGGCTCCTTGGCCGTTCCGTCGTAGGTGTACGCCGTCTGAGAGAGGGTGACCTGCGTCTCCAGGCCGGATAGGTCGAACATCCCGGCCAGATTGGTCACACAGCCCCAGCCGTAGTATTCATCCCAGCCTGTGTCGCCAAGGTCGGTGACGCAGCTTTGCAGTATGCTGTACTGTTCCGCTGCCGAGGCGTCGGGGTAGGCGGCGATCACATAGGTCAGCGCGGCCGCCACATAAGCGGAGGCCATGGAGGTGCCGCTTTTGGAGGCGGTGCCGCCGCCGCTGGCGGCACTGACGATCGACGTACCCGGCGCGCAGAAGTCGATCTCCTCGCCGTAATTGGAGTAGCTGCCGGCAAAAGCACCGCTGGAACCGATGGCGGAGACAGCAATGGTCTGCGCATTGTTGGCGGGATAGTACACGTTGTCCGAACTTCCGTTTCCGGCGGCGCAGCAGACGAGGATGCCTGCGTCATAGACGGTCTGGATGATGTTTTCCAGGTAGGTATAGGAGCCGGACACCCCCAGGCTCAGGTTCATCACATCGGCTCCGTGCTCCAGGGCGTACTGCATGGCGGTCTTGACCAGCGCAAGGGAGCTGTTGCCGCTGTCGTCCAAAATCCGCAGGACCAGCAGTTCTACGTTGTCCGGGGTACACTCCACAATGATCCCCGCCACATGGGTCCCGTGGCCGTAGGGGTCGGAGAGCTCGGTGGGGTCCTCGTCATCGCCCGCCAAAAAGTCATAGCTGTCCCCGGTGATGGTGCGTCCTTCGAAAAAGGCGTGGTCCGCGTCGATGCCCGAGTCGATGATGGCCACCGTCACGGTTTCGGCGTCCGCGTCGGCGTCGGCCTTCAGGGTGTCCAGCCCCATGTAGGAGCAGCCCCAGGAGTAGGTGGTGGAAGCGGCTGTCACGTCCTCCCCGTCGGAGAGGAACAGGTCGTCCGCCGTGATGACCTGGTCCACAAAGCAGTTTTCCTCGCCGTAACGGGCCACCAGCTGCGCATAGGCGGCTTGAGTGTCCTCCTCCGTGGCGAATTGCAGGACGTACTCATCATAGGCGCTGTATACCAGAATCGTCTCTGCGCCATAATCCTCGTCCAGATTTTTCGCGGTCAGAAGGATCCGGCAAGTCTGGTAGGGCGCGGTAACGGAGACCGTCCCGTTGGACTGCACCTCAGTCTCATAGGCGGTATCTTTGAAGTAGGCTTCTACGGTGTCGGCAGAGGTGAGGATCTCCTCCGCCTCGTCCTCCGTTACGCCGTCAAAGACCTGGTCGAAGTCGGCCTGCTCGCCGTCCACCGTGACCCGGTTTCGACGGGGGTCCACAACAGCCTCCTGGAAATAGCTGTCGCTCCAGGTGTCACGCACCAGATGGGCCACCTCTGTGGCGTCGGTGACAGTGGTCCAGGTGGTTTGGACCGGCGCGTCCTCGGAGGAAGTCACCGCTGCGGCAGAAACCTCCTCCTCCGAGGTGGATTTCTCCGCGGCAGAAGTCTCCTCCTCTGAGGTGGATTCCTCCGCGGCAGAAGTCTCCTCCTCTGAGGTGGATTCATCCGCGGCAGAAGTTTTATCTTCCTCTGAGGTAGATTCCTCTGCGGCAGAAGTTTTATCTTCCTCTGAGGTAGATTCCTCTGCGGCAGAAGTCTCCTCCTCCGAAGTGGATTCCTCTGCGGCAGAAGTCTCCTCCTCCTCCGAGGTGGCTTCCTCCGCAGCGGAAGTCTCCTCCTCCGAAGTGGCTTCCTCCGCGGCGGAAATCTCCCCATCCTCCGAGGCGGATTCCTCTGCAGATGACTGCGTCTGTGTCCACTCCGCCGCCAGGGCGGGGGCGGGCAGGCAGGTCAGCAGCAGGGCACAGGCCAGCAGCAGCGCCAGCGTGGAACGGAATTTCTGGAACATATGCGATACCTCTCAGACAGAATCGGACAGAAAACTACATTTTTATTATACACATATGTTGTGCAGAACACAAGAGGAAAATGGACCGAGAAAAGGGCCTCCCCCGGGGGAAGGCCCTTGCAGAACTGTGATTCGATTCGTTTTTACTGGTCGCCGAAGGAAATGCCCAGCATCCGGGCCTCGGTGATGATGTCGTTGTCCAGCGGCACCACCTTGAGCTTCCCGGCCACCTCCGACAGGGGAACGCTGGTGACGGTGCGGTCGCTGATGGAGACCATCCTGCCGTACTCGCCCCGGCTAATCATCAGGGCGGCATAGGTACCCAGGCGGCTGGAGAGGACCCGGTCGTAGGCGTCGGGCTGGCCGCCCCGCTGCATATGGCCGGGGACAGTGACCCGGCACTCCTGCCCGGTGGCCTCCTTGATTTGGTCGGCGATCTCGTAGGAGATGGAGGGGTAGACCATCAGCATATCGGCCACCCGGCGCTTGTACTCCTTCTTTTTCATCTTGGCGTCTTCCACGCTCATGGCGCCCTCGGCCACGGCGATGATGGTGAAGCCCCGGCCCCGCTTGTTGCGCCGCCGGACGGCCTGAACCACGTAGTTGATGTCGTAGGGGATCTCGGGGATGAGGATGATGTCCGCGCCGCCGGCAATGCCCGCGTTCAAGGTCAGCCAGCCAGCCCGGTGGCCCATGACCTCCACGATGAAGCAGCGGTTGTGGGAGGCAGCGGTGGTGTGGACGCAGTCGAACGCGTTGGTGGCCACGTCCACCGCGCTCTGGAAGCCAAAGGTCATGTCAGTGCCCCACAGGTCGTTGTCGATGGTCTTGGGCAGACCGATGACGTTTAACCCCTCCTGGCTCAGCAGGTTGGCGGTCTTTTGGGAGCCGTTGCCTCCCAGCACACACAGGCAGTCCAGCCGCAGGCGGTGGTAAGTGGTCTTCATGGCCTCCACCTTGTCCAGCCCGTTTTTATCCGGCTCCCGGATCTGCTTGAAGGGCATCCGGCTGGTGCCCAGGATGGTTCCGCCCACTGTCAGGATACCGGAGAAGTCCAGAGGGGTCAGCACCCGATACTCCTGGTACATCAGGCCCTTGTAGCCGTCCAGGAAGCCGATGATCTCCACCTCGTCGCCATACATTTGATAGAGGGCCTTGGCAATGCCGCGCATGGTGGCGTTCATGGCCTGGCAGTCCCCGCCGGAGGTCAGCATACCGATTCTTTTCATCTTAAAAGCATCTCCTTTTGAGGCAGCACCACGCAATTCGGCAAGACGCCGCAGCGCTAATTGTGTGGGGGTGCCATAGCGTTCCTTTTTTTTGGCCCGCCGCAGGGAGGGTCAACACACGCCTGTCTCACGGTTTTTATCATAGCACAAAGATATACAAAATACAATGTGTTTTTTGTATCTTTTTCCGGATGGCGAAGGAATTGCGGCGAGCGATTTGGCGGGAATGGATAAAACTGCGCGGTTTCCCGGCGGGACTTTCGGCGGAATGGAATGGAATCCTGCCCGATTCCGTGGTATAATGAGCGAAGCTCGTGAAAAGGAGAGAAGAAAAAATGAACGAGAGGACCCGAATCCTGTGCCGGACCGCCCTGCTGCTGGCCCTGGCCGTCATCAGCCAGTTTTTCAAGAACACCTCGATGTACATCACCGGCCCCATTGTCAACTGCGTGCTGCTCATCGCGCTGCTGTCCTGCGGACTGGTCAGCGCCGCCGCCTTGTCTGTCATCACGCCCATCACCTCCTGGCTCATCACCGGCAGCCCCGTGATGAGCGCCATGCCGGTGATTCCCTTCTGCATTATGGGCGGCAACTTCCTGCTGGTGCTGTGTACGTGGCTGTTCGTGCGGAACAGGGATACCAACCCCAGTCTGATTTTGGGCATGGTCGTCGGTTCGGTGGTGAAGGCGGCGTTTATGGCCGTCACCATCGTGCTGCTGGTGTTGCAGCTGCTGGGGCCGTCCTCCGGTCTGCCGGAGGCGGCGCTGACCGTCGCCAGGACTACCTTCTCTGTCAGCCAGCTCATCACCTCGCTGTTGGGCAGCGTGCTGACCTTCCTGGTCTGGCAGCCGCTGAAGAATGTCCTGAAACGTCCGTGATCAGACCGATACACGCAGAAAACACCGCCGCAGAGTTGCCTCCGCGGCGGTGTTGAGCCCGTCGAAAAACGACAGGCTCTCGCCCAAAATCACGGATTTTGGGCGAAATGCGGCCCCGGCAGCGCACGCGCAAGCGCGCACGTTTGTGGCCTTTCCTGTGTGCTTTTGCCGGTACACGCCCGGCTAAAAGCACGGATTTCATTTTATTTTGCCGCAGAGCGGCAAAACTCCTGCGGAGGGCTTCTATAACTTTTTACGCCACTTCATTTTTGAAAAGTGGCTTTTTGACAATCTGGACACCGCCGCAGAGTTGGTCCTGCGGCGGTGTTTTCTCGAAAAATAGATTCAAATTTTTCTGCAATGTGGGAGTCGGCTCACTGCACGGCGAAAAGATGCTCCCCGTCGCTGTAATAGACCGCCGTGCCCTGGCGGGTCAGGACGACCTGGCACCCAGCCTTGCGCAGGGCGTCCACGGTGCGCAGGTCCTCCGGCTTTTCCCCGCTGCTGGTGATGACGGCGTAGCGGGTGGAGAGGGCGCGCAGCAGCCGGGGCAGCGTCCGTTGGTAGTGGCCGTGGTGGGGAATTTTCAGCCAGTCGCAGCGCTCCGGCGCGTCGTCCAAGTATTCGCTGATGCGGGCGTCCCGGGCGTCCCCGGTGAAGAGGAAGGTGTTGCCGCCGTGACGGACGTGGATGAGCAGCGAGGCGTTGTTGCGCTCGTCCTGGGTGTAGTGCTTCTTCCGGGGTGGCAGCAGGGTATAGCTGACCCCGTCCAGCCGCAGCTGCTCAGCGGAGCGGACCCGGTCGTGAGAGACGCCGTGTTTTTTCAGCACCAGACGGTACTGCTGGCTGTCCTTGTTGTGGCTGCACAGGGGGCTTTCCAGCACCTGCTCCACCGTCAGCCGCTTGAGAATCTGGTGGACGCCGCCCACGTGGTCGGCGTCGAAGTGGGTCAGCAACAGGCAGTTCAGCCGGTCCACCCCCAGCGCCAGCAGCGCCTTGGCCAGCTCCTTGCCGTGCTCCCGGGAGCCGGTGTCGATGAGGACCGCGCTGTGGGGGGTGGTGATGAGAAAGGCGTCCTCCTTGCCCAGGTCGAAGCAGATTAGCCGGAAGGAACACGCCCCGGCCTCCGGC
>JAJPXY010000089.1 GCA_021205205.1 Clostridiales bacterium
TGGCTTCACTATTTTTGCGGGTTATTTTTCTCTACCCCAACTCTTGACATAGAACATAAAAGCAGGAGCATAAAAATTTACCTGGTCATCCCTTTGAATCCGCCTCGTTGTGATAAGCTATTAGCCGTTAGCTGTTAGTCAGGCACTGCAAACCAACACGGAACAGCTACAAATAAAAGCTAAGAACTCCTCCAGCGTGACAAGGTATTTGGAGAAGTTTTCTAAATAGATGGAGCTGTTTAAGAACACCACAATGGTAGCTGTCCTGATTGACCGGCTGACCTTCCTCTCTCATGTACTCGACATGAATGGAAACTCTTACCGTCTGAAAGCTGTCCTATAGAAAATAGCCTGACAGGGTGGCGCAAATTTTTATGAGCGCGTGGTTTACTATTTCGTTGACAATTACAATTTTAACACCCACGATCTGTACCGGGCTTTATTGTTCCTGATACAGCTTTAGGAGAATGTCGAGAAATGTAGCGACACTTTTGCGGTTGTCTCCGGCATGGGTACACAAAACGCATCTCATATGTTCTTCGCAATCCACCGGCGTCCAGGCAAACTCCCCGGAAAAATCGTTTAGGAACCCAGGCGCGATGCACACGCCTTTTCCGGCAGCCACGTTCGTCAGGGTCGTGTCATGATTCTGACTGTTGAAATGCCTCACTCCATAGGTGCGAACAATGCGATCCTGCAAGGCCCGGAGCGCAGGTGGCGAACCGCCTCCAACCATCAGGGTACGATCTTTCAAATCCTCCGGGTGGATGACTTCCTTCCTGGCCAAAGGGTCATCATTTTTTGTAATCAGATAAAAGTGACAGTCGTAAAAAGGATGAATCCGGATGTCCGGCACACGGCGGACATTCTCCTCACGGTCAAACAGAATATCCAGAGAGCCGGAGGTGAAAGCAGCCAGTCGTCCATCCGCGCCAAACTTCGGCGTCACAGACACATCGGGATACTGTTTGGCGAATTCTATCATAGCGTCAGGCAGCTTATGGATCATGGTTCGCACGGAAAGACTAATGGAAATGTCCTCCCGGTACTGGCGGGCGAAATTCTGCCCCTGCTCAATGGCATCCTTCAGCTCCTGATTGATATTGCGGAGGGTCATGCAGAACTGAAATGCAATTTCCAGTAACGGATTCTCCATGTAAGTACCTCCTTATTTGAAAATGTCGCCAATTTTTATTCAGATGGGTCTTGTCACAGTGTTCACCAATAGTCACTTACATTTGGTTCGAGAGCCTGTCGTTTTGCAACAGGCCCAACAGCCCGGACCTGTAGCAGATCCGGGCTGTCCTTTTGTTCTGTTATGTCTCGTCTTGGCCGGTCAGCAGCCCAGATACCCGCCGTCTACGGGGATCACCGCGCCGCTGAGATAAGCGGAGGCGTCGCTGGCCAGGAACACGCAGGTTCCCTTCATGTCCTCGCCGGTGCCCCAGCGGTGGGCCGGGATGCGGTCAATGATGCCCTGATAGCGGGGGTTGGTGGGGTCGTTCAGGGCGGCGGTCATTTCGGTGGCCATATAGCCCGGGGCGATGGCGTTGACGTTGACGCCTCGCCCCGCCCACTCGTTGGAGAGGGTGCGGCTCATCTGGACGATGCCGCCCTTGGCGGCGGCGTAGGCCGGGATGGTCAGCCCGCCAAAGTAGGAGTTCATGGAGGCGATGTTGATGATTTTGCCATAACCTTTCGCCAGCATGACCCGGCCCGCCAGCTGGCACAGTCGGAAGGGGGCGGTCAGATCCACCGCCAACACGTTGTCCCAGTCGGCCATAGGGAAATCCTCGCTGGGGTGCCGCCGCTGGACCCCGGCGGCATTGACCAGGATGTCGATATCGCCGCCCAGCAGCGCCAGGCTGCGCTGAAATCCGTCCTCCAGAGAGGCCCGGTCGCCCAAATCCGCCGCCACGCCGTGGCAGGCCAGGCCCCGCTGGCGGAACGCCTGGGCCACGTCCTCCACTTTAGCCGTGGAACCCCAGATGACGACCTCGGCTCCGGCCTCCATCAGGCCCTCGGCCATAGACCAGCCCAGGCCCCGGGTGCCCCCGGTGACCAGGGCTTTTTTGCACGTCAGTTCAAATTGAGAAAGCATAGGGTGCCTCATTTCTTCCCAATGTGGTCATAGGACAGATATGCGCCCTTCATGGGGGACTCGGCCAGCTCGGAGAACAGGCGCAGCACGCCGCTGGGGTACTTCACCGGCTTGGGCTTCCAGCTCTTTTTCCGCTGGGCCAGAATGGCGTCCATCTCCTCCGGCGTTTTGCGCTCGCCCTTGACACCTACGATCTCCAGCACGCGCTCCTTCACGTCCAGGTGGATCAGGTCGCCCTCTTCCACCAGGGCGATGGGGCCGCCCGCCTGAGCCTCCGGGCTGCAATGGCCGATGACCGGACCGGTGGAAGCGCCGGAGAACCGCCCGTCGGTGATGAGGGCGATGGTGCGGCCCAGCTCCTTGTCGGAGGAAATGGCCTCGGAGGTGTAGAACATCTCGGGCATACCGCTGCCCTTAGGCCCTTCATACCGGATAAAGACGGCGTCTCCCGGCTGGACTCTGTGGTGCAGCACCGCGTCGATGCACGCCTCCTCGCTGTCGAAGGGACGGGCGTTCAGCACGGCGGAGAACATCTCCTTGGGGCAGGCGGTGTGCTTGATGACCGCGCCCTCCGGGGCCAGGTTGCCCTTGAGGACGGCGATGGAGCCGTCGGTGCCGATGGCCTTGTCGAAGGGCCGGATGATGTCCTCCTTGGTGATATGGGTTCCGTATTTGGCGTTGGCCTGGTCCAGCCAGTGCTGGCAGCGCTCATAGAAGCCGTTCGCTTTCAGCTCGTCCAGGTTCTCACCCAGAGTCTTGCCGGTGACGGTCATGGCGTCCAGGTGCAGCACGCTGCGGATCTCCTCCATGATAGCGGGCACGCCGCCGGCATAGTAGAAGAACTCGGCGGGCCAGCGTCCCGCGGGCCGCAGGTCCAGCAGGTAGTGCGCGCCCCGGTGCAGCCGGTCGAAGGTGTCGCCGTCGATTTCAAGGCCGAACTCGTGAGCAATGGCGGGGATGTGCAGCAGGCAGTTGGTGGAGCCGGAGATGGCGGCGTGGACCATGATGGCGTTCTCGAAGCTGTCCATGGTGACGATGTCCCGGGGCTTCATGTTCTCCATGGTTGCCAGGGCCACGGCCTGTTTGCCCGCCCGGCGGGCGTAGTCCACCAGGTCGGGGCTGGTGGCAGGCAGCAGAGCGCTGCCCGGCAGGGCCAGACCCAGGGCCTCGGCCATAATCTGCATGGTAGAGGCAGTGCCGATGAAGGAGCAGGCGCCGCAGCTGGGGCAGGCGTTCTCCTTGGCCCAGCAGAAGCGGGCTTCGTCGATCTCGCCCCGCTCGTACATGGCGGAGTACATGCCCAGCTGCTCCAGGGTCAGCATTTCCGGGCCAGCGGCCATGGTGCCGCCGGTGATGACCACGGAGGGGATGTTGACCCTGGCCAGACCCATCAGGTTGCCGGGCATTCCCTTGTCGCAGCTGGCGATGAACACGCCGCCGTCAAAGGGAGTGGCGTTGGCCTGGATTTCAATCATGTTGGCAATCATCTCCCGGCTGGCAAGGGAGAAGTTGATGCCGTCGGTGCCCTGGCTCTCGCCGTCGCACATATCGGTGCAGAAGTAACGCGCGCCGTAGCCTCCGGCCTCGGCCACGCCCTCCTGGGCGGCGTTCACCAGCTTGTCCAGGTGGCCGGAGCCGGGGTGGCTGTCGCCAAAGGTGCTTTCAATAAAAATCTGCGGCTTGGACAAATCCTCCGGCTTCCAGCCGGTGCCCAGGCGCAGCGGGTCCATCTCCGCCGCCAGCTTCCGCATTTTCTGACTTATCAGCATAATGTTTTCATCCTTTCTTCGGTGTTTTTCTCAATCGTCCGTTTTCCAAAGCCCCAGGGCGGGGGTGCCCACGTAGTAAATTTCCTCGCCGTCGGGCAGAACGTTGAAGCCCTCCCGGAGGGTGTTCGGGTCGTAGCGTTTGGAAATTTCGTCGTAGTTGGCCCACTGGTAGCCCACGCTCTCGATTTCCTCCCGGGAGAGGTTCTCCGGCCGGGTGGCGTAGGTGACGGTGAACCGCCCCTCGGTGGACCCCTGCATCAGGTGGGCGGCGCTCATCAGCCGCCCCTCGAAGGCCCCCTGCCGGTACAGCTCCAGGATGTGGGCGGTGCCGGAGTAGCCGTAGGCCCGGGTCATGCGGTCCATCTCCTCGTTTTCCCCGAAAGCCCGGACGCCGGGGGCCAGCACCACCAGCTCGCCGCCGTCCGCCGCCGCCATGCGGGTGCGGTAGATGCCCTTGTTGCCTACCCAGGTGGTTTTCAGCTCCTCCGGGTCCAGGTAGGTGACCAGCTTTTTCACCCGCCGCTCCAGGTGGCAGATGTTCAGCTTCTGGGACAGGGCCGCCGCCAGCTCGAAGGGGCGGCGGGAGGAGCCGATGTACAGGCCGTGGAGCTTGACCTCGTCCCCCTGGCGGGTGGTGACGGTCTGCAAATAGACCAGAGGGAGTTTCCCGTCGAGGAAGTGCTGCTGGGCGTAATCATAAACCTTTCGGGCGGGGCTGTCCACCACGCCCAGGGCCTTTTCCATGCCGCAGATGGCGCTGAGCATATGGGACTTGTTAATCATCTCCCGGCCGCCGGTGCCCACGAAGATGTTTTTCGAGTAGTTGGCCATGCCCACCACCTCGTGGGGGACCACCTGCCCCACGGAGAGGATCAGGTCGTAGCCGCCGTCAAAGAGCAGGTGGTTGACCTCCACGTCGATCTGCTCCGGGAACAGCCCGCCGCTGATTTCTGCGCAGACCTCCGCCGGGACGTAGCCCAGCCGGACGGTGTCCGTCTGCCAGTGGTGGACCAGGATGGCCTCGTCGGGAACCACGTCCCCGAAGAAGGCCCGCAGCTCCCGCTGGTCCATAGCCATATGGGTGCCCAGCGCGGGCATGACGTGGACGGTGGCGGTGGGGGAGAACTTCCGGTACAGCACCTGGGTCAAAATCCCCGCGCAGGAGTAGCAGCGGGTGTAATCCGGCGGGATGATGAGGACCTTCTTCACGCCGGGCCACTGGGCCAGCAGCGCGTCGGTCATCTCCTCGATTTGGGCCGGGGTGATGCCCCGAACCTCCTCGGTCAGATAGAGTTCCTTCATGGCGCGCCCCCGTCAGGGCATGACGGCGACCACCTTCATGTAGCTGCCGGGATGCTTCTCGATGTCGATGATGGTCTCGGGGGCCTCCTCCAGGGAGATGGTCTTGGTCAGCAGCTTCAGCACGTCGATTTTGCCGGAGCAAATCAGCTCCACCGCCTCCTCGAACTCCCCGGCGCTGGTCCTGGCCCCCCGGATGTCAATCTCCTTCCGGGTGAACACGTCGGTGGGCAGAGAGGTCTCCTTCTTGGGCCAGCCGGTGAAGGTGATGCGCCCCGCGTTGGAGACCAGGTCCAGGGAGCGGCGGATGCACTCGTTGGCCCCGGTACACTCCATCACCAGCTGGGCCATGTCGCCGCCGGTGATTTCCCGCACCACGGCCTCCGGGTCCTCCTTGGCGGAGTTGACGATGTACTCCACGCCGCAGCTCTTGGCGAAGTCCAGCCGCTCCTGCACCAGGTCGATGAGGATGGCGTGGGCGCCGTAGGCCTCCGCCACCATGCCCGCCAGCAGGCCGATGGGTCCTGCGCCGTAGATGGCGCAGTACTCGCCCGCCTTCAAGCCGCCCCGGTGGACGCCGTGGAGGGAGATGGTCAGCGGCTCCGCCATGGCGGCGGGGACCCAGTCCATGCCGTCCGGCACCTTGACCAGCATATCCGCCGGGTGGCAGAAGTACTCCGCCATGCCGCCGTCCACATGGACGCCCAGCACATGGAGGTCGGTGCAGCAGTTGGTGCGGCCGATGGAACAGGGGTAGCAGTGGCCGCAGTAGAGGTAGGGGTCCACGATGACCCGGTCCCCCACCCGGAAGCCCTTGGGGTTGTCCTCCGGGACGGACTCGATGATACCGGCCAGCTCGTGGCCGATGACCCGGGGGTAGGACACCAGGCCGTTGGTGCCGCGGAACGCGCCGATGTCGCTGCCGCAGATACCGGCGGCCATGACGCGGATGAGCGCCTGCCCCGGGCCGGGGACGAGCTTTTCCGTCTCCACACAGGCCACGGACCAGGGCTTTTCAAATTTGATGGCTTTCATTGTATGCAATACCTTCTTTCGAAACGCAGTTGTCGATTCAAAGTGTTCCAGAGCCGGAGCCGGGCGAAACGCGGGAACTGGGAACGTGGTCAGGGTGGGAACGTGGTTTGTTCCGTCGGTGAACGGCGTCTCTCTGGAATTGCGCTCATTATAACATCATACGTCCGATGTTTCAACTGTGAGTTCCTCCAGATTTTGCGCGGTTTTTTTGTGAAAAACGCTCAAGGCCGCCCGCCCCACATCTTTTTATAAAACAAAGGGAAAAGGAGAGAAAACGCCCTCTTTGTTTGGCACTTATGCACAAATTTTAACCGGTTTTTCTGTTCAACTCGCCAAAGATTTCATTTTTTGCAAAAAACCTTTTGACATTGGACGTATGACGTGTTATGTTTTTAGCGTGGTTAGCAACCGAGGGCTGGCGACGGGAACCGCCTCTCCCTCACGGGGCTGCCCTCCGCCGGGACGCCGGCGGCGGAGGCCCCGCCCGTTGACAAAGCCGCCAGTTGGCTGCGCAAAAGAAAGAGGAGGTTCATCTCTCATGTTAATGGTCATTTTCATCATCTCCATTGCGGTCCTGCTGTTCTGCATCATGAAGCTGAAGCTGAACGCATTTGTGGCCATCCTGGTCACGGCCATCGGCACCGGCATCGCCTGCGGTATGCCCCTTGTCTCCGTCACCGCCGCCGACGGCACTGTCACCAGCGGCATCACCACCATCATCCAGGACAGCTTCGGCTCCACCCTGGGCAGCATCGGCATGGTCACCGGCCTGGGCGTCATGCTGGGTATGTTCATGTATGAGTCCGGCGGCATCAACAACATCTGTAACGCCATTCTGAAAACCCTCGGCGCGGACCGCTCCCAGTTCGCGGTGGCCTGCGCGGGCTTCATCACCGGCATCCCCGTCTTTGGCGACGTGGTCTACATCATGTTCTCCCACATGATCCGCGCCCTGTCCCGCAAGACCCACTACTCCATGGCCGCCTACGCCGGCATCATCTCCGTGGCTACCACCTGCACCTTCGCCCTGGTGCTGCCCACCGCGCCTCCCCTGGCCGTGGCCGCCAACATGGGCATCAACGTGGGCCTGTTCTTCCCCTACGCGCTGATCTCCGCCTTTGTGGGCATGGCTGTGGGCGGCATTGTCTACGGCGGCATCCTGAACAAGATGGACCAGAAGTCCGGCAAGACCTGGGACTTCTCCGACCTGGCCGAGGACGACGGCAACGTCGAGGGCGACGCCGACAGCATGAGCGGCGGCAAGGCTCTGAGCATCCTGCTGGTCCCCATCGTGCTGATTCTGCTGGGCAGCTTCTCCTCCTTCTTCCTCAGTGAGGGCACTGTCCTGACCGTGCTGACCTTCCTGGGCGACAAAAACGTGGCTATGGTCATCGGTGTGCTGTACGGCGCGTTCATCTCCCGCAAGTACCTGAAGCGCTCCATCACTGAGATCATGAGCGACGGCGCGGACACCGTCGGCCTGATCCTGCTCATCACCGGCGCGGGCGGCGCTTACGGCGGCATCCTCAAGGCCTCCGGCATCGCCACCTACATCACCGACACCCTCCAGGGCTTCCATATGCCCATCCTCATCATGTGCTTCGTCATCGCTCAGGTGCTGCGCTGCGCCACCGGCTCCACCACCACTGCCCTGACCACCACCTCCGCCATCGTTGCCAGCGCCGCCATGACCTCCTCCGTCTCCCCCATCCTGTGCGCCATCGCTGTGTGCGCCGGCGGCATCGGCCTGTCCCTGCCCAACGACTCCGGTTTCTGGGCCATCAACCGCTTCTTCCACATCGACATCAACGACACCATCCGGGGCTGGACCTTGGGCGGCTTCGTAGCCGGTGTTGCTATCCTCATCTTCGTCTGCATCCTGAGCCTGTTCCAGGGCGTGCTGCCGGGCCTGGTGTAAGGAACTCTCTTTCTAAGCAGAAATCTTTCCCCCAGAAAAAGGACGCCTTCCCCAAAAAGGAGGGCGTCCTTTATTTCACGAAATCAGCGGGAATTGAGGCGTTATTTCGAACGGAAACGCTTTACACTGGTGAAATCTGCTTGCAGGCGGTCCCCAGTTCGTGTATAATAGTGTCAAGGGACGTCAGACGTGCGCTTGGCGTGCCACACGGAAAGGAACCGATGATAAAATGGATCGCTCACAATTTGAGAGTATACAGCAGACCGAGCAGACGCTACCAGAAAAGGTGGCGGACCAAATCTCCCAGCTGATTATCGACCACCAGCTGACCAGCGGGGACAAAATCCCCAACGAGTTCGAGCTTGCCACCCAGCTCAACGTGGGCCGGGGCAGCGTGCGGGAGGCCGTCAAGCTGCTGGTGGCCCGCAACGTGCTGGAAATTCGCCGGGGCAAGGGGACCTATATCGCCAACAACCCCGGCCAAATCGACGACCCCCTGGGGTTCGCCTACTACCCCGACCAGCTCAAGCTGGCCATGGACCTGCTGGAGGTGCGAACGGTCATCGAGCCGTGGATGGCCCGCGTCGCCGCCCAGCGGGGCACAGACGAGGACATCGCCCAAATGCACAAAAACTGTCTGCTGGTGGAGGAGGACATCCTCGCCGGGCGGAACCATCTGCCCAGAGACATGGAATATCACACCAGCATCGCCCAGTGTACCCACAACCTGGTGGTGCCCAAGCTGATCCCCATCATCACCTACTCGGTGGAGCTGTTCGGCACCCTGAACGGCAACCGTCTGCTGTCGGAGACCATCATCGGCCACCGGGCCATCGACGACGCCATCACCGCCCACGACGGGGAGGCCGCGGCCAACGCCATGTACCAGCATCTGGTGCAGAACCGCATCGAGCTGGACGCCATCCAGGCGGAACAGGAGCGACAGAAAAAAACTGAAAGTGAAACGGTGTGATCATCCCGGCGATAGCAAACGGAGACGATGCCTCAACAGACTGATTCCCTCTCCATCGTACCTTAACGAACCGTGGAACAGTACGGTTTCTCTACCCCTGTTTTCAAGTACACCTATTGTGGCAAGCAATGGAAGCGTTGCAAAACACTCCCTCACAAAAAGCGAAGGTTAGGCGCCCGAAAGAGGTAGCCTAACCTTGTGTTTGTCAAATAAAAATGTGAGCAAAAGGGCCCCCAAAAGGTGAGCACCTTCAGCACCTTATAGATTTTTTGAATTACGCGAGCGGGGCCCAACGCACACCTTTTGGAGCGCTAACAGGTTGAGCCCTTTCGCTC
>JAJPXY010000032.1 GCA_021205205.1 Clostridiales bacterium
CACTATTTTTGCGGGTTATTTTTCTCTACCCCAACTCTTGACATAGAACCAAAAACAAAAACCGTCCGAACACAGGGGGTATTCGGACGGTTTTGTATCGCTATAGAGGATTTTGGGCGGTTTTTACTTGCAAATCAGGCTCTCGCCGTCCATTTCCGCAGGCTTCTCCAGCCCCATCAGGTCCAGCATGGTGGGGCAGATGTCGGCCAGGCGGCCGTCCCGCAGCTTCACGTCGGCGCCGACGATGCAGAAGGGGACCAGGTTGGTGGTGTGGGCGGTGTAGGGCTTGACGCCGTCGGGCTGGAGCATCCGCTCGGCGTTGCCGTGGTCGGCGGTGATGAGGGAGACGCCGCCCATCTTGGCGGTGGCCTCCACCACCCGGGCCACGCACTTGTCCACGGTCTCCACGGCCAGGCGGGCGGCCTCGTAGACGCCGGTGTGGCCCACCATGTCGCAGTTGGCGTAGTTCAGGATGATGACGTCATACTTGCCGGAGAGGATGCGCTCCACGCAGTTGTCGCAGACCTCGTAGGCGGACATCTCGGGCTTCAGGTCGTAGGTGGCCACCTTGGGGGAGGCGATGAGGCAGCGGTCCTCGCCGGGGAACACCTGCTCCACGCCGCCGTTGAAGAAGAAGGTGACATGGGCGTATTTCTCGGTCTCGGCGATGCGCAGCTGGGTCAGGCCCAGGTTGGAGATATACTCGCCGAAGATGTTGTTCAGATGCTCCTTGGGATAGGCGATCTCCACGTTGGGCATGGTGGCGTCGTAGGAGGTGGTGCAGACGTAGTTGACGTGGAAGAAGCCCTTCTTCCGCTCGAAGCCGGAGAAGTCCGGGTCCACGAAGGTGCGGGTGATCTCCCGGGCGCGGTCGGGGCGGAAGTTCATGAAGATGATGCTGTCGCCCTCGCCGATTTCGGCGTTCTCAGCGGTGATGACGGGGATAACGAACTCGTCGGTGACGCCCGCGTCATAGCTGGCCTGCATGGCCCCCACGGGGTCGTCGATGAAGCGCTGTTCGCTCTCGCCGTAGACCATGGCCTTGTAGGAGCGCTCCACCCGGTCCCAGTTGGTGTCCCGGTCCATGGCGTAGTAACGGCCGGAGATGGTGGCGATCTTCGCGCCGTACTGGTCGCAGGTCTCCTTCATCTGGGCCACATAGCCCTTGCCGGAGGTGGGGGGCACGTCACGGCCGTCCATGAAGCAGTGGACGAAAATTTTCTGGCAGCCCAGGTCGTGGGCCATCTTGACGGCGGCCTGGATGTGGGTGATGTGGGAGTGGACGCCGCCATCGGACATCAGGCCGTAGATGTGGACGGCGGTACCGGCGTCACGGGCGGCGGTCATGGCCTTCACGTAGACGGGATTCTCAAAGAAGGTCCCCTCGTTGATGGCCTTGGTGATTTTGGGCAGGTCCTGGAACACCACGCGGCCCGCGCCGATGTTGGTGTGGCCCACCTCGGAGTTGCCCATCTGCCCGTCGGGCAGGCCCACGTCCAGGCCGGAGGCGGACAGGCGGCTGTGGGGGTTCTCCGCGAAGATTTTATCCAGGTTGGGTTTCTGGGCATGGTAGACGGCGTTGCCCTCGGTGTGGTCGGTCAGGCCGAAGCCGTCCATGATGATAAGGGTAGTGGGAGTTTTCATTGATAGCCTCTTTTCCATTCAGTGGGCGCGGCGCGCCGCCGTACCCCTCGAAAATACCCGCTTTTGGGTCGGGTCTCACCCCAGTTTGACAAACGCTGCCCGACGGAGGAACCGCCGGGCAGTACGTTACCGCACGGACAGAATCACTCCTGGTTGGCGGCGTTGATGATGGTGGTCAGCTTGGTGGGGACCAGGGAGGCACCGCCGATGAGGCCGCCGTCCACGTCGGGCTGGGCCAGCAGCTCCTCGGCGTTCTGGTCGTTCATGGAGCCGCCGTAGAGGATGGTGACGGAGCGGGCCACGCGGGCGCCGTACAGCTTGCGGATGACGGTGCGGATCTCCTGGTTGACCTCGTTGGCCTGCTCGGCGGTGGCGGTGCGGCCGGTGCCGATGGCCCAGATGGGCTCGTAGGCGATGACCACATGGCGCATCTTGTCGGCGGGGACGTTGGCCAGGGCGGTCTTGACCTGCAGGTCGATCAGCTCCTTGGTGATGCCCAGCTCACGCTGCTCCAGGCTCTCGCCTACGCAGATGATGGGATACAGACCGGCCTCGATGGCGGCCAGGGCCTTCTTGTTGACGATGACGTCGGTGTCGTTCCAATACTGGCGGCGCTCGGAGTGGCCCACGATGACGTACTTGACGCCCAGGTCCTTCAGCATGGCGGCGGAGACCTCGCCGGTATAAGCGCCCTTCTCGTACTCGGAGACGTTCTCCGCGCCCACCATGACGCGGGTGTCCTTGAACGCCTTCTGGGCGGCGGGGATGTTGACATAGGGGACGCAGACCAGAACATCGCACCACTTGGCCTTGGGCAGCATGGTCTTCAGCTCGTCGGCAAAGGCCTTGGTCTCGGAAGCGGTCTTGTTCATCTTCCAGTTGCCTGCGATCAGGGTCTTACGATATCTTCTGTTCATAATTTGATACCTCTTTCTGTTTTTTGCGCTATTTGGCCGGTTTCCGGCCAGCAGAAGTTTGGATTTGACGACAGAGCTGCGCCCTAGGGCCGCTCTGCCTATTGAAAACCTCGCTCCGCAGAGGGAGGGGAATCAACACATGAGATGGGCCGACAAATCCGGCCTTTTTGGAACGCCTGGGCGGGACGTGCCCGCCGCGCTGGCGGCTCCTTTCCTTCCTGCCTGAAAGGGAAAAGGGGGATGGCGGGGCCATCCCCCTGAAAATGTTGCGAAAATAGGGGAATTGTGGGTCGTTTGCTGTTGTGGGGGCGGCGGTGCAGAGGCAGACGCCGCTCAGTTGAAGTGCGTGCGTTCCGCCAACGCGGCGGAATGTGGAAATGCGTTTGGCGCAGGAATCCCAAGCGCAGCGCAAACATGCCACTGGCAGGCTTGGCTGGACAAATTTATCTGTCGAGAAGTGCGGCGGAATCAAGGAAGCGCCTGCGGCGCATTGATTCCATGCGCGGCGCAAACGTGCCACCGGCACGTTTGGTTAGACAAGTTTTATTTGTCCAACAACGCGGCGGAATAGAGGAAGCGCCTTCGGCGCGGGAATCCCATGCGCTGCTCAAACGTGCCACTGGCACGTTTGGCTCGACAAGTCTTACTTGTCGAGCAACGCAGCTACACCAGGAAGCTCCTTGCCTTCCATGAACTCCAGGGAAGCGCCGCCGCCGGTGGAGATGTGGGTCATCTTCTCGGTGTAGCCCAGCTGCTGGACAGCGGCCGCGGAGTCGCCGCCGCCGATGATGGTGATGGCGTCGGTCTTGCTGAGGGCCTCGGCCACGGCCTTGGTGCCCACGGCGAACTTGTCGAACTCGAACACGCCCATGGGGCCGTTCCAGATGACGGTACCCGCGTCGGCCACGGCGTCGCAGTAAGCCTTGACGGTGTCAGGCCCGATGTCCAGACCCTGCCAGCCGTCGGGGATCGCGCCGGTGGGGACCACCTGGCTGTCGGCGTCGGGGGCGAAGGCGTTGGCGGCCACGGTGTCGGTGGGCAGCAGCAGCTTCACGCCCTTGTCGGCGGCCTTTTTGACCATCTCGTTGGCGTAGTCTTCCCAGTCGGCTTCCAGCAGGGAGTCGCCCACAGTGCCGCCCTGAGCGGCCGCGAAGGTGTAGGCCATGCCGCCGCCGATGATGACAGTGTCAGCGATCTCCAGCAGGTTGTTGATGACGCCAATCTTGGAGGAGACCTTGGAGCCGCCCAGGATGGCGACCAGAGGACGCTTGGGGGCGGCCAGCGCGCCACCGATGATCTCCAGCTCCTTCTGGATCAGGAAACCGGACACGGCGGGCAGATAGGCGGCGACGCCAGCGGTGGAGGCGTGGGCGCGGTGGACCGTGCCGAAGGCGTCGGAGACATAGACGCCATCGGGACCGGCCAGGTCAGCCAGAGCCTTGGCGAAGGCGGGGTCGTTCTTGGTCTCGCCCTTGTCGTAGCGCAGGTTCTCCAGCAGCAGGATCTGGCCGGGCTGGAGGGCGGCGGCCTTGGCCTGGGCGTCCTCGCCCACGATGTCGGCGGCCAGGATGACCTCCTTGCCCAGCAGCTCGGACAGACGGGCGGCCACGGGCTTCATGGACAGCTCGGGCTTCCACTCGCCCTTGGGCTTGCCCATATGGGAGCAGGCGATGACGGCAGCGTTCTGGTACAGCAGGTACTGGGTGGTGGGCAGAGCGGCACGGATGCGCTTGTCGTCGGTGATGACGCCAGAGCCGTCCTTGGCCATGGGGACGTTGAAGTCGCAGCGCAGCAGGACTTTCTTGCCGGCTACGTCGATGTCGGTGACGGTTTTCTTGTTGTAATTCATAAAAATTGCTCCTTCCTTGCCATGTGTTAGAGAGAATTTATGATTAAATAAGCCCCAGAAAGCCCGAGGGCATATTTAACAGGGGGAAAGCCGCGCCATCAGGGAGTGGGGTTGCCGCCCGTGGCGCCCACGCCGGTCAGGCCGGGGAAATCGTTCTGCCGCAGCACCTCGTAGGTCATCACCGCCACGGCGTTGCTCAGGTTCAGGCACCGCACGTCGGGCAGCATGGGGATGCGGACGCAGCGGGAGAAATGCTTGTCCAGCAGCCACTGAGGCAGCTCGGCGGTCTCCTTGCCAAAGAGCAGCCAGCAGTCCGGGGAGTAGTGGGGTTCGGTGTAGCTCTGAGGGGCCTTGCTGGAGGCCAGCCACAGGTCCTCCGCCGCCTCCGGGCAGAGGGCGAAAAAGTCGTCCAAATTTTCGTATTCGGTGACGCTGACCCGGCTCCAGTAATCCAGACCGGCCCGGCGCACCCATTTCTCCGAGACCTCGAAGCCCAGCGGGTGGATGAGATGGAGGCTGCACCCGGTGACGGCGCAGGTCCGGGCGATGTTGCCGGTGTTCTGAGGGATCTCCGGCTCCAGCAAAACAATGTGCGGCATGATTCACGCCCCTTTGCAAGCTGCTCTTATTCTATTCCATTTTTGCCGAAAAAGCAACAGAAAATCAGCGCTTTTGGGGCAGTTTACGCAATTTTTTCTTCTATGCAGAAACACCGGAAAAAGTCAATGGTGCAACCTCAACAAAATTTCGGGCAGATTTTCCGTGAAAGTTCCCAAAGGCGAAGCTTGAGGGCCGGGCTTACGGCTCCGGCTGCTCCCGCTTGCGATCCAGTTCGGAGAGGTATTTGTACACCGTATAGCGGGAGACACCCAGCCGCTGGGCCACGTAGGGGACGGCCTTCTGGAAGGAGAAGGCGTTCTTCTGCTGGAGCAGGGCGATGATCTTGAGCCGGTCGGGCTTGCCGAGGGCGTGGACGGGCTTGCCCACGGCGGAGAGGCACTCGTCGAACAGCTCGGAGAGCTGGAAGTCGCTGCCCGACCACAGGGCGGATTTTAGGTCCGCGTCGGCGCTCATCAGGTCCACCAGCACCCGGTTGGCGAACACCAGCGAGCTGTAGTCGAAGTTGATGCCCAGGGCCAGGTTGTAGTCCTCCCCGATCATGTGGAAGGTGGAGCTTTTGATCTGCTGGCCGGAGGGGGTGGTGGCGTAGAGGTTGACGAAGTCGGTTTTCAGGGCCTCCTCGTCCAGCTCGGACTGGTTGCCCAAAATATCCATGGTGGAGCCGACCTTGCGCCCGGAGACCTGGCCGTTGTAGATGGCCAGGATGGGGTGAGAGGGGACCGACATATCGTGTACCAGCGTCTCGCAACTGCTGCCGAAGGTCTCCGCAATGCCCCGGGCGGTGCGGTCCAAAAATTCGAAAGCTTCCTCGCGGGTCACGGCGGCCCCTCCCCTCTGCATGGCAAACGGCTCGACAGAGCCGCCTTATGAAACCTGTTTTTCTTTTCCCTATTTTAGCATGGCGGAGGAATTTGCCAACCGATAAAACCGTACAAATTTAAAAAATAGGTGAGAAAATGCCCCCGAAACAGGCGAAAAACTCGCCTTCGGGCCGCAAGAGGATGGTTGAACCGTTTCACGCGCCGCACCCTTCCCGGCGCAAAAGTGAATATGGGACTATTTTCCTTTCCCTCCGCTGGTATACTTCCCGCCCACCGGGAGATACTGCGGAGAGAGAAACCGTTGGCGCTTCGCTTTTAGCTGTTGCCGTCAAGCGGCACTTCCGAAGCTGCGCTTCTCCCTGTAGCCAGGCGCTGCAAACCAAAAGTGAAGTGGGAAGGACGAAAGCGGTCCCAGGGCGGGACGGCGAAAAACCGAAGGGGGAGAGGGTATAATGGGATTTTTTGGACAGCGGCGGGGCAAAACTCCTTTTCACCCGGAACAGCAGACGCAGTTTCCCGGAGAGTTGACCTTTGAAAACGTGGAACAGATCTTCTCCGGCTGCGCCGACTTCACCAGCCGAACCGTGGTCTCCGCCCGGACGGGGGCGCGGTTCCGCCTGTGCTGGCTGGACGGCATGGTGAAGAGTGAGCGGCTCAACGACTACGTCATCCGCCCGCTGGCCGCCGGACCGACGGAGGAGCAGCTGGACGAGCTGCGCCAGGTGCTGGAGGGCGGCGTGTGGAACCTGAACGTCCAGGAGCAACATACCTTAGATGACGTGGCGGAGCAGCTGGTGGCCGGGTCGGCGGCGGTTTTCTGCGCGGGCGGGGTGCTGACCTGCGACGTGGGCACCGAGGAAAAGAGCTCCGTCCAGGCGCCGGAGGACGAGGTGGCCGCCAAGGGGGCCAAGGACTCCTTCGTGGAGAGCCTGCGCACCAACACCAGTCTGCTGCGGCGGCACCTGCGCTCCCCTAACATTCAAATCGAGGAGTTCACCGTGGGCCGGGAGAGCCGGACGCCCGTGGACCTGGTGTGGCTGGAGGGCCTGACCAACCGGAAGCTGGTGGAGGACGTGCGGCGGCGGCTGGAGCAGGTGGACATCGACGGCCTGCTGACCACCGGCGACTTTGAGGAGTACGTGGCCCAGCGCAAAGGGGCCACCTTCCCCCAGATGGTGTTCACCGAGCGGCCCGACCGGTTCTGCCGGGGGATATTGGATGGCCGGGTGGGGGTGCTCCTGGAGGGCATCCCCCTGGGCGGGCTGCTGCCAGGGAACATCGCCCAGTTTTTACAGGCCCCCCAGGACCAGATGTACCACTGGACCATCAGCGGGGCGCTGCTGACCCTGCGGTATCTCTGCCTGTTGGTGACGCTGCTGCTGCCGGGGTTCTATATCGCCGTGGCCTCCTTCCACTTTGAGATGATCCCCACCAAGCTGGCCACGTCCATCATCGCCAGCAAGCAGAACGTTCCCTTTGCCACACCCTTCGAGGTGCTGCTGCTCCTGCTGGCCTTCGAGATTTTGCAGGAGGCGGGGCTGCGGCTCCCCAAGACCATCGGCCAGACCGTCTCTATCATCGGCGGGCTGGTGGTGGGCCAGGCGGCGGTGGACGCGAAGATCCTCTCCCCGGCGGTGGTCATCGTGGTGGCGGCGGCGGGCATCGCCGGGTTCACTCTGCCCAATCAGGATTTGGCAAACGCCCTGCGCATCTGGCGGTTCCTGGTGGCGCTGGCGGCCAGCATAGCGGGGCTGTTCGGCGTGGTGACGGCGCTGGCGGCGCTGGTCTGCCACCTGGCGGGGATGGAGAGCTTCGGCCTGGCCTACCTAACGCCCTTCGCCGCCGACGCCGGGCAGCAGGTGGAGGGACACGCCGTGTTCCGCCAGCCCATCCCGGAGGTGAAGCTGCGGGAGCTGTCGCTGCGACCGGAGAACCGGCGGCGGCAGAAGTGAGACAACGTTTTTGCCGATGATATACCATTGAACATGAGGTGAACCGCCTTGAAACGATATAGCGCCGCTGCGATTTTGACCGCGCTGCTCCTGCCTCTGACTGGCTGCCAAACTAGTTTTCTCCCGGAGGGCCGGGACATCACCGACGTCCAGCTCATGCGCACCATGGCCCTGGACCCGGGGGAGGAGGCCCGGGTGGCGGTGACGGTGGCGGGGGACGTGCAGCCGGGCGACGAGGGCGCGGAGGCCCAGCCGCCCACGATTTTGACCTGGGAGGCCCCCACAGTGTTCTCCGCCTGCCTGACCATGCAGACCTACGGGGACGGCTACGTCTCCTACGGCCACGTCAGCCAGTGTCTGCTCAGCGCCGACCTGCAGGAACAGGCGGGGAGTTACCTGCTGGATTTTATCCAGCGGGATTTTGAAATGCGGATGGACATTGACCTCTACGCCGTGACGGAGGGCCGGGCGGCGGAGCTGCTGACCGAGACGGCCAGCGCGTCGCAGTCCGCCACGGAGCGGCTGGACTCTGTCGCCCGGGACATGAAATTGACCTCCCAGGGTTGGCCCGTAACGCTGCGGGATTTCCTCATCGACCTGGCGGACAACGGCTGCGCCCTGCTCCCCGTGGCGGCCTTGCAGGAGGAGGAAGGGGAGACCACCATCGTCTGCGACCATCTGTGTTGGTTCCGGGAGGAACAGCTGGGCGGCGAACTGACCGGGGAGCAGTCCCGGGCGGCGGCGATTCTGCTCGGTCAGGCGAAAAACGGCGCGGTGGAAGCGACGCTCTCCGACGGGAGCCTTGTTGGACTGCGGCTTACCGGCGCAGAGACCCGTTGGCAGCCCCAGTGGGAGGGGGACACGCTGACAGGGGTGACGGCCCAGGTCGCCGTCACTGCGGATCTGGCGGAGCTGCGGGGAGACGCGGATCCCAGTCAGCCGTCGGTGCAGGAGGAGCTGAACCGGCTCCTGGCCCAGACGCTGGAGGAACAGTTGCAGGAGTTGCTAGACCTTGCGCAACAGGAAAACGCGGATTTTCTCCACCTGGGGCGCAGGCTGGGGGTGCAGTGTCCCGCCCGGAGCGGGGCTTTGCGGGAGTATTGGGACGAGCGGTTCCCTCAGCTGGAGCTGACCGCCCAGGTGGAGGCCGCTGTGGAGCGGAGCTATGACGTGGCCCGGGCGGAGGTCAGCGCATGAGGTGGCTGTATCTGGCGCTGTGGGACCTGTTGGCCTGGCGGGAGTTGCCGTCCCTCTGGCGGGAGGGCAGGCGGCGGGAAGCGGCCCTCTGGCTGGCGCTGGCCGGGGCGGGGCTGGCGATGGCGGTGTGGTACTTCTGGGGCGCGCCTCAGTGGCGGCTGGCGGAGAGGCAGACAGATTGATTCATCCCCAAAGGAGAGTTGTTTATGGATAAATCTATTTCCCTGCGCCAATATCTGGTGCTGTTGTTTGTGGGGTTGCTCTCCCCGCTGGTGAAGATCGTCCCCGGCGCGATGGCGGCCCGGGCCGGGACCGGCGCGTGGCTCTCGGCGTTGCTGCTGCTTCTCCCTGCCATGGCGGCGGTCTGGCTGGCGGCATGGCTGGGCCGGGGCCTGCCGGA
>JAJPXY010000122.1 GCA_021205205.1 Clostridiales bacterium
CCCAGCTGGGGCATACCGCCGGAGGGGTGGGCGCAGGTGTGGTTGCCCACAATGTGGCCCTCGTCGATCATCCGCTGCACCAGGTCGGGCTGCTCGTCATAAAACTGCTTGGTGATGAAGAAGACGGCGGTGACGCCCTTCTCTTTCAGGGTGTCCAGGATGTCCGGGGTGCAGCCGTTTTCGTACCCCTCGTCCATGGTCAGGTAGATGATTTTCTCCTCGGTGTCGATGTGGGTGTAGCCGTTGTACTGGCTGTAGTAGTTGTCGTAGTAGTAGATGCCGTCGGGGCGGTTCAGCTCGTCTCGGTTACTGTTGCTGAACCCGTAGGACAGGCTCTCGTTGCTCAGGGCGCTGAGGGCGTCGAAATCCACGTTGGTCACGTCCATCTGCACGGTGTAGTCGTAGGTGCCGGAGACCACGCTTGTCTCCTCCGCATCCGCGCTTGTGGAGCTGTCCGCGCTGCCGGAGGCGTCGGCGGGGTCCTCCTGCTCTTGTGAGCTGTCAGCGCTGGTATCGTCCTCCGCGACCTCCGCAGTGGCACTGGCCTCGGCAGCGACGCTGTCGGCGCTGGTATCCGCAGAAGCGGAGCCGCCGCCTCCGGCGCAGCCGGTCAGCAGGGAGAGACAGAGGGAAAACGCCAGAAGCAGCGCGGTGATCTGTCGGTGGAAACCTTTCATAACGATAAACCTCCAAAATGATGTTTGTTCTCTCATTATAACCGCAAAAGGGGAAATCCTTGCAGTGTATCCGGTCCACTGTGGGAAAAGCCACAGTACATAACGCTTCATTATACGTCCTTTCGGGGGCTTTCGTCAATATCCGGGTTAAAAAAATTTGACTGACGGGTCAAAAAAGTTTGACTGTTGGATAAAAAACACGGCGCGTCGGCGCCGTGTTTTTTGCAGAGTGTCAAAGGAGTCATGTCCCGGTAGGGGAGGGGAGCTTGTCAGATACGCTTATTCAACCAGGCGATCATATCCCCGATAGGCTCGTCCTTGTCGAACTCATTGAAGATCTCGTGGCACATCCCGGCGTAGACCCGCAGGGCCTTGTCCTGGGACGCAATCTCCGCGTAGAGCTGGAGGGAGTCCAGCGGACTGACCAGGCCGTCGTTCTGTCCGTGGAGGATGAGGACCGGGTCGGTGAACCGAGCGGGGTTCTCTTTCAGGTAAGCAACGCCACCGGCAAGGCTGTTCATCAGGCCCACGGAAATTTGCTTCTCCACGTAGGGGTCCGCCGTGTAGGCTTCGCCTACCGCCGGGTCAGAGCAGACGCCGTCTCCCAGGGCGTTGGGGACGTAGGTGTCCGCCGGGGCCGCGATAGGCAGCTGGCCCATCAGCGGGTTGTTGTACCGGGTCAAAGCGCCGGAGAGGACGATGCCCGCCGCCTTGCCGGGGAACCGGGTGGCAAAGCAGGCCGTGGCATAGCCGCCCATGCTGTGGCCCACCACATAGACCGGCAGGTCGGGATTCTCCCGGGCCGCCAGCTCAACGGCAGAGTTCACGTCGTCGCTGATCTCCTTCCAGTCGTCGTAATAGACCCGCTTGCCGCCGGAGCGGCCATGGCCTCGGTGGTCGAACCGGTAGACGTTGAGCTGCTGGGCGTTGAGCCGGGCGGCCACGTAATCATACCGGCCCTGGTGCTCGCACAGCCCGTGGACGATGACCACCGCAGCTCTGGGGCGGGTGACGGTGTCCTTGACCAGGTAAAGCTCGGTGCCGTTGTTGATGGGGAGGGTGGTTTCGATTTTCATGGCGGATACCTCCTTGCTTTTGGTTTCTAACATGATGATACGATAGAACAGCACTTTTGTCAAATGTTTTTCTGCGGCAGCAAAGCCGGGATAGAAAAAACCTCCCCCACCATGAACGTGTCACAGCATGGGAGGGGAGAGGGTACGTTGTCAATACAGGAAGTAGACGGTGCAGCTCCGGCGGCCGAAGGAATAGCACTGGGAGGAGGAATCGTAATACAGGTCAATGGTCTTGCCCTTGACTCCGCAGTCCCCGGCCACGCAGACGCCGTAGACGATGCTGCCGCTGGTGATATACATCCGGGTCCCATAGGGGATGACGGAGGGGTCCACCGCGACCACGCCCACCTGAGCGGTGCGCCCGGTGGAGGTGTGCTTGCCGGACCTGGAGGTGTAGGCGGTGGCGGTGTAGGTCTCCACCGCGCTGTAGCCGTAGGTGCTGCCGTCAGACATGGTGACGGTGCCCTGTTCCTCGTCCTTGTTGGTCATGTAGACGCTGGAGGCGCTCAGGGAACTGAGGCCGGAGAAATAGACCTTGGTGCCGTAGGCGGTGATCTCGGTGACCATATCGGTGGTCTCGGTGTTCACCAGGGTGATGATCGGCTCACCGCCGTCGATGATTTTCTTCTCATAAGTATAGGTGACGGTCCCGGCTACGCCCTCCTGCTTGATGTACTCGGTGCCGATGTAGCTGTCAGGGTCGGCCACGCGGGCGGTGTCGTAGGCGGAGGTTTCCACCTCGTCATAATAGCTGATCTCCACCCGGTTGATCACGATGGAGTCTCCGCCGCTGACGGTTGCGTCCAGGTCCATAGAGACGATGTCGTTTTCGCCCAGCTCCACATTCAGGCGGGAGAGAACATCCTGCACGGTGTCGCCCTCCTGGAGGAGAACGGTGGAGAGGGTCTTATCCACAGTCAAGGTGGCATATTCGGCGCGGGTGATGGACACGTCTACAGCGTCCTCAGATTCCTGGGTGTCGATGGTGTCGGTAGCGCTGACGTCGACCCCGGCCTCGTCCAAAACCTCGTCCACCTCCTCCGCTGTGGTTTCGATGGTGTAGGTGTCGGAGTCAGCTTGGATGTTGTAAACGTTTTTGGCCTTCGCGGGGTTTGCGAGCACAAGGACCAGCACCAGCACGAGGGCAAAGACGGCGACGAGACGAAGCACAAGTCCGGCCAGACGTTTCGCAGCCGCCGCAGAATCGGGTTGAATCATACATAGACCTCCACAGAAACAGAGCGAAAACGCTCCGTTGTGATTTGGTTACGCTTTGTAATTTTTGTTACAATTCTTAACGCTCTTGCATTATATAATTAAAAACCGCCTTTGTCAAGTAAAAATTGAACAAAAAAGGGCAAATGGAAACAATAGACAGGATGAAATGCCTAAAAAAATGAGATTTTTGCAATGGAATTTGGGGAAGCAGCAGAAATTTAGTAACAAAATGTTACTTCTATAACAGAAAAATAATTTCACTTTCCATAAGCCCCGGCGGCGGCCTGCGACTTATGAAAAGTGAAATACCAAAAGTTCTGCGCGATGATTCAGAACGTTTTCCACGCTATCACCAAACGGCGAATCGCTTCCTGGATCTCCTCCTCCCGCATCCTGGCGTACCCCATGACGAAGGAGGGGGTATAGGACGCCGGGACCGGCAGCCGGTAGAACTGGCGCAGCGGATAGACCCGGACGCCAACGCTGTCTGCGGCCTCCACCAGCTGCTGCTCTGTCCGCTCTGTGCGCACCTTAAGCAGCAGGTGCAGTCCGGCGTCTCCGCCGGAAAAGTCCGCGAAATCCGTCAATTTTTCGCTTTTTGCGGCGCTTAACAGGGCGTCTCGGCGGGCCTTGTAGCTTTTGCGCGTGCGCCAGATATGGCGTTCCAGGTGGCCCCGGTCCATGAACAGCGCCAGGGTGTACTGCTCGAAGGAGGGTACGGTGGAGGAGTAAAAGAAGAACTCCTGCTGGTAGCGGCGGGTCAGTTGTGCTGGGAGCACCATATAACTGATGCGCATGGAGGGGGCCAGGCTTTTTGTAAACGTATTCAAATAGACCACCCGCTCGCTGCGGTCCAGCCCCTGGAGGGCGGGGATGGGCCGCCCGGAGAGGCGGAACTCGCTGTCGTAATCGTCCTCGATGATGTACCGGTCCGGCTGGGCGGAACCCCAGTCCAGCAGCGCCTGCCGCCGGGTCACCGGCATGACAAGGCTCAGAGGAAAGTGGTGGGAGGGCGTCACATGGACCACCCGCGCGCCGGATTGCTCCAACAGGTCCACCCGCAGCCCCTGCTCGTCCACGGGGATGGGGTACACCTGCGCGCCGCTGTGAGAGAGGATCTGCTCGGTTTTCTGGTAGCCGGGGTCCTCCACGGCGTACCCCCCTTCCCGGCCCAGCAGCTGGACCAGCAGAGAGAGCAGATATTCCGACCCGGCCCCCACTACGATCTGCTCCGGCTGCACCTGGATGCCCCGGAAGTGGTAGAGGTGGCTGACAATGGCCTGCCGCAGCTCCGGCACCCCCTGGGGATGGGCTGCGGACAGCAGCGCACTGTCCCGGTTGGAGAGCACCTCCCGGGTCAGCTTGGCCCAGGTGGCGAAGGGAAAAAACTCCGCGTCCACCGCGTTGGTGGCGAAGTCGTAAGGGCAACTGGGTTTCGCGGGAGAGGCGGGCAGCGGTTGAGACATGGGCTGGGCCTGTTCCGGCCGGGAGGCCGCCTGCTGGACGAAGAACCCCCGCCGGTCCTCGCTGCGCAGGTAGCCCTCCGCCACCAGCTGGCTGTAGGCCGTCTCCACCGTCACCACGCTGAGATGGGCGTCGCTGGCCAGCTTCCGTTTGGAGGGCAGCCGCTCCCCGGCGGGGATGCGGCCCGTCTCGATCTCCCGGCGGAGGAAGCGGTAGAGCTGTTCATAAAGGGGTTCTTTGGCGATGCTGTCCAGAGATGGGGTGAGCATGGGAAAACCTCCTTGACCTGATAAATTTCTAAAAAATCAAGAGTTATTATAAGGTCAATCGAGGTGGCAGTCAACCCCTTGACGGAAAGGGCCGGATTCGATACAATTAGGGCAACAACAAAACGACCTGCAAGCGAGGAAACCACTATGGAAATCGAACGCAAATTCTGGCTGACCACCTTTCCCACCGACTACCCGGAAATGATTCACCTGGAGACCGACCAGGGCTATCTGGCCAACGTCCCCGTCACCGTCCGCATCCGCCGCAGCCGCAACTGCGCCACCGGGGACTGCACCTATATCCTCTGCATCAAGAGCAAGGGCACCCTGTCCCGCCACGAGGTGGAGACCCCCATCGAACGGTCGCAGTTCGAGGAGCTGGCCGGAATGCTGGACCGGCCTCTGGTCCACAAGGACTACCACGCCTACCGCCTGCCCGACGGCCATGTGCTGGAGTGTTCCGAAGTAGACCACGGGGCCTTTTCCTACGCGGAGGTGGAGTTCGAGAGCGAGGAGGCGGCCAACGCCTGGGAGCCGCTGCCCTGCCTGGGCAAGGAGCTGACCTATGACAAGCGGTTCACCATGGGGTCATACTACCTGAACGGGTTTGTCCCCGACCCGGAGGAATGAGAGCAACCATCCAAATCCATCTATTCAGACCACATTAAAAAAGAGCGTGCTGCGAGGTGGCGCGTTCTTTTTTGCGCCTTGCCACATAGATTGTCCCATACCACAACGAGGAGGGGGTCACATTGGCGACGCCTTTGGAACAGGCGGCGGCGTTTCTGCCCCGGGAGCTGCGCCTGGCAGCGCTGGCCTGCGGCCAGGACCCGGAGGAACTGCGGCTGCGGGCCGGACGGCCCTTCGCCCTCTGCGGCGCGGACGGGCGGGAGGCCCCTGTGCTGCTGCTGGGCAAGCCTCTGGAGCTGACGGCGGACGACCTGCGCATGACCCTGGAGATCGCCACCTGCGCCAGCTACCACGCGGCGGTGGAAAAGCTCTGCCAGGGTTTTCTGCCCCTGAAAGGGGGCCACCGGCTGGGCGTCACCGGCACGGTGGACCTGCGGGAGGGCAAGATCCACGGCTACCGGGCGCTTTCCTCCCTGTGCCTGCGCATCGCGCACCCGGTCCAGGGCATCGGCTGGGAGGCAGCGGAGCAGGTGTTCCGCCCGGAAGGAACCGTGTCCACGCTGTTGCTCTCCCCGCCGGGGCTGGGCAAGACCACTCTCCTGCGGGAGCTGATCCGGCTGGGGTCGGACCGATACGGCCAGCGGGTGGGGCTGGCGGACGAGCGGGGAGAGGTGGCCGCCTTGTGGCACGGCGTCCCCCAGTTCGACGTGGGAGCCAGCACCGACGTGCTGGACGGCTGTCCCAAGGCGGAGGGGTTGCAGCTGCTGCTGCGCACCATGAACCCCCAGCTGCTGGCGGCGGACGAAATCACCGCGCCGGAGGACATCGCCGCCCTCTCCACTGCCGCCAACTGCGGTGTGGCGGTGCTGGCCACCGCCCACGGTAGCAGCCTGGAGGACCTGCGGCGGCGGCCCCTTTACCGGCGGCTGCTGGAGGAACAAATCTTCCGCCAGGTGATTTACATCTCCCGTCAGGGGACCCGCCGCAGCTACCGGGTGGAGCCGGTGGAGGATGGTTAAAGGAGTGGGGGCGGTCTGCGTTCTGCTGGGTTGTCTGCTGCCTGTCTGCCAACGGCTGCGCCTGGAGCGAAGCCACATCGCCCAGCTGGGCGCATTGGCCCAGGCGCTGGACGGGATGCGGCGGCAGCTGACCATTTGCGCGCCGCCTATGGAGGAGTTGCTGGCCCGGGCCGGGCGTTCTCCAGAGGGCACGGTGCGCCGGTTCTTCGCCGCCCTCCGGCTGGAGGAGCTGGAGCAGCAGCCCTTCGCCGCCCTGTGGGACGGTGCGATACGCGCCAGCGGCCTCTCCCTGGACCGAGAGGAGTGGGAAACGCTCTCCCAGGTGGGGCAGGTTTTGGGGGCTTGCGGCGCGGAAGAACAGTGCGACCGGTTGGCGGACGCCGCCGAATCCCTCCGCCGCTGCCAGGCCCGGCGGAGGGAGGCCCTGCGGGGCGAGAGACGGCTGTGGTACACCCTGGCGACCTCGGCGGGGCTGCTGGCGGTGCTGATTTTATTCTGACGAGGGAAAAGCATGGATGTTGACCTGATTTTTAGAATAGCGGCCATCGGCATTCTGGTCTCTGTGCTCAACCAGGTGCTGACCCGTTCCGGCCGGGACGAACAGGCCACTATGGTGACGCTGGCGGGGCTGGTGGTGGTGCTGATGCTGGTGGTGCAGGAGATCAGCGAGCTGTTTGACCTGGTCAAGGTCCTGTTTGACCTCTGAGATGCCGTCCATCTACCAGCTTGCGGCGGGAGCCATAATAGGCGTGGTCTGTCTGGTGACGGTCCGGCGGCAGACCGGGGAGATCGCCCTGTTGCTGGGGGCGCTGATCTGTGTCGGGCTGCTGTTGGCGGCGGCACAGGGCCTCTCCGACATCCTGGAACTGGTCTATACCCTGGCGGAGCTGGCCGGGGTGGACAATGACCTGCTGACCCCGCTGCTGAAAACCGTGGGCATCGCCCTCGTCACCGGTCTTGCGGCCCAGGTCTGCCGGGACGCGGGAGCGGGGAGCGTTGCCATGGTCCTGGAACTGTGCGGCGGGCTGTGCGCCCTGTACGCGGCGCTGCCGCTGGTGCAGGCGGTGGTCGCCCTGGTCAGTGAGTTGCTATGAAACGAGTTGGAATCGCGATTTTGGCGCTGCTGCTCCTGCTGCTGTGCGCGCCGGTCTGCCGGGCCGTGGACGTGACAGAGGCCCAGTGGGACAGCATCGACACCGAAGCTCTGGAGGACGCCGCCTCCGCCTCTGGCGTGGAGCTGGAACTGGATGAAAGTTTCAACCTGAACGAAGCGCTGGGCCAGCTGGGGGAGTTGCTTTCCGGGCAGCTCTCGGCGGCGATAAAGGACGCGGTGGGCAGCAGCGGTGTCTTACTGCTCATCGTCCTCTTCTGCGAGGTGGCGGAGGGACTTGGCTCTCTCACCGGCGGGGCCAAAGACCCGGTGACGGTGGTCGGGACGGTGGCAGTGACAGCGGTCTCGGTGTCCGACGTGTCCTCCCTGATGGAGCTGGGGAAAACAGCCATTGAGCGCATCGACACCTTCTCCAACCTGCTCATCCCAGTCATCACCACCTGCTCGGTGGCCAGCGGCTCCGTCACCGGCGGCGTGGCCAGGCAAATGGCCACGGTGTTCTTCTCCACGGTACTGGTCACGCTGATCGACCGGGTGCTGATTCCCTTCGTCTACCTCTACACGGGGGCCTGCGCCGCCGCCGCGGTGGTGGATAACCGGGGGCTGGGTGAGATTGCCCGGCTGCTCAAGTGGGCGGTCACGTCGCTGTTGACGGTGCTGTTGCTGCTTTTCACGGGGTATCTCTCCCTGACCAGCGTGGCGGCGGCGGGGACCGACGCGGCCACCATCAAGCTGACACGCACCGTTATCTCCAGCATGGTGCCGGTGGTGGGCAGTATCCTCTCCAACGCCACGGAGACGGTGCTCTCCGGAGTGGGCATCCTGAAAAATCTGGTAGGCAGCTTCGGCGTGGTGGCGGTGTTGGGGTTCTGCATCACGCCCTTCCTGCGGCTGGGGGCGCAGTACCTGGCCTATCGGCTGGCGGCGGTGCTGGCGGTGGTCATTAGCCAGGGGAAGATACCCAAGCTCATTGACGACATCGCCGGGGCCTTCGCCCTGGTGCTGGGCATGACCGGCACCGCCGCCCTGTTGGTGATGATCTCCGTCTTTGCCACGCTGGCTGTGGCCACCGGATGAAAGGGGAGAGGGGATATGCTGGAAGGTCTCCGCCAGTGGATCTTGGCGGTGACGGCAGCCTCCCTGCTGACGGCTCTCTGTCAGGCGCTGATGCCGCCGGGACCGGTGAAGTGGGTGAGCAATCTGACCTGCGGTCTGCTGATTTTCCTCGTGCTGGTGCAGCCGGCGGTGCGGACGGACTACACCCAGCTGCTGGAGGAATTTCAGACCTATTACGCCGGACTGGGAGGTTATGACGCTGGATTGGTGGAGACAGACAACACTCTGACAGAAGAACTCATAGCCCGGAATACCGCCGCATATATTGAGGACAAGGCGGACGCCGCCGGGATCGTCTGCGCCGTCACCGTTGTCTGCGGCCAGCAGGAGGGACTGCCGGTGCCGGAGGCGGTGACAGTCTCCGGCAGCCTCAGCCAGGAGGAACAGGCGTGGCTCATCGCCCTGGCGGAGAATGACCTGGGCCTAGAGGCCCAGGCAGTGCGGTTTGAAGAAGGGGAGGGAGGCGAGTGAACGAAAGGAAGTCCTTGGACTGGAAAAAACTGCTGGAGCCGCTGAAACGGTATCAATACGCCCTGCTCATCCTGCTGGTGGGGCTGGTGCTGCTGGCCTGGCCTGACGCGGCGTCGGCCAAGCAGGAGACCGCCGCCCAGGTAAATTCCAGCGGGACGGCGGACGAGTTCGACCTGACCGCAATGGAGACCCGGCTGGCGGAGAGCCTGGCCCAAATCGACGGGGTGGGGGAGACAGAGGTGGTGCTGACCCTGTCCGCCGGAAGCGAGACGGTGCTGGCTACGGACTGGGAGGCCGATGGAGACAGCTCCAGCGTCACCACCGTGGTCATCAACAACGGCTCCAGCCAGCAGACCACCGTCACCACCCAGGTCATCTGCCCCACGTTTCAGGGGGCGCTGGTGGTGTGCGACGGCGGCGGCAGCGCCACGGTGCGGCTCCAGGTGGTCAAGGCGGTGGCGGCGCTGACGGGGCTGGGCGCGGACAGTATCTCAGTGTGTGCAAGAACGGGAGGCAATGAATGATGAACCTGTGGAAACGCAATGCGGTGGTGGCGGCCATTGTGCTGTTCGTCTGCGTGGCGGTCTATCTCAACTGGTCCTATGACCAGAGCGACACCGCCATGGGGGACAGCTCGGTCTCCGCCGGAAAGACGCTGGGCGAGGCAGAGCTGGTGAACTCCGATTCCCGAATCCTGCTCTCCGACAGCAGCGCAGACGGCTCTGTCTCTGCGGACACTTCTGCGGAATCGTCCGCAGAGAGCACGCTTGCAACAGAGGACGGGGAGTGGGCGGAGGACGCGCTGGGCGAGGAGGAGTTTGCGGCGGAGACCGACAGCTACTTTGACACCGCCCGCCTGAACCGGGAGGAGGCCAGGGACAGCGCCCTCTCCATCCTCCAGGAGACGGTAGACGACCCGGAGGCTGACGAGACCGCCATCTCCGCCGCAGCGGAGAGCATCACCGCCATGGCCTCCGCCACGTTGCAGGAATCGGAAATTGAGGGCCTGGTCCTGGCCAAGGGCTACACCGACTGCGTGGCCTTTATCGGAGACAACAGCGTCAGCGTGGTGGTCTCCGCCGGGGGCGCGGACCTGGCGGCGGAGGACGTGGCGGTGGTGACCGACATCGTCTGCGGGGAGACGGATTTCTCCGCCAGCAGCGTCAAGGTCATCCAGGCAGAGGACTAAAAAACGACACAGCGTTTCGGCATTCTCACAGGTATCGGCCCGCCGATACCTGTTTTTTCTGCGTGTTTGCAGAAAAATGGGTGTTTTCATTTTGCATATTCTGCTGTATAATGTACTTATCTTCTGTATATTTATGTCCGTTCCGGTGCTGCGCCGGAAATGAGTGGGAGGAACATTTACTATGACCAGAACTGCCGCAAGAGAGATCGCGGTTCACTTTTCCTATGAGCTGGGCTTCACCAGCCTCAGCGCCGAGGCCCTGCTGGACAGCCAGCTGACCGAGGAACGCTTCGCCGACTTGGCCCAGGAGGACCCCCTGTACGGGGAGTTCCCGGATGAAAATCAGCTGGCCTACATCCGCCGCCTGGTGACCGGTGTGGGCGACCACGGCTATGAACTGGATCTGTTCATCGAGCGCTACGCCATTGGCTGGCGGTTCGAGCGCATCCCCCGGGTGGCGGCGGCGATCATGCGGGTGGCCATGTTCGAGATTTTGTATATGCCGGAGGTCCCCAACGGCGCGGCCATCAACGCCGCAGTGGAGCTGACGCGGAAGTATGAGGACGAGAAGGTCGTCTCCTTTGTCAACGGTATTTTGGGTTCCTTCGTCCGGGCCGAGGCGGCAGAGCCATGAGCTGCCTTGGCATCGACACCAGCAACTACACTACCTCCGCCGCCGTCTTTCGCCCTGACGGGACAGGACGCAACGAGAGCCGCCTGTTGACGGTGCGGGAAGGGGAACTGGGCCTGCGCCAGAGCGACGCCCTGTTTCAGCACGTCAAGCGGCTGCCGGAGCGGTTCGCTGCCCTGGGGGAGGCCGGTTGGCTGGAAGGGTTGGAGGCCGTAGGCGCCAGCACCCGCCCCCGTGCGGTGGAAGGCTCCTATATGCCCTGCTTCCTGGCCGGGGAGTCCCAGGGCCGGGTGCTGGCGGAGGCGCTGGGGGTCCCCTTCTTCGCCTTCTCCCACCAGCAGGGGCACATCGCCGCCGCCTGTTGGTCGGCGGGGCGGCTGGATTTGTTAGACCGCCCGCTGCTGGCCTGGCACCTCTCCGGCGGCACCACGGAGCTGCTGCTGGTGGAGCCGGAGGGCAGCAACGTCCGGGCCACCTGCATCGGCGGCACCACCGACCTCTCCGCCGGGCAGCTCATCGACCGGGTGGGGGTCAAGCTGGCGCTGCCCTTCCCGGCGGGCCGCCCGCTGGACGCGCTGGCTGCCCAGTCGGACAGCAAAGCGAAGTTCCGGGTGCGGCTGGACGGGCTGCGGTTCTCCCTCTCCGGCATGGAGAACAAGGCCAGCAGCCTGATGGAAAAAGGGGAGGACCCCGCCAATGTGGCGAAATTCACCCTGAACACCCTGGCCTCCGTCATTGTGCGCTGCACCGACGCGGCCTTGCAGAAGTATCCCGGTCTGCCCGTCCTCTGCTCCGGCGGCGTGGCCTCCAACAGCCAGCTGCGGCGAGTCATGGGCGGCGCGGTGTTCGCTCAGCCGGAATTTTCCACCGACAACGCCATGGGCATTGCGGTCCTGACGGACCGCCGTCTGCGGAGGGGACAATGACAGCACAGAACATCTACACCGTCTCCCAGGTGAACGCCTATGTCAAGGGCCTGCTGGACGGGGATCGGCTGCTGAGCCGGATCTATATTCGAGGGGAGATCTCCAACTACAAGAGATACCCCTCCGGACACCACTATTTTTCCCTCAAGGACGACCAGGGGGCGCTGCGGTGCGTCATGTTCCGCACCTCCGCCGCACGGCTGCGATTCCGGCCGGAAAACGGCATGAAGGTCATTGCCTACGGCCGGGTGACGGTGTTCCCACGGGACGGGGCCTATCAGCTCTACGTGGAGGCCCTGACGCCTGACGGCGTGGGGGAGTTATATGTGGCCTTTGAGCAGTTGAAAAACCGGCTCCAGGCCGAGGGCCTGTTCGACCCGGCCCACAAAAAGCCCTTGCCCCGGATACCGGAGACGGTGGGCATCGTCACCAGTCCCGCCGGAGCGGCACTCCACGATATGCTCCGCATTTTGAACGCCCGCTGGCCCATGGCCCAGGTGAAGCTGCTGCCCGTCCGGGTCCAGGGAGACGAGGCCCCGGCGGAGATCGCCGCCGCCATCGCCGCAGCCAACCGCTGGAAGGCGGTGGATGTGCTCATCGTGGGCCGGGGCGGCGGCAGCATGGAGGATTTATGGGCCTTTAACGACGAGCGGGTGGCACGGGCCATCTACGCCTCGGAAATCCCCATCATCTCCGCTGTGGGGCACGAGCCGGACGTGACCATCGCCGACTTCGTGGCCGACCTGCGGGCGGCGACTCCCTCCAACGGGGCGGAGCTGGCGGTCCCCGACCAGAATGAGGTCTATGACACCCTGCTGAATCTGCGGGAACGGCTGATTCAGAGCCAGGAGAACCGGCTGCGCCAGTGCCGCGCTCGGTTGGAGCGCTGCGCCGGTTCCCGGGCGCTGACCGACCCGATGGCCCCGGTCAACGACCGGCGAATGTTGCTGGACTACACCCAGCAGCGGCTGACCGGCGGCATAGAGCGCCGCCTGAACAGCGAGCAGCGCCGGTTCAGCGCCCTCTCCGCCGGGCTGGACGCCATGAGTCCCTTAAAGGTGTTGGGCCGGGGCTACGCCGTGGCCCAGAAGGGAAAGCAGGTGCTGTCCTCTGTCAACCAGGTGGACAGCGGTGAGCAGATTCAGGTGCGGCTGGCCGATGGGCAGCTGCTGTGTACCGTTGACGACAAAAAGGAGTAACCATGGCTGCGAAACGAAAAACATTTGAGGAATCCATGCTCCGTCTGGAGGAGATCGTCACCCGGCTGGAGAAGGGCGAGGCCACGCTGGAGGAGTCCATGGCCCTCTTTGAGGAGGGGACCAAGCTGGCCGCCGCCTGCGCCAAACAGTTGGACAGCGCGGAGCAGAAGGTCCTGAAGCTGACCGGGGCCGCAGAAGGCGTTCCGGTGGAACAGGCGATGAAAGGGGAATAAGAGATGACCTTTCAGGAGGAATTTTCTCTCTGCCAGATGGAAATTGAAACTTCGCTGGAAAAATACTTTACAGAGAGCTTACCCCAGCAGCGGCTGCTGGAAGCCATGCGGTATAGCCTTTTGGCAGGGGGTAAGCGCATCCGGCCTGTTTTAACGCTGAAATTCTGCCAGGCCGCCGGGGGAGACCCGCAAAAGGCCCTGCCTGTTGCCTGTGCAGTAGAAATGCTTCACACCTACTCCCTCATCCACGACGACCTGCCCTGTATGGACAACGACAGCCTGCGCCGGGGCCGCCCCACCAATCATGTGGTATATGGCGAGTGTACCGCCACCCTGGCAGGAGACGCGCTCCAGAGCGCGGCATTCCAGGCCATTCTCAGCGCCAATCTGCCCAGTGATGTTCGGGCAGCGGCAGCGCTGGAGCTGGCACAGGCCGCGGGATATGCGGGGATGTGCGGCGGTCAGCAGTTGGACATCGAGGGGGAGCAGAGAGACCTCTCCCTGGATGAGATCACCCAGATGAACTCCCTGAAAACCGGCTGCCTGCTGCGGGCGGCCTGCGTCATGGGCGTGCTGGCGGCGGGATATTCTGCGGACAGCTGCAAGGCCCAGGCCGCCGCGGCTTACGCCGACGCCATCGGCCTGGCCTTCCAGATTCGGGACGATATGCTGAACGTGACCAGCGACGCGGCCACCATGGGCAAACCCGTGGGCAACGACGCGGAGAGCCACAAGTCCACCTACGTCTCTCACCTGGGGCTGGAGCAGTGTCAGGCGGTGGTGGACGAAAAGACGGCGGAGGCCAAACGCGCCCTGTGCGGCGCCTTTGCGGAAGCCGCTTTTCTGGAAAGCCTGGCAGACTACCTGGCGGGAAGGGTGAATTGAGGGGTCTCAAGTCACCGTGACGGGAGGAATCAAAATGAACTTGACCTTTGGCAACCAAATTCTGCTGCTCAGCGCCCTGAGCTGGCTGCTGGCGCAGTTGACCAAGGGCCTGCTCCAGTGGATCACAGAGGGAAAGGTCACGCTGCACCATGTGCTGTCCAGCGGAGGGATGCCCAGTTCTCACTCGGCGCTGGTCACCTGCTGCACCGTGACCACAGGGCTGCTCTACGGGTTTGACTCCGGGTTGTTCGCGGTCTCGGCGGTAATGGCCATCGTGGTCATGTACGACGCCTGCAACGTGCGCCGCCAGTCCGGGGAACAGGCCAAGGTCATCAACCTGATTCTGAAAAACTGGCAGCAGATGACGCCGGAGCTGCTGAATTTGCAGGTGAAGGTGCTGTTAGGTCATACACCTTTACAGGTGGTTTTCGGGGCGCTCCTGGGACTGGGGGTCAGTCTGTTGTTCCAGCTGGTGATTTTTCCCTGACAGCCTGCCATGCAAAATAGAGAAGCAGCGAGAGAGAAGTCTATAGAACAGAGAAAAAAGGGTTGCAACGATGCTTCCAGACGAGATCCAACAGATAAACTGGGCCGAGATGACGGACAGCGAAGGAACTGCTCTGTGCAAGGCGCTGCGGGAGGAATTGGTCCGCTCTGTGGCCCAGACGGGAGGCCACCTGGCCTCCAATTTGGGAACGGTAGAGCTGACTGTCGCCCTTCACCGCACCTATGACACCGCAAAGGATCGGCTGGTGTTCGATGTGGGCCACCAGTGCTATTGCCATAAGATGCTCACCGGGCGGGCAGACAGGATGGATACCATGCGTCAGCTGAACGGCCTGGCCGGGTTCCCCAAGCCCAATGAGAGCGTTCACGACGCCTTTGTAGCCGGTCATGCCTCCAACTCCGTCTCGGTGGCCCTGGGCATGGCCCGGGCCAGGACCCAACTGGGGGAGGATTACAGCGTTGTGGCCCTCATTGGCGACGGCGCGCTGACCGGCGGTCTGGCCTACGAGGGCCTCTCCGATGCGGGGCAGAGCGGGGAAAACCTGGTGGTCATCCTCAACGACAACGGGATGTCCATCAAGAAAAACGTGGGTGGCGTGGCCAAGCTGCTGTCCCGGCACCATCTGCGCCCTCAATATCTGTCTTTCAAGAAATTTTACCGGAATGCGACCAATCACATTCCCGGCGGCAAAAAGCTCTACCGCGTCACCCACAAGGTCAAGCAGGCGGTCAAAGGCTCCATTCTGCCCAGCAGTATGTTTGAGGACATGGGCTTCACCTACCTGGGGCCGGTGAACGGCCACAACCTCTCCGAGCTGACGCGCATCCTCCGATGGGCTAAGGAGCTGGAGGGGCCGGTGCTGGTCCATGTCCGCACTGTAAAGGGAAAAGGCTATCCACCCGCCGAGAGGGAGCCACACCTGTTCCACGGCGTAGGGCCTTTCGACCCCGCCACGGGCAAGCCGTTGAAGCAGGGGGGGACCGACTTCTCCGCCGTTTTTGGGGAGACGCTGACCTCTATCGCCGCGACGGACAGCCGGGTCTGCGCCGTCACTGCGGCCATGCAGTCCGGTACGGGGCTGGACGCCTTCGCCTCCCAGTTCCCGGAGCGGTGCTTTGACGTGGGCATCGCGGAGGGACACGCCGTGGCCATGTGCGGCGGCATGGCCAAGCAGGGGGCGGTGCCGGTCTTTGCCGTTTACTCCACCTTTTTGCAGCGCAGCTATGATATGCTCATTCATGACATCGCCCTGAGCGGCCTCCACGCGGTCTTTGGCGTGGACCGGGCCGGGCTTGTGGGCGCGGACGGAGAGACCCACCAGGGCGTGTTCGACCTGGCTTATCTCTCCACCGTGCCGAACATGACGGTGCTGGCCCCGGCCAGCTTCGCCGAGCTGTCCAATATGCTCCGCTGGGCGGTGGAGGACTGTCAGGGGCCTGTAGCCATCCGTTACCCCCGCGGCGGCGAGGACGGCTACAGCGGCGATTTAGAGCTGAAACCGACGGTCACGCTGCGGCAGGGAAGCGACCTGACCATCGTCACTCACGGCATCATGACCGGGGAGGTCCTCCGTGCGGCGGAGCGGCTGGAAGCCTCTGGATGTTCGGTGGAGATTCTCAAGCTCAACCGGGTCCACCCCATCGACGTCGATCCGGTGGCGGTGTCCGTTCAAAAGACAGGCCGCCTGCTGGTGGCGGAGGAGGTCATCCACCAGAATTGCGCAGGCATGGTCCTGGCGTCGGAGCTGATGACCCGCGGCGTCGCGGTGAAGAGACTGCGGCTGCTGAACTGCGGGAAAGACTTCATCCCCCACGGAACGGTGGAACAGCAGCGCAGGCTGCTGGGCATCAACTGGGAGCAGATCGCCGCCGTTGGGCTGGAAATGATGGAATAGAGGTCAATGAGGACCTTTGGAGGGACGTTACATGGCAAAGAAACGCCTGGATGTGCGCATGACAGAGCTGGGCTATGCGGAGAGCCGCCAGAAGGCCCAGGCCGTCATTATGAGCGGTCTGGTTTTTGTGGACGGCAAACGGGTGGACAAGTGCGGTGCGGCGGTGGCGGACACCGCTCAAATCGAGGTGCGGGGCAAAACGCTCCCCTACGTCAGCCGGGGTGGCTTAAAGCTGGAAAAGGCCATGCAGACCTGGCCCATCTCGCTGGACGGGGCGACAGCCATGGACTGCGGCGCTTCTACCGGCGGCTTCACCGACTGTATGCTGCAAAACGGCGCAAAGAAGGTCTACGCTGTGGATGTGGGCTATGGCCAGTTGGACTGGAAGCTCCGCAGCGACCCCCGGGTGGTCTGCATGGAGCGCACCAACGCCCGGTATCTGACAAAAGAGCAGATACCGGAACCGCTGGACTTCGTCTCGGTGGATGTGTCGTTCATCTCTCTGGGGCTGATTTTGCCTGCCCTCCGGCCGCTGCTGGCGGAGACCGCCCAAATGGTCTGCCTGGTCAAGCCCCAGTTCGAGGCGGGGAAGGGCAAGGTGGGCAAAAAGGGCGTTGTCCGGGACCCGGCGGTCCACCTGGAGGTGCTGGAGCAGTTTTTGACTCACGCGGCGGCCAGCGGCCTGACAGTGCGGGGCCTGACCTATTCCCCCATCCGGGGGCCGGAGGGGAACATCGAATATCTGGGCTGGCTCAGCGTCCAGCCGGGGGAGAACACTGCCCCGTCGCTGGCGGCGCTGGTGCGGGAATCCCATGAGGCATTGGAGAAATAGAGATGAAAGTGATTTTGAGTCCTAACCCCTACCGGGACAAGGGGTTGACCGCCGTCCGGGAGGCGGAGCGCATCCTGCGGGGCTGCGGCGTAGAGACCTGCCTGTGCCTGCCCTTCCGGCCGGACCGTTCTCTGGAGTTGCCCAGGGATTTGAAGCTGCGTGACATCCACGCGGAGATCAAGAACGCGGATATGCTCATCTGCTTTGGCGGGGACGGCACCATCCTCCACTCCGCGCGGCTGGCCCGGACCTATCACATCCCCATCCTGGGGGTGAACATGGGCAGCGTAGGCTTCATGGCGGAGCTGGAGGCGGGTGAACTGCACCTGCTGCGGCAGATCGCCCAGGGCAAGTATACCACCGAGCAGCGGATGATGCTGGACATGCGGGTCCTGCGGGACGGTCGGAGCATTTTCTGGGATACCGCCCTGAATGACGTGGTCATCTCCAACGGGGCGGTGGCCCGGGTGCTGGATATGACCGTCTACGGCGACAAGGTCAAAATTATGGAGTATTCCGGCGACGGCGTCATCGTCTGTACCCCCACCGGTTCCACGGCCTATTCCATGTCCGCCGGCGGCCCCATCGTGGAACCCACCGCCGAAAACATCATCATCACCCCCATCTGCGCCCATGACCTACTGACCAAGTCCTGCGTGCTGGGCAAGGAGCGCATTGTGGACGTGACGGTGGGACACCTCTCCCACAAGAGCGCCTATCTCTCGGCGGACGGGGGGCGGGCCTTCCGCCTCACCAGCGGGGACACGGTGGAGCTGCGCTGCTCCAGCCACACCATCAAGCTGGTCCGCCTGACCGGGCGCAGCTTTTATGAGATTTTGAACCAGAAGCTGGGGCGGCGGTGACCCGAAAAAGGGAGGACGGCATGAAGGAACAGCGACAGAGAATGATTTTGGAGATCATCCAAAACCAGCGCATCGAGACCCAGGAGCAACTGCTGCTGGCCCTGGGTGAGCGGGGGCTTCACTGCACCCAGGCCACCATTTCCCGGGACATGAAGGAACTGCACCTGGTGAAGGAAATGGCTGCCTCCGGCAGCTACCACTACGCCGTCTCCCTGCAAAGCCGACAGGAGGGGCGTTCGGATCGGCTGCAAAATATCTTCCGGGAGGGGGTCACCTCCTTCGACTGCGCCCAGAACCTGGTGGTGCTCAAGACCATGCCCGGCCTGGCCAACGCCGCCGCCGCCGCCCTGGATGGGATGGAGCTGCCCGACATGGTCGGCTCCCTGGCCGGGGACGACACGGTGCTGCTCATCATGCGCACCAACCAGGACGCGGAACGCTTCTGCGGGGAGCTGCGGGCCATGGTGGATTGACGTGGTTTCCCCTTTGAGGGAGCCACAACAGGAAGAAGCCTGAAATTTGTACGCTGAACAGACGCAAAACGCCTGCCCGGACGAACCGGACAGGCGTTCTTGTTGTCCTATTGGTTTTGTCAGCGCAGGACCACCTTGCGGTAGACCTTCTTGCCCTTGCGGAGGACCAGCCCCCCGTCGGGGATGGCGAAAGCCGCGTCGATGGCGGCGACCTTTTCACCGTCCACGGACACGCCGCCGCCCTTCACCAGCTTTTTGGCCTCGCCGTTGGAGGCGGCCAGCCCGGACTGTACCAGCAGCTTGACGATGGAGATTTGACCGTCGGTTAGGTCCTCCTCGGACAGCTCCGTTGTGGGCATATTCGCCTCCTGGCTGCCAGCGCCGAAAAGACTGCGGGCGGTCTGCTGTGCCTTGTTCGCTTCTTCCTCCCCGTGGACCAGCTTGGTCAGCTCGAAGGCCAACACTTCCTTGGCCTGATTCAGCTTGCTGTCCTGCCAGGTCTCCATGACGGCGATCTCCTCCAGCGGCACCTCGGTGAGCATTTTCAGGCACTTGATAACGTCGCTGTCGCTGACGTTGCGCCAGTACTGGTAGAACTCGTAGGGAGAGGTCTTGTCCGGGTCCAGCCACACCGCGCCCTTTTCCGTTTTGCCCATCTTCTTGCCCTCGCTGTTCAGCAGCAGGGTGATGGTCATGGCGGCGGCATCGGTCTTGCCCAGCTTGCGGCGGATCAGCTCTAAGCCGCCCAGCATATTGGACCACTGGTCGTTGCCGCCGAACTGGAAGTTGCATCCATACTTCTGGTACAGGACGTAGAAGTCGTAGCTCTGCATGATCATATAGTTGAACTCCAGGAAGGAGAGTCCCTTCTCCATCCGCTGCTTGTAGCACTCGGCCCGCAGCATATTGTTGACGGAGAAGCAAGCGCCCACCTCCCGCAGCAGGTCCACATAGTTCAGGTTCAGCAGCCAGTCGGCGTTGTTGACCATCATGGCCTTGCCCTCGCCGAAGTCAATGAAGCGGCTCATCTGCTTTTGGAAGCACTCAATGTTGTGCTGGATGGTTTCCGGGGTCAGCATCTTGCGCATATCGCTCTTGCCGGAGGGGTCGCCGATCATGCCGGTGCCGCCGCCCAGCAGGGCGATGGGGCGGTTGCCCGCCTTTTGCAGGCGGCGCATCAGGCTCAGGGCCATGAAGTGGCCCACATGGAGGGAGTCCGCCGTGGGGTCAAAACCGATATAGAACGTGGCCTTGCCGTTGTTGATGAGTTCCCGGACCTGGTCCTCGTCGGTGACTTGAGCGATAAGGCCCCGGGCTTGCAGTTCTTCGTAAATTTGCATGGTTGTTCGTCTCCTTTTCAAATCATTGTTTCCAGACAGAAGACTGCGCCAAAAAAGCCCCCTGTCCGCATTGGGACATAGGGCGCAAATGCACGGTACCACCTCTGATGCGTCGGCCCCTCGCGGGGCGAACCTCAGGGAGTCGATGACTCCGGCGAGATAACGGTCGCAACCCGGCTGCGCCTACTGAGAAAAACCGTTGGGGCAGCTGCTCCAGGGGGTATTCACGAGGGCCGCTTGCCTCCTTGCACCGACCGGAGGCTCTCTGAAAAACGGCGGGGACGCTACTCTTTCCTGTCATCGCATATTGTTTTGGCTTGTCAGGTATTCTAACGGATTTCGGTGGGGTTGTCAAGCAGTTTTTTCGAGCTGTTTCTTCTTTCGATATGCCTGATACCAACGGACTGTGGGCCATTCTACCAGGTGGTATGTTAATACTCCCATCAGCACTGAAAACAGCACCGATACTGCGATACACCTATACGCGTGAGAGTAGACAAACTCAGATTGTTGCCAAAGCGTCCGTTGTAGAATATAAAAGGAGATTTGCTGCATCACATAGATAGAATAGGCATACCGCCCAAGCCGGGAAAAAGCCGGATTTCCGAGCAGAATGGACACGATCCCTTTTCTATCCTTTTGCAGGAGGCAGCCACACAATAGAAAAAACGCGAGAACAATTACCAGGCGGTTTTGACTTTTCGGCAATCCCAGCAGCAAATAGCCAATCAGAAACAGCGACAATCCAATTTCAACAATGGATTGAAGTGTCCAATTTCGCCATGAAAAGGGTTTGTTTTTGTTGTTTACCCTCCCCCCCCGATACAACAGCATCTCTAACAGGCACCCCAAACAGAGTCCTGCCATGACCCGCAGCATGGCTGTACTCACAAAACCATATTCAACACTGCGCCCTAAGCCACCGTTGAAACAGTTTATATTTACTGCATAGCCAATATAAGTAATAACGCTCAACATGAGCCCATGCCGCTCGGGACGCATCTGTGTTATAAGGGCGTAGAGCAGCAGGCTGCACCAAAAGAACGGGCCGATATACCATATAATCCCCACATTTGTGAGCGAGAGGCCAGTGCAGCGGAGAAAACACAAATCAATAACCGCAAGATAAATATTTTCGCCAAAAAAGAGCACTGTGACAACTGTGCAACAGAGGAGCACTGGCCATAAACGCGCCACTCTGCCAACGGCAAACTCTCCCCATGGACGTTTCGGGTTTTTTCGATAGGAATGGTAGAGAAAGTATCCACCCAAAATCAAAAAACACTCTACGATCAAATATGCCTCATTGCTCAATTCCTGTAGGTGAACATAAAGCTGTTGCTCCCCAGTATAGGAAATTATGTTGCTATGAAGAATGTGATAATACACAATAGCTACTGAGAGCAGAAAACGAAGCCCGTCAACACTTCGATTATATCCCGACGTTTCCGATGGCTGTGCGTACTTTCCCACCCATTTCTCAACCTTATTGAGCATAATAGCCTTCCCCTCGAATTATCTTGTACCGTTTCGATTGCTCCAGCCGCTCCCGGCGCGTTTCAGTAGGCCAGTTCGAACACGAAGCCGCCCGTCAGCCGGGCTGAGTTCTCCCGCGATGATGAGGCTGTCACCTATTCCGCATCGGCCATTCCCGAGAGCCGCTTCCCATCGGAAGCTCTACAAAAACGGCTGGAACGCTATTCTGTCGCATCATTGCATATTATTTGAAGTTATCACTTACTCTAACGGATTTCGGTGAGGTTGTCAAGAGCTATCGCGCATTTTTACGCGGCTGTCGATCACTGTTCAGGCTGTTTCCGGTAGCCGGAGGGGGAGACGCCGAACTCCTGCCGGAAGGCCGCGCCGAACTGACTGACGCTGCCGTATCCCACCTGAGCGGCGATCTCCGCGATGGGCAGGGAGGTGGTGCGCAGCAGCTCCGCCCCCCGGCGCAGCCGCTGCTGACGCAGGCAGGCGTGGAGAGGACAGCCGTAGAGCTGGCGGAAGCAGCTTTTCAGCAGGGTAGGGGAGACGTGGAACCGGCTGGACAGGTCGGGGATGGTCAGGTGCTCCTCCAGGTGGGAGAGCATATAGTCGTGTACTTGGCGGGTGACCTGGATCTGATGCCCGTCATAATAGGCGGGCCAGGAGGCGGCGGAGGCGGTCAGGCCCCGGTGGCTCAGCAGATAGAGCAGCTCCAGCGCCTTGAACGCACAGTAATCGGCCTGCTCCCCGGCGGGGAGACGGGCCAACACCTGAAACAGTGCGGCGGTCCAGCCGTCCCGCTCCAGCGCGGCGCAGCCGCCGCGCTCGTCCAGCAGGTTGTCGATGGCGTCCCAGTCCAGCGGGGCGGGGAGAGGTAGGTCCGCGACCCGGCGGCGGTCCACCGCCAGCAGGAGATAAGCGTTCTCCGCTGCGGCCGAGGGGCCTGAGGGTGCGTGCGCGAAGCCGGACCCCTGCCAGCAGCCCACCAGCAGAACCCCTTTTGCACCCACCTGTGCCGCCCTGCCGCCGGGCAGGACGATTTGCAGCCGCCCCTCCTGGCAGAAAACGATCTCCAGGCAGTCCTCGGGCAGCGCGGTCTGGAGGGCGGGACCGCCCGTCCCCAGGACCCATACGCCGGGACAGCTGATGCGGGCACTGTTCGATTGCAGGGGTGGTTTTTCCATAAGGCGGCTCCAAAAAACGATGAGGATGAGAACGGAGTTAGTGAAAGCTAACTTATTATAAAAGCAAAAAGTGGTGAAAGTCAATAGCCAAAAGAGGCTGCAAACCAAAAACAGACTGTAAAATTGCACAAAAAATGTGGCTGTTTTTTGTGAAATACGGGCCTTGACAGGAATATATTTGTTTGGTAACATATACACAAGTAGTTTGTGACTGGTCATGCAGGCAAGGCCTACGGTTCGACAAGATAGTGTCCTGTTTTAGGGGATAGTTTATCTGCATCGGCGCGGCTGTGTCTGTTTTTCTTTTGCTCAAGAGGGGAAGGAACACTGGTGAAGGTTGTCAAATCCTTGAACAACAACATGGTCCTGGCTCGGGATGAGCAGGGAGACGAGTGTATCTGCCAGGGCAAGGGAATCGGCTGGCAGAAGCGCAGCGGCGACAGCGTGGACACCTCGCTGGTGGAGCGGCGCTTCGTTCCGGAAGACCAGGACGAGAGCCGTCACTTCCAGCAGCTTTTTGCTGAGATCCACGAGGAATACTGGGCAATCGCGGAGGATGTGGTGGACTATGGCCGGTCCCACTATGGGGTCAAGGTCTCCCAGAAGATTATCCTCCCCCTGTGCGACCACATGGCGGGCAGCGTGGAGCGCTACCGCAAAGGCGTGGTACTGGAAAACCCCATGCTGTGGGATGTGAAGCGGGTCTATCCCAAAGAGTTTAAATTTGGAAAATATGCCTTGGAGGTACTGAAAGAGCGCTTCGGCGTGGAGATGAAGGACGACGAGGCGGCGTTTCTGGCGTTCCACTTCGTCAACGCCCAGCTGGACGGGAACACCCACGGCGTATCCCCGGACACCATGGCGAAGCTGGCCGGGCACGTCATAGACCTGGTGCAGCAGTCCTTCCAAATCACCCTGAACGAGGACGACTGGAACTACCAGCGGTTCCTGACCCACCTGAAATTTTTCGTCAGCCGGGTGGCCCAGCGCCAGACTTACGAGGAGGACAGTCAAAGCGAACTGTATGACGAGCTAAAGGAGCGCTATACCCACGTCTACCAGTGTGTGGAGCGCATCACGGACTATATCCTCATCAACTTCCACTACGATGTCGGCGCCGAGGAGCGGCTTTACCTGATGATCCACGTGGAACGGGTCACCCGCCGGAGCCGGAACCGGGGCTGACGGGATAATTTGATAAAATTTAACAGCGTTTTTTGTACGGGATTGTGACCTTAAGTGGGCAAGGCCTGGGAAAGATACAGGGAGGCCCACAGGACCTGTCTGCTTTTCCGGCTTTGTCCGTTTTCTGTTTTTGGAATCATATGTTATAGCGGTTGGCGCGCACCGCTTATCATAAGAGGCGGCACTGGACGATTCGCTCTTGCCGAATTGCCCAGTGCCGCCAAAACCAAATTCTATTCTAGGAGGAAAAGAAAATGGCATTAGACTATGTCGAGACTTCGAAAAAGATCATCGAAGCCGTTGGCGGTGTCTCCAACATCGCCAGCGCCACCAACTGTATGACCCGCCTGCGCCTGGTCCTGAACGACGAGAGCAAGGCGGACGACAAGAAGGTGGAGAAGATCAAGGGCGTCAAGAGCGTCATCAAGCAGGGCGGTCAGTACCAGATCGTCATTGGCAACGAAGTCTCCAACCTGTTCAAGGAGTTCAAAACCATGGGCAACTTTGGCGCGGAGGGCGGCAGTTCCGCTCCCAAGAAGGCTGAGGGCAACATCATCCAGCGGCTGTTCGGCTTCATTTCCGGCTGCATGACCCCCATGCTGCCGGCCATGCTTGGCTGTGGTATGATGAAGGTGGTCCTGACCCTTCTAACCACCTTTGCCGGTCTGTCCACCGAGGGTTCGACCTATATCATCCTCAACGCCATGGGCGACTGCTTCTTCACCTTCCTGCCCATCTTCCTGGCCTTTAACATCGCCAAAAAGATGGACGGCTCCCCCATGCTGTTCATGGCTGTGGCTGCTGCCATGGTCTATCCTGACCTGGTCACCCTGATGGGCGGCGGCTCCCTGGAACTGGGCACCTTCCTGGGCATGGACTGCACCTATCTCTTCGGCATCCCCGTCATCTGCTCCACCTACACCTCCTCCGTCCTGCCCATGCTGCTGATGGCCCCGGTAATGAAGTGAGTGGAGGACTTCGCCGACCGGGTGTCCCCCAATGTGTTGAAATCCTTCCTGAAGCCCCTGATTTTCCTGATTATCTGCGTGCCTGTGGCCCTGATCATCCTTGGCCCTCTCGGCAACATCATCGGCAACGCCCTGTCCGGCGTGTTCAACACCGCTTACAACGCCTGCGGCTGGCTGACCATCGGCGTCATGTCCGCCATCATGCCCTTCATCGTCATGACCGGTATGCACTACGCTCTGGTGCCGTTTATGACCATTAATCTCACCACTCTGGGCTTTGACGCTCTGGTTATCACCACCATGTTCTGCTCCAACCTGGCGCAAGGCGGCGCTTCCCTGGGCGTCGGCCTCAAGAGCAAGAACACCGAGACCAAGTCCGAAGGCATCGCCTGCGGCATCTCCGCTGTGGTAGCTGGTGTTACCGAGCCTGCTATGTACGGCATCAACCTGCGCTATGGTCGGCCCATGACCGCCGCCGTCATCGCGGCTGGTATTTCCGGCCTGTGGTGTGGCATCACCGGCGTGGTGGCTTATGTGGCTGGCGGTTCCCCCTCCATCATGACCCTGATCCAGTTCATCGGCGGCGACAACCCCATGAGCGGCGTGATCTTCGGCGCCATCGGCGCAGTCCTCTCCATTGGCATCTCCTTCACCCTTTCCTTCATCATGTATAAGGACCCCGTCGAGGAGGAAGAAGAGGACGAAGCTCCTGATGAGGACGCTTCCGAGTCCGCTCCTAAGCCCCTGGTCCAGACCATCACCCTGTCCGCTCCCATGACCGGCGAGGTCGTGAAGCTGGCCGACGTGCCCGACCAGGTCTTTGCCTCCGGCGCTCTGGGCGAAGGCGTCGCCATCGTCCCCACCGTGGGCAAGGTGGTCGCTCCTTGTGACGCCGTCGTTTCCGCCACCATGGACACTAAGCACGCGGTTGGCCTGACCACTCCCGAGGGCCTGGAGCTGCTGATTCATGTGGGTCTGAATACAGTGGAGCTGAACGGCAAATTCTATGACTACAAGGTCAAGGAGGGCGACAATGTCAAGGAGGGCGACACCCTCATCGAGTTTGACATCGATGGCATCAAGGCTGCCGGGTACCAGCTCCACACCCCGGTGCTGGTCACTAACTCCGACGAATACGTCTCCATCAAGCCCGTGGACGCGGCCAATATTCAGGTTGGTCAAGACCTGATGACTGTGGTATAATCAGTAATATGTAACCCCTATCCCTCTGTCTCCCGCTTCGGCGGGGACAGAGGGGGAATTATATCACCCTGAAAGGAGCAAACTTATGTCTGTTTTGCGCAAAGACTTCCTCTGGGGCGGCGCCACCGCTGCCAATCAGTACGAAGGTGCCTGGGACGTGGACGGCAAGGGTCCGTCTGTCTCCGATATGTGTACCAACGGCTCCCACACCACCCCCAAGCGCGTCACCCCCACCTTTGAGGAGGGGACGCTCTACCCCAGCCGGGAGGCCACCGACTTCTATCACCACTACAAAGAGGACATCGCTCTGGCCGCCGAGATGGGCTTCAAATGCTTCCGTATGTCCATCAACTGGACCCGTATCTTCCCCACCGGCATGGAGACCGAACCCAACGAGGCGGGTCTGGCCTTCTACGACAAGGTCTTTGACGAGCTGAACAAGTACGGCATTGAGCCATTGGTCACCATCTCCCACTATGAGCTTCCCTATGCTTTGGTAGAGAAGTACAACGGCTGGTATGGCCGGGAGGTCATCGACTTCTATGTCCGTTACTGCGAAGTCATCTTTGACCGCTATCAGGATAAGGTCAAGTATTGGCTGACCTTTAACGAGATCAACTGCGGTACCATGACCATGGGCGCGGTTTTGTCTCTGGGTACGATCAAGGACTACTGCGGCCCGGTGACCGAAGTGCCGGATGAGAAGCAGATCCGCTATCAGGGTCTGCACCACCAGTTCGTGGCCAGTGCCAAGGCCATCAAGCTGGCCCACGAGAAGTATCCCCAGTTCCAGATGGGCTGCATGATTTGCTTCGCCACCAAGTACCCCTACACCTGCAACCCCGACGATGTGCTGAAATGCCAGAACGAAATGCGCCAGTTCAACTGGTTCTGCTCTGACGTGCAGGTTCGGGGCTATTATCCCTCCTATATGAACCGGTTCTTTGAGGAGAACAACATCACCATCGCCAAGGAGCCGGGCGACGACGAACTCTTGAAGCAGGGCACCGTGTACTTCTACACCTTCAGCTATTATATGACCGCTTGTGAATCCGCTGACCCCAACGCGGACGCTGTGGGCGGCAACCTGGTTGGCGGCTGCAAGAACCCGTATCTACAGGCCAGCGACTGGGGTTGGCAGATCGACCCCAAGGGTCTGCGCTACACCCTGAACGAGATTTATGACCGCTACCAGATCCCGCTGATGGTGGTGGAGAACGGCCTGGGCGCTTACGATAAGCTGGAGGAGGACGGCAGCGTCCACGACAGCTACCGTATCGACTATCTGCGCCAGCACATCGAGCAGATGGAAGAAGCCGTCAAGGACGGCGTGGACCTGATGGGCTACACCCCCTGGGGCTGGATCGACGTGGTCAGCGCCTCCACCGGCGAGATGGCCAAGCGCTATGGCCTGGTCTACGTGAACAAGTACGACGACGGCACCGGCGACCTGGGCCGCCGCAAGAAGGACTCCTTCTATTGGTACAAGAAGGTCATCGAGAGCAACGGCGACGAGCTGTAAGTGAGCGGCTTCGCCGAGCTATTAGCTTTTAGCTGTTAGCTTATGAGTGCCAATTTTGGAGTAATTGCTCTTTTCTGTTGGTTTGGAGTACCATTCGTTTTTAGCACCCAGTTATCAATGTGTAGTGCCAGGCTAACGGCTAATGGCCATTAGCTATCAGTTCAAAAAAGAGGGGCAGGTGGTTCGTTCACCTGCCCCTTTTCCGCAAAGAGGTGAACCATATGCCCAAGATTATTTTCCTTGACATCGACGGGACGTTGGCGGATTACGAGACCCGCGTTCCCCCGTCGGCGGTCCGGGCCATCCGCGCCGCCCGGAGCCGGGGCCACCGGGTCTACTTCTGCACCGGGCGGAGCCGTGCGGAGATTTACCCCGAGCTGTGGGACATCGGCGTGGACGGCATGATCGGCGGCAACGGCAGTTATGTGGAGGACGACGGTCAGGTGCTGCTGCACCAGACCCTCTCTCTGGAGCAGTGCCGCCATGTGGTGGACTGGCTCCACCTGCGGGGGCTGGAGTTCTACCTGGAGAGCAACAGCGGCCTGTTTGGCAGCGAACACTTCCGGGAGGCGGGGCGGCCTGTCATTCAGGAGTACAGCAAGCGTAAGGAGGTCGCCAACGCCGGGGAGCTGACGGTGGAGGACGTGTTCCCGGAGATGATTTTCGGCGGCGAGCTGTACCGGGATGACGTGAATAAAATCAGTTTCATCCTCAGCAGCTATCAGGACCACCTGGACTCCGTGGCCGAGTTCCCCGACTTGAAACCCGGCACCTGGGGCGGCAAGGGCGAGACCGCCCTTTTTGGCGACCTGGGGGTGAAGGACATCACCAAGGCCAATGCCATCGAGACGCTGCTCAAGCACCTGCACGCGGACATCAGGGACACCATCGCCTTCGGCGATGCCAAGGTTGACATCCCCATGCTGGAATACTGTCACATCGGCGTAGCCATGGGCAACGGCGGTCCGGAGATTTTGCAGATGGCGGACTACGTCACCGCCAGCGTGGAGGAGGACGGGCTTTATAAAGCCTTTGCTCATCTGGGATTGATTGAGGAATAAGTACAAAGTGCAAAACCACCGGAGGAAACATCTTCCGGTGGTTTTTGCGTCACTCCTGCCCCAGTCCGGCCACAAACGCTTTCATCTCTTTGGAGGAGCGGATGCTGTGAGTGCGTTCCAAAATCGCCCGCTGCCGGGCTGGGGATTGCCGCTCAAAATAGGCCATAGCGGCGGGGTTGGCGCACAGCGCCATGCCAAAGCCCAGGGGAAGTTCTCTCATGGGGTCCATCGTGTTCACCTCTGCGGTAGTTTGCCCCAATGGAACAAAAACCATGCGTCCGGGGCGGATAGAGACTGTCGGAAACGGACAGGACAGGCCATTTCAGATTTTTTCGCAAACGAAAGGGATGTTTTGAGTCCTTTCGCGGCGGCAACGAATTGACAAGCGGGGTGGAACCTGATAAACTTTATCGCGGTTAGCAACGGATAATTCTTTTTACCGCAGGCTAACCGTCATTTACGGACAGAGGTTGGCCGCAATTAACTCAATGCCGAAAGCGCCGCGTCAGCGGCCTTTTTCCGGCCGTAGGGTTAGCAAAATCTAACCAAATGCTGTCTGATTCTGATGAAAGGAAGTATCAAAATGAAGAGAGTATGTTCCCTGCTCCTGGCTTTTTCGCTGCTGTTGAGCGTTGCCCAGCCGACGGCGTTGGCGGCAGAGCTTGACGCCGCCGATGAGGCGGCGGTCGTTGCCGCTGCTGAATCGGCAGAGGCTTCTGACGAAGAAGAAGCCGTCGACGACGCAGAAGAAGAACAGGAGGAAGCCTCTGAGGCGGCAGAGGAGGACGAATCCGAGGCGGCAGAGGAGGAAATTCCCGCTGCTGTCGATGAGGAGACTCCTGCCGCAGCCGATGAGACCACAGCTAATGAGGAGGAAACTTCCACCACAGCCGACGAGGCCGCAGACGATGAGGAGGAGGCTTCCACCATAACCGAGGATGAGGACGATGTTACCGTCTCCGCCGCCTATGTGGACGACGACAGCGGCTCCCTGACCCTGGAGCTGTCCGAGGGCGTCCCCGCTGACGGCACCTACACCGGCGCCGCCACCGTGGAGCCGGACGAGTACGAGGACTTCGACGCCTATGAGGTGCAGATCGCCTTTACCTTCGCGGACGGCGCGCTGACCGTCGCGGAACTGGTCTCCACTGTGGATGAGGACAATGAAACCTACTTTGAACGGGCATTCAGCACGGGCAGAGGCAAGATTTCCAGCATCATCGAGCAGTTGAAGGGCAGCACGACCACTGTCGATGTCGTCTCCAACGCAACCTGTTCCTCCAAGGGCATTGTGGCGGCCTATGAGGACGCCTATGCCCAGGCTGTTGCAGCTAACACCAGCGCCAAGGAGGAAACCGAGTATGTCTACGCCTACATGAACGTGCCTTACAGCGCGTTTTACGCCGAGCTGAACGACAGCGGCGACGTGGATACCGTCACCTCTGCCACCACCAGCAAGGCGGCCAACTGCAAGAACGTCTATATGACCGTGGATTCTGACGCGGGTACGACCTCCATTTATGGCGTGGTGGTTCCAGTCAAGATGAGCGCTGCGACCTACGAGGCCGTCGCGGGCCTGGTCACGGATTCCACCGCCGCCTACTATGTGGGCGAAGACGTGGAGGACCCCGCCGTCTACCTGGAGCTGACCTACGAAGATGGTGCTTACACCTTCTCTGACATCCAGGGGACAGTGACCACCACCACTGTTAGCGATACTACTCTCTCCACCGCTTCTGTCTGGGGCGACTATGAGCTGGACCTTGACGCTGACTATGGCATCGCCACCACGGAGGTCTACGGAGCCTATGTCACAACCACTGACGGCGCACAGTACGCCATGAAGCAGAGCGAGAACCTGTGGACCCCCAGCAAGTATTACGAGGCCGCTTGGGACACCATCGACAACGATTACTATTCCAGCATGGAAGGTAAGACCATCGAGAGCGTCACCTTTGTCACCACCTCCGGCCTTGTGGTGTACACGCTGGATGAGCCGCTATATGTACAGGAGCACATGAGCAGCGTTCCCACAGCGGAATTTACCAGCGCCACCACCATTTCCATTTCCAACCTGGCGGAGGACGCGGCGGATGTGTCCGTCACCGTGAAAGCCTCCGGCAAGAACGGCGCTTCCCTGACGGATACGGCCAAGTCCATTGTGGACGGCGTTGTAACGCTGGACGCCGCCGCCACAGACGGCACCACCTACCGGGTGACCATCACCAGCAGCAACTACGCGGCCAATATTGTCAACGCGACCTATGTCGCGCAGGATTATTACGTCCTGATGAATATCCCCTATGACGAGTTCTATGCGGCTGACGTGAACAACGACGTGGCCGTGGACGCCTTCACCTCCGCCACCAAGTCCAAGACCCAGACCTGGAGCCTCTCCGGTGGTTCCTACCACGTCAGCGAGGATGGCAGCGACATCACCGGCGTCACCTTCCCCGTGAAAGTTCCCAAAGGAACTGACTTGTCCGCCTACACCCAGATCACCGACGACGACAGCCTGGAGATCACCGTGACCAACCGCGGCCAGACCTCCACTACCACCTACGCCGGCTACAAAGCCCTGTATCAGGCGGACAGCTACTCCTACTATGTGCTGAGCAGCGATCCCTCCTATTATAAGGAACTGATTGTCAACGAGGACGGCTCCTTCTCCTTCGGCGCTGTGGTGGGAGAGAGCACCACCGTCACCGGCAGCGCGGAGTTGACCACCGACACCTCTTACGGCGACTATCAGCTCAGCGTGGACGGCATCACCGATTATGTGACCGCCGGAACCGACGACGTGTACGGTGTGGTTCTCCACACTGAGGAGGGCAGCGACTACGGCCTGCGCCACCTGGAGAACATCTGGCGGGTCAGTGAGCTGGCGTTCTGCACCGGCTTCACCACCGCGGTCCACAACTGCCCCACCTCCTCTGCCCACTATGAGGCCATCATGGGCCAGACCATCACCAGCATCACCTATTACACCAGCGCGGGCATCTATGAGGTTTCCCTCAGCGAGAGCGTGTATGTCCCCACCAAGTCGGAGGTCACCGTCTCCGTGGAGGACGCCTATGTACTGGACGGACAGACCACCTTCACCGTGGACGGCACCCTGGCTGACGACTTCGACGCCGTCTACAGCGTGGACATTGAGGGCGCTGTGATCGACGCCGAGAACGGCACCATCACCTTCGCCACCGATACCGATCTGGCCAGCTACACCCTGACCATCACCGACCAGGATCGCAAGTATGATGCCATCACCGCCAGCTTCTCCCTGTACAATTACTATTCCATGAACGTGCCTTACAGTGTGTTCTACAGTGAGCTGAACGACGACGGCGGCGTGGATGTGGTCACCTCTGCCACCACCAGCAAGGCCGCCAACTGCAAGAACGTCTACATGACCGTGGATTCCGACGCTGGCACCACCACTATCTATGGCGTAGTCGTCCCCGTGAAGGTTTCCGGCTCCGCCTATTCCACCGTGAAGGATCTGGTGACCGACGCTGCCGCCGACTACTACGTGGGCGACGCGCTGGAGAGCGAACCCACCGTGTACCTTGAACTGACTTACAACAGCCGCACCGGGTATAGCTTCTCCTCTATCCAGTCCACCGCAGAGGCCACCACCGCCACCGTGGACGCCACCCTCTCCACCGCTTCTGTCTGGGGCGACTACGAGCTGGATTTGGATTCCGACTATGGCATCGCCACCACCGAGGTCTACGGCGCTTATGTCACCACCGACGACGGCGCACAGTACGCCATGAAACAGAGTGAGAACCTGTGGACCCCCAGCAAGTATTACGAGGCCGCCTGGGATACCATCGACAACAGCTATTATGCCAGCATGGAGGGCAAGACCATTACCGGCGTGACCTTCATTACCACTTACGGCATCGTGGAGTACACCCTGTCCGAGGCCCTGTGTGTGACGCCTCACATGGCCGATGTTCCCGCCGCCGAGTTCACCAGCGGCACCACCCTCGCTATTACCGGCGTGGCGGAGGACGCGGAGAATGTCACCGTCACCGTGAAAGCCTCCGGCAAGAACGGCACTTCTCTGACGGACGAGGCGAAATCCATTGTGGACGGCGTCGTGACTCTGGACACTGCAGCCACCGACGGCACCGCCTATCGGGTGACCATCTCCAGCGACAACTACGCCAGCAACATCGTAACCGCCGTTTACAGCGTGGACACCGCTGCCCTGACCTCCGCCATTGAGCAGGCGAACACCCTGGCCGAGAGCGGCTACACTGCCGACAGCTGGGCCGCTATGCAGACCGCGCTGGCGGATGCCACCGCCCTGGCCGAAGCCACCACCGGCAAGACCCAGGCTGAAGTGGACAAGATCACCGCCGCCCTGACCGCTGCCATCGACAGTCTGGTAGACATCACCGCCCTAACCGCCGCCATTGAGACTGCCCAGGCCCTGACCGAGAGCAGCTACACCGCCGACAGCTGGGCCGCCATGCAGTCCGCTCTGACCGCCGCACAGACTGTGGCTGCCGATTCCGACGCCACCCAGACCCAGGTGGACGAGGCGACCTCTGCTCTGACGGCCACCGTTGCCGCGCTGGTGGATACTTCCGCCCTGACCGCTGCCGTTGCCAAGGCCGAGGCCCTGACCGAAAGCAGCTACACCGCCAGCACCTGGTCCGCGCTGCAAACCGCGCTGACCGACGCAAAGGCAGTTGCCGCCAACAGCTCCGCCACCCAGGCCCAGGTGGATGAGGCCGCCGCTGCCGTGACCTCCGCCATCTCCGCGTTGGTGAGCGCGGATACACAGAAAAAGCTAGAAACCACCGTCTATCAGGTAAGTACCCTGACCCAGAGCGGCTATACCACCGAGAGTTGGGACGCCTTACAGACTGCGCTGGCGGCCGCCAACGCCGTTCTAAACAACCCTGACGCCAGCCAGAGCGAAGTCGAGTCCGCCATCGCCGCGCTGACCAGTGCCGTTGACGCTTTGGTTGCCGTCGACGAGGGCGATGAGAACACTTCCACATCTTCTGGCGGCAGCAGCACCGACAGTTCCACGTCCAGCGATAGCAGCACCGGCAGCTCCACGTCCAGCGACGGCAGCAGCTCTAGCAGCTCCACGTCCAGTGACGGCAGCAGCTCTAGCAGCTCCACGTCCAGCGACAACAGCAGCTCTAGCAGCTCCACGTCCAGCGACGACAGCAGCACCGGCAGCTCCAGCTCTAGTTCCACCAGCTCCCCCAAGACAGGCGACGCCTCCCAGATGATGCTGTGGGTGATCCTGTTGGCTGGTTCTGCCACCGGTCTGGTGATCAACTTCCATCGGAAGCGCACAGACAACGCTGAATAAGCTGAGACAGGCCGTCCAGGCCAATAAAAACGCGCTACCATTCCCGAAAAGCAACCCAAAAACCATCGGCGGGGCAGGGGCTTCGGCCCCTGCCTTGACGTGCAGAAATGATTTGTTTGCTGATAGTCTGGTACTGCAAGCCAAAATCAAAGCGAAAAGCCCAGAGTAAACTTAGAAAGGAAGATTCGGATTGACGAGGAAAATCGGCTGTCTGCTGCTGGCGGCGGCGCTGTGCGCCCTGACCGGCTGCGGCAGCGCCGCGCAGACAGAGGGCCGTGACAACAAGACCAGTCAGGCAGCGTCCAGCGTCTCCCAGACGGACCAGGAGGCAGAGGAAATTCCCAGCAGCACCCAACAGGTGTTCGCCATGGACACCTACATGACCGTCACGGCCTACGGCGAACAGGCAGAGACGGCGGTATCCACCGCAGTGGAGGAAATTCAACGGCTGGACGCCCTGTGGAGCGTAGGGGAGAGTGACAGCGAGATCTCCATCCTCAACGACAGCGGCTCCATTCTCCTCTCTGAGGAGACGGCGGAGCTGGTGGAATACTCCCTGACCCTCTGCGAGGAGACAGGCGGGGCCTTTGACATCACCATCTACCCCCTGATGGTGGAGTGGGGCTTCCCTTCCGGGGACTATCAGGTGCCGACCCAACAGCGCATTGACGAGCTGCTGGAGCTGGTGGGGTCCGACAAGCTGGAATATGATGCCGAGACCCGACAGCTGACCCTCCCCGAGGGCATGGCCATCGACCTGGGCGGCATCGCCAAGGGCTACGTCTCCAGCCATATCATGGACGTGTTTGAGGAATGCGGCGTGGTGTCCGGTATGGTGTCCCTGGGGGGCAACGTGCAGACCTACCGCACCAAGACCGATGGCAGCCTCTGGCGGGTGGGCATCGAGAACCCCGACGCCACGGTGGAGGCCTTGTCCGGTGTGGACTACGTGGGGATCCTCAGCGTGGCGGACAAGGCGGTCATTACCTCCGGCGGCTACGAGCGCTACTTTGAGGAGGACGGCGTCACCTACCACCACATTCTGGACCCGGCCACCGGCAGCAGCGCCCGCAGCGGCCTGCTCTCCGTCACCATCGTCAGCGAGGACGGTACTCTGGCCGACGGCCTGTCCACCTCGCTGTTCGTCATGGGGAAGGAGAAGGCGCTGGCCTTCTGGGCGGAACACAGCGACGAATTTGACGCCGTGCTGGTGGAGGAGGACGGCGCGGTCACCATCACCGGCGGGCTGAAGGATTGCTTCGAGTCCGATTTGGACTATACCTGCGTGGAAAGCTGAGGGGAAGGCAATGAAAAAGTTATTGAGCCTGGTACAACTGCTCCCCGCCGTGGCGGTGGGGCTGGCGGCGGCCATTGGGTTCCAGCTGAGCGCCCCGGCGCTGGAGGCCATCGTCTGGCCGGAGGAACCGGACCTCTCCGCCGTGGCGGAGGACAGCGAAGCGTTGGATGAACAGGAGACCGAGGCTGTCGCGGAAGAACTGCTGGCCCAGGGGATCGGCGACTTCGAGGACGGCGTCTATTACGGATCCGGCACTGGTTTCTCCGGCATTACCCAAGTGGAAGTCGTGGTGGAAAACCGCCAAATCGTCCAAATCAACATTTTGAGCTATCAGGACGACGATACCTTCTTCAACCGGGCCAGAGGGGTCATTGATGCGGTGCTGACCGCCCAGACCTGGGAGGTGGACACAGTCTCCGGGGCCACCTATTCCAGCCGGGGCATCCTGGAGGCGGTGAAAAACGCTCTGAGCGGCACCAATGAGCTGTCCGAGACGGCGGATACCGGAACGACAGCAACGGAGCTGTCCGTCACCAGCTATGACGACAGCGCTGTCTGGGCGGATGGCACCTATACCGGCTCCGCCAGGGGCTTTGGCGGGATCATCAAGGTACAGGTCACCATCAAGGACGGCAAAATCACCTCCATTCAGGTACTGAGCCACTCCGGAGAGACGGCGTCCTATTTCAACAAGGCCAAGGCCATCATCAGCCGTATTCTCAAGGCCCAGAGCCCCAACGTGGACACGGTCTCCGGGGCCACCTATTCCTCCACGGGCATCCGGGAGGCAGTGAAGGCCGCCCTGAAAAAAGCCGCCGGGCAGGCGTCCTCCGCCTCCTCTGCGGACGAGGATAAGACGGTGGACACCGGAACGACAGCAACGGAGCTGTCCGTCACCAGCTATGACGACAGCGCTGTCTGGGCGGATGGCACCTATACCGGCTCCGCCAGGGGCTTTGGCGGGATCATCAAGGTACAGGTCACCATCAAGGACGGCAAAATCACCTCCATTCAGGTACTGAGCCACTCCGGAGAGACGGCGTCCTATTTCAACAAGGCCAAGGCCATCATCAGCCGTATTCTCAAGGCCCAGAGCCCCAACGTGGACACGGTCTCCGGGGCCACCTATTCCTCCACGGGCATCCGGGAGGCAGTGAAGGCCGCCCTGAAAAAAGCCGCCGGGCAGGCGTCCTCCGCCTCCTCTGCGGACGAGGATGAGGATGTGGAGGAGGCAGCCGAGCAGACGGTGAGCGCCGCCAGCCAGGAAGTCACCCTCCCAGAGGGCGCGCCCGCCGACGGCAGCTATACCGGCACCGGCGAATGTGCAAAATTCGGCTACAGCGTCACGCTGACCGCCGTGTTCCAGAACGGCGAATTGACCGCGTTGAAGGACTTCGCCCTGGTGGACAACGACGATGCGGACAACGAACCCTTCGCGGCCTCCTCCTGGAAGGGGATGAAGACGAATCTGCTCTCCGGCAGTACCGATGTGGTCTCCGGGGCTACCTATTCCTCCAACGCGATTCTGGCCGCCTATCAGGACGCCTACACCCAAGCGGTGGCCGCAGGCGGCGGTACAGTGGAGACGCCGGGGGAATCCGACGATTCCGATGAGACCCAGAACAGCGACCCCGATGAGGATGAGGCGCAAGATGAGCAGGACGCGACAGAGGATACCGGCAGCGGCAGCGATTTGACCGGCGTCCCCGCTGACGGCACCTACACCGCCAGCGCCCTGTGTGAGCCGGACGAATACGAGGACTTTGAAGCCTATACCCTGACCGCCGACGTGACCTTTGCGGACGGCAAACTGGTCTCCATCGACAACCTGACCTCCACCGACGACAGCAATGTGAAGTACTACACCCGCGCCGCTCAGGGGACCAGCAAGTACACCGGTGTGGTGGCCCAGCTCATCGACAAGCAGAGCGGAGCGGACATCGACGCGGTGAGCAACGCCACCTGTTCCTCCGTAGCGCTGGTGGCCCTCTACGAGAACGCCTACGCCCAGGCGGTGGCCGCCAACACAGGAGAGACCGAAGCGGAGGAACCGGAATCGGAGGAAGAGGAGGAATCGGAGGAAGCGTCAGAGGAGGAACCTGCCGAAGAAGAAGCCTCGCCAGAGGACGGCGAAGCCGCCGAGGCGGAATCCACCGATGGATCCACAGAGGAGCAGGAGGCAGAACAGACGGAATCTGCCGAACGGGAGACAGTGACAGCCGCCTCTACAGAGGAACAGGCGGCGGAAGAACAGGCGGCGGAAGAACAGGCGGCGGAGGAAGAAACAGAGGAACCTGCCTCCGGCGATGAGCAGGAGACGGAACCGGCGTCTGAGGAGACGCCCCAACAGAACGAACAGGAGGACGGGTCGGAATGAGACAGTTTATCCTTCGGGCGGTCAATTTAGCGCTGGTCCTCGCCATTGGGATGTGTTACCAGCAGTACGCCCTGCCCAGGGCGGAAGAGGTGGAGGCGTACAACCAGCAGGCGGCCCAAGCGGAGGCCCTGGCGGAGGAATACGCCGCCATGGAGGCCGCAGCCTTAAACCAGGCCGAAGAAGCCGAGGCGGCGAGCGGGTATCAGGACGGCGCCTATACCGGAACCGGAACCGGCTTCGGCGGGGAGATCACCGTGAGCGTTACCATTGAGAGCGGCGCGATCGCCGGGGTGGAACTGGTCTCCGCCGCAGGCGAGGACCCCGCCTATCTCGCCCAGGCGGAGACGCTGCTGGACAGCATCGTCAGCGCCCAGTCCGCCGACCTGGACACGGTCAGCGGGGCCACCTTCTCCTCCACGGGTATTCTGGAGGCGGCGCGGAACGCGCTGGAGGAGGCGAGCCAATGACCAAACAGAAAAAGAAGCGGGCGAACCCGGCCCTGGCCCGCCGCCAGCGGCAAGGCTGGGTTCGCGTCGGCGTCCAAATCGTGTTCTTCCTGGCGGCCCCCTCGGTCTATGCCTCGGCGTTCTCCGGCCTCAAGGCCATCTTCACCGCCTTTGGGGCAGGGGAGCCGCTGGCCTGGTCCGCGTTCACCACCTATCTGGTGCTGCTGACTGCGTTCACCGTCCTCTTTGGCCGGTACTTTTGCGGCTGGGCCTGCGCCTTTGGCGCGGTGGGGGACTGGATCTGCCGCTTTTCCCAGTGGGCGCAGAAAAAGACCAAGGTCAAACTGCCCAAGCTGCCGGAAAAGGCAGTCCTCGTTCTGCAATGGATGAAATATGTGACGCTGGCGGTGGTGCTGGCGCTGTGCTTTCAGGGATTCAGTGGAGCGGTCAGCCGGAACAGCCCGTGGACGGTGTTCTCCATGGTCATCTCCGGGAACCTCCGGCTGGCGGCCTATGGTGTCGTTATTGTATTCCTGCTGACCATTCTGGTGGGCATGGCCTTCCAGGAGCGATACTTTTGTCAGTTTTTCTGCCCCATGGGGGCGGTGTTCTCGCTGCTGCCGGTGCTGCCGTTTTTCAACCTGAAGCGGAATGCGGCTGCCTGCCCCGCCCGGTGCGGCGCGTGCCGGAAGAACTGCCCCGTCTCCCTCCAGCTGGACCGGGACTCTCTCCGCCAGGGGGAGTGCATCCGCTGTGGGCGGTGTTCCGGCATCTGTCCCCGGGGCAACATCTCTACCGCCTTTGGCTTGCTCAAAGGGGATGAGATATGGCCCGATCTGTTGCGGGGCGGGGTGCTGCTGGCGCTGATGCTGGTGTTGTGACCGGAAGATTTCTTTGCAAAAAAACGTCGAATGGGGCTTGACTTTTTCCCCAGTGGGTGGTAAGATACCTCTTGCAGTGAGCGAGGCCAGTCCTTTTCGATGTGCGCAAGTGGTGGAATTGGTAGACTCGCTGGCTTCAGGTGCCAGTGCTCATTGCGGGCGTGCGGGTTCGACTCCCGCCTTGCGCACCAGCTTCGCACCCGTCCATTTCGGACGGGTGCTTTTTTCTTGGCAGAGCAGGGCTTTCCCATCGTTTGGCGGGAAGCCCTGCTTTTGTCTGGACGGGGCTCAGCCGCCTGTTTCGCGCTGGCCGCATTTTTTATAGAAAATCGGCGGCAGCCGCCCACATATTCTTGCAAAGTGTGTTATACTGTATGTAGCGGGATGACCGCACAAACCACAAACCGACAGGAGGACAAGACAGCATGAGTTCACCGATTCCAAAACAAGCACCGCCCGGCGCAGACGCAAAACGCAGAACGCTCAATTCACTGGCAGACTTGGGGAGTCTGTTTCCCTCAGAACCACCCGAGCCGCTGCCGGTCAACGACCACAAAAATACATATAACCTCGTCGCCTTGATGATGTACCTGGTCGGCGTGGAGTATCGCCACTTTGAAACGCACGACCCGCCGCTGACCGAAAACTTCAACCGACACGACCAAAAGAAAAACGCCCGCATCATCCGCAACCTGTGTATGGTGCGGACAGCCCTGGAGCAGAAATACACACAGATCCGGTCGGCGTTTCTGTACGACCTGAAAAATTTAGCTTCCCTGCCGGAGATGATCCCCACGCAGGCCGTGACCGGCCTCCTGGCGGACGGGATCGACCTGCAAAGCACTAAGCCGGACGTGAACAATTATATCCTGCTTATCAATCGCGAAATTTCTAACCGCATCAACAATGTCAAAGATATGTTCCCCGAATGGGTGCGCTGGGACTACATCCGCCCGCTCTTCCTCATGCCCAACGGCTTCAAAAAAGAAGGCATCAAGGCGGCGGGCGACTACTACAACACCAACCGCAACCGCTATCCCTTCCAATGTTACATCAACTGGGACAGAGACGGATGCGGAAACATCTTCAACTCTGATTACAAATTTGTCCAGCTCCTGTATGAGCGCTATGAGGACAGCTTCGAGGACAAAAGTCTGGTGCGGAGCGTCGGCGACCAGAAGATGGACGACCTGTATGCCTTCATCGTGCGCAACGAGAAGACCCTCATCGTTGTGGACTGCGAGAACAGCGATCCGGTCAAGCTGGCGGCGATGCTGTCCAGCCTGAACGCCGCGCAGAAAAGCGCCATTCACAAAATCATGCTGTTTGACTCTGACTACACAACGACAGCATGGACGACCCTCTGCCAGATGGGCATCCCCACCGACTACGACACGGAACACATCGTCGTGGGCAGAATTTACGAGCATAAGTCTCAGGTGGACATGACGCTGGCGGCGAACACCTGCCGGGAGGTCTACCTGAATCAGGTGGATTCTGTCATCCTTGTCTCCAGTGACAGCGACTATTGGGCGCTCATTCAGTCCCTCCCCGGCGTTCATTTCCTCGTGATGCTGGAAAAAGCCAAGAGCGGGCTGCAAATCCGAAACGCGCTGGAGAGCCAGGGACACCCCTACTGTTTCATTGACGACTTCTGTACCGGCGCAACCTATTCCATTAAGACGAAAACGCTGCTTTCAGAACTGCAAAGGCGGCTGGGTGAGGCGGTGAACATCAACGTCAACACAATGCTGGACGAGGCGTTTCGCAGCACATGGGTCCAGATGAGCGACAAGGAAAAAGCAAACTTTTATGACCGGCATATCAAAACCATGCGGCTGAAAATCTCTCCGGACGGTCAGCTCCGCATTGTGGTCGGCGAATAAAAAGAGGGAAAACCAATGCGTGCGGATTTGGATTTTATCATACGGA
>JAJPXY010000139.1 GCA_021205205.1 Clostridiales bacterium
TTGTCCGCAAGCCGGGGGCGGTTTTTCGCGCGGGACCGGAGAGAAGCTCTTTTCTCAAATACGCGGCAAATCGTCGAAATCACCAAAAAAGCCTGCTTTTTCCGTTCAGCTTGTCAATGGTTTTTTGCGGAGATGTGTACTAAAATAAAGAGAGATAACTGGTATACAAGTTGTTTCCCATCCATTGTGCGGCTCGCCGCCTGTTTTGAGGAGAACGCGGTCTATGAAACCTTGTACCATCTGCACCGGGTACGAGCCACAGGGCGGGATGTACCTGATCCACACCGACCGGGCCGACGTGAAGGTCTGCTTCGTCACGGATGAAATCGTCCGCGTCCGGGCCTCCTTCGACAGGGTATTCCCGGAGGAGTCCTATGTCCTCTCCACCGTGGCGTGGGAGGACCGGCTGGACTTCCTGTTCCCCGAGCGGCAGCACCGGACCCCCGTGGTCCCCGCCGTCACGGACAGCAAGACCGCCCTGACCCTGGCCTCCGCCGCCGTGACGCTGGTGGTGGAGAAAAAGCCCCTTTGCTTCCAGCTCTACGACTGCGCGGGGACGCTGCTTTACAGCTCCCTGCCCGGCAACACCTTCGTCCGGGACAGCAACCGCCGCGTCACCCACTACAGCCGCATGAACGAGGACGACTGCTTCTACGGCTTCGGGGAGAAGTCCGGCCCGCTGAACAAAAACAAAACCTTCCTGCGGGAGCGGGCCACCGACGCCATGGGCTACGGCCCCACCACCGCGGACACGCTGTATAAGCACATCCCCTTTTACATCCAGCTGAATCGGGACACCCGGAAGGCTGTGGGCCTGTTTTACCACAACTTCTACGAGTCGGTGTTCAACCTGGGGCGGGAAAGGAGCAACTACTGGCCCCGATACACCTACTGGCAGGCCGACGGCGGCGACATCGACCTGTTTCTGCTGGGCGGCGGCACTGTCGCCAGGATCTTGGACAACTACACCCTGCTGACCGGCCGCCCGGCGCTGCTGCCCAAGCGCGCCCTGGGCTACCAGGGTTCCTCCATGTACTACCCCGAGCTGGAGAAGGACAGCGACGACGCGGTGCTGGACTTTCTCGACACCATCCGGGAGGAGGGCTTCCCCATCGACGGGTTCCACCTGTCCTCCGGGTACACCAGCTATGAGAATAAGCGCTGCGTGTTTTACTGGAACACACGGCGGTTTAAAAATCCGAGAAATTATTTCCGTGAGACGAGGGAACGGGGCGCGGAGAACGTCCCCAACGTCAAGCCGGGGGTGCTGCTGTGTCACCCCTGGTTCGACCAGTTCAACGCCCAGGGCGTGTTCGTGCGGGACAGCGAGGACCCCTCCACTTACGCGGTTGGCCCGTGGTGGGGCGGCGACGGCGCGTTCTGGGACTTCACCCGCCCGGAGGCCCGGGCCGCCTGGAAACAGTATCTCACCGACAACCTCATCGACCTGGGCACCAACTCCATCTGGAACGACAACTGCGAATACGACAGTCTGCTGGACAAAGACGCCGTCGTCAGCTTCGACGGCAAAGGCGGCACCATCGCCCAGTTGAAGCCCATCATGAGTACCCTGATGTGCCGCCTGAGCAACGAGGCCGTCCGGGAGCATGACCCCGACAAGCGGCCCTACACCGTCTGCCGCTCTGGCAGCGCCGGTATCCAGAAGTACGCCCAGACCTGGTGCGGCGACAACTACACCAGCTGGGACTCCCTCCGGTACGGCATCCCCATCATCACCGGCATGGGCCTCTCCGGCCAGCCCAACGAGGGCGCGGACATCGGCGGCTTCGCCGGTCCCGCCCCGGAGGAAGAATTGTTCGTCCGCTGGGTGCAGCAGGGCATTTTCCAGCCCCGGTTCTCCATCCACTCCGCCAGCAGCGACAACACCGTCACTGAGCCGTGGATGTATCGGGGCAGCGCCGACCTGATTCGGGAGGCCATCCTGCTGCGCTACCGTATGGCCCCCTACCTCTACTCCGCCGAGTATGAGGCCACCCAGACCGGCGCGCCCATCATGCGCGCCCTGGTCTACGAGTTCCAGGACGACCCCAGGGTCTACGACGAGAGTTTTGAATACACCTTTGGCCGGGACATCCTGGTGGCCAACGTGCTGGAGAAGGGCGCAAAGACCAGAAAGGTCTACCTCCCCGCCGGGTGCCGGTGGTACCACTGGGACGACCGCTTCACCTGCTACGAGGGCGGTCAGACGGTGGAGGTGCCCGTCACCCTGGCCTCTATCCCCCTGTTCCTGCGGGAGGGGGCCATTGTCCCCATGGCCGACAACCAGCTGATGAATATGTGCCGGGACCACACCACCGCCCTGCACCTGACTCTGGTCCCCGGCAGGGCCGCCAGCAGCTACGTCCTCTATGACGACGACGGCGACAGCAACGACTACACCCGGGGCGTCTGCCGCAGGACTGCCATTCGGATGTCCGGCGGGGACGTGGTAAAAGTGGCCTTCACCGCCGAGGGCAGCTACGCCGATTTTGTGGAGACCGTGGTGGTGGAGATGGTCCGCAGGGACAGAAGCCCCTTCTGGGTCAGCCTGGGCGATGCGCCGCTGGAGCATTTTTTGAACCGCCGCCGGTTCGAGGCCGCTCAGACGGGCTGGTACTACAGCCAGACCAAACGGGCCGTGCTGGTGAAATACCCCAACCCCCGGCGGGACGTGACCCTGACGGTCTCCTTCCAGCAGTTCGACCTGATCGGGATGTGACCCCGAAAAAAAGCCCCGAACCGGAACCGGTTCAGGGCAGAGAGCGCACTTGACGTGCGTTATAGGTCCCCCTCCTGAAAAAAGGCGGGGTGGGTCCGGCGAATCACCGCCGCGTCGATGATGTACCGGTGGAGATGCCGGTCCACCGCCTGGTCCACTCCGGACGCATCCCGACGCCGTAAGCAGTCCACCATCTCCCGGCGTTCAGCGATCAGCTGGCCGTTGTCCTGGACGGACAGGGAGAGGCTTCTCAGCCGGTCAAAGTGAATCAGGAAGTTGCAGGACAGCTGATAGATGTGCAGCATCCCCGCCAGCTGGAAGAACAGCCGGTGGAACTGGTTGTCCAGCCGGAAAAAGGTCTCGTTCTCTCCCGCGCGGAAGGCCGCCTCCTGGGCCTGCAAATTCTCCAGCAGCGGCGTCAGGTCCGGCTGCATCTCCATGGCGCAGAGGCGCTGACACACCCCGCGCTCCAGAGTGTCGCGCATAAACTGCGCCTCCTCCACCATGTGGCTGTCGATGTACGAAATGCGGCTGCCCCGCTGGGGCATCACTTCCACAATGCCCACCTGGGACAGGTCGATCAGCGCCTCCCGAACGGGGGTGCGGGAAAGGTTCATCTGCTGGGCCAGCTCCTTCTCGCTGACCAAGCTGCCCGGAGCCAGCTCTGTGGAGATGATATTCTCGCGAATGACGCGGTAAGCGTAGGAGCGCCCAGTCTCCCGGGGCAAACGTTCTGTCACTGTGATGGGACTCACCTCATTTTTTGTATTGTTTTTGTACGGGTGGCGTCTGTGATTTGATAGGTCAACTTTATTGTACTGACTTTTCCGGAAAAGGTCAATGGGCTTTTGTCTGAAATTCCATCGCTTTCTAAGCTTCTCCTGCCCAACATCGGCCGGGCCGCCCCATTCCGGCGGCCCGACGTAAGAAGGGGGGCTGCCGCTCCAGGCCCCAAGCATGGCGCGGCAGTCTCTCCCAAAGGAGCTTTCGGTTCCATTCCTCTCGTCAAATGCGGCGGGCCTGCGGCCTTCCTTTCCTTGCCTGTAACTGCAAGTTTTCATGATCCCTTCCTGTTTTCAGCGGGTCCGCCGTCTATTTGAACGGGGCTGTGCCAAATCGGCGCAGCCCCGTTGTCTTTTCTGTCGTATCTTTTTGAGCCGAGCAGGGGAGAGCCTCCGCTACTGTCCGGCCAGCACGCCCCACAAAATTTTTGCACCAATGCAGGCCAGCGCCAGACCGCCCCCTGCGCTGGCCCACCGCTGGACCCGCTGCCCAATTTGTTTCCCCAGCAGGCTCCCCAGCAGGGACAGGGTGAAGGCCACCGCACCGATGACGGCGGCAGACCGCCACAGCCCCACCTCCAAAAAGGCCACGGAGACCCCCACCGCCAGGGCGTCCAAGCTGGTGGCCAGGGCCAGTGCCGCCACGGCGGGGGTGGTCAGGGCGTAGACCGGCGGCTCTCCCGCCGCAGGCGCCAGCGCGTCCAGCAGCATCCGCCCTCCTAAGTACGTCAGCAGACCAAAGGCCACCATGCCGCCGATGAGGCGGCAGTGCTCGTTCAGCTCGTCCCCAGCCATGCCGCCCAGCAGGGTCATCCCGAACTGGAAGCCCCCGAACCACAGGCCCAGCCGCACCCCGTCCCGGCGGCGGAAGCCGGGGGAGGACAAACCGCAGCAGACGGCGGCTGCGGCGGCGTCCACCGCCAGGCTCAGCGCAATCAGACACACAGAAACCACAGCATCACCTCATGGGAGGATATGCGGTGGGGACAAGGGGTATGCCTTCGGCAGCTGTTAGCTGTTGGCTTTTAGCTGGGAAACCCCTCCACCATGCTTCGCATGGTCCCCCTCCCCTTTCAGGGGAGGCAAGGGGGTAGGTTGGTTGCCAAAGGATAATTCTCTGCGGAAAGCCTGCATTATATTGAAAAAATGACAAACAGCAGATATTAGTCCACAATAAAAGGACAGGCGAGAAAATCCTCCCCTGTCCCGTGTTTTACTGCAAATAGGTTTTCAGCCGGTTGATGTTGTCCTCCTCCGCCTGAATGGCGGTCTGGGCCAGCTCCCTGGCCTGCTGCTGGGCCTGCTGCCCGGCGGGGTCGTCCATCGGGTCGGCGGGGGTGTAGCTGTTGAGGACCTTCGTCAGGTTGACGATGCCCATATTGCTGCCCTGAATCATCAGCTCCGCCAGGTGGCTGGTCTCCTTGTTGCAGAGGGTCTTGCCCTGGACGCAGGCCCAGAGCATGGACTGCTGACCACTGCCCAGGTCTTTGGGGCAGTCCCCCAGGGCCTTCATCTGTTGTTCCGCGTTGGCGGCGGTCTGCTTGTACTGCTTCTGCTGGGTTTGCAGGTCGTAGCGGAAACGGGGGTTATCCACCTTGGGCAGCAGATAGCGGATGGCGTCCGCGCCCATGGCCGCGCCCTGATAGACCTCCTGCAAAAGAGCGGATTCGTTGGTAAGTTCCATAATGATGCCTCCATTGTGCGCACTGCGGCGGGTTTGGGAATAGGTTGCACCAAACGGGGCGTTTTATTCCATCACGCCGTTTTTTCGTGGTTGCAATTTTGCGGAAAATCGGATATGATACCCGTGGTAAGGATTTTTGGTTATCCTTTTGTATCAGCTTTATATCGTTTCGCCTTAAAATATTGCTGCACACCTGTAGGGGCGGCCCTTGGCCGCCCGAAAACCGCGCTCTGGATGCGGGCGGCCACAGGGAGGGACAATGTCCCGGAAGTACCGCTTGACGGTAAGGGCCGCCCCTACACATACGGTTGTAGAAAAGTGCTACCATGCATACAACCACCGCAGGAGGAATTTTTATGGATCAATATTGGCTGGAAGTCTCCATCGACACCGCCCCGGGCTGCCTAGACGACCTGGCGGCCTACCTGACCGCCTGCGGCATCGTGGGCCTGGTTCTGGAGGACGAAAACGACCTGACGGACTTCCAGGACGAACGCCGCCCCTTCTGGGACGAGGTAGACGAGGGCCTGGTGGAGAGCCGCCGTGGCGTCAGCCGGGTCAAGTTCTACGTCACCCAGGACGAGGAGGGCCGGTATCGGCTGGAGGAAGTTACCGCCGGGCTGGAGGACTTCCGCGCCCGGGTGGGCCGGGACGCCGGTTCCCTGGCGGTGTCCACCGTCTCCCTGCGGGAGGAGGACTGGTCCAACAACTGGAAGCAGTATTACCAACCCTTCCCGGTGGGGGAGCGGCTGTATGTGGTCCCCGAATGGATGCGGGAAGATCCTGTCCCGGAGGGACGCACTCCCATTTACCTGAACCCCGGCCTGATTTTCGGCACAGGGAGCCACGGCACCACCCGCCTGTGCCTAGAGGCTGTGGAAAAGTTTGTGGAAACTGATGAAAACGTTTTGGATTTGGGGACGGGGAGCGGCATTTTGGCCATTGCCGCCCTGTGTCTGGGGGCAAAAAGCGCGGTGGGCTGCGACATCGACCCCAAGGCCGCCCGGGTGGCGGCGGAAAACGCCGCCTACAACGGCATCGGGCCGGAGACCTTCCGGGTCTACACCGGCGACGTGGTGGGGGACGCGGCGCTGCGCCGGTCCCTGGCCGGGAAATATGACCTGGTGCTGGCCAACATCATCGCCGACGTTATCATCCCCCTGGCCGGGGTGGTGGGGGATTTCCTCAAGGAGGACGGTCTGTTCCTGACCTCCGGCATCATCGAACACCGGGCGGAGGACGTGGCCCGTGCGCTGAGGGAAAACGGCTTTGTCATCACGGAGACCCACCGGCGGGAGGGCTGGGTGGCCTACGTCTGCCGGAAGGGGTAAGGCCTCTATAGAATAAAAGAACAGCTTTTCAGGCTTTATTGCGCTGAAAAGCTGTTTTTATATCATTTTGGCCTTTTACGGTTCCTCTTTGATCTCCATGTGATCCAGCGCATATTGAAGTGCCATGCTGATCAATTCGTTTCGCGAACGGTTGGTTTTTGCCGATAACTCATTGTATCTTTCCTGCAATTTTTTGTCTATCCGAATCGTCATGGTCTCGGATTTATCTTCCTTTGGGGTTATGATGAACTTTTCCATAATGCGCACTCCTCCATTGAGCCTAATTACATTATAGAGTGAGATATAGGCGCAAATCTATAACATAAAGTGATGTGCTATTTTGCTTTACTTTTGTGTTACAAAATGGTATCATCTATCCTATACATAGGAGGCAATCGTATGAAAGAAAAGGAACCTGACGAAGAAGGACGGTTAGAGCACCATATTTATGACAGCGCTGTTATACGGGATATTCTCAGCGATTCTCGCGCTAAAAAGCTCGGCGAATATTCCATTATTTACATTTCCTCCATTGAGACGACGGTAGAAAATCTGACAGATTGGTATTTTCACTATGTCAAGGTGAATCCCTATAACTGGTGCATGATTCTTTACACGGACAGCGGCGAAAACAAGGGCGTTTACTCTATCCGCGGCATTGTTGTCAAGGATGTTATCTTTGAACAGGATGAATATGGGGATTATACTTTGTTGGAGCCTTCGACGGAAACGCTCTATCTCCCTGAGAACGATACACTGATGGAATACATCGACTAAGCCGTCCAGACGCCGGGAGTTATTTAACCAGAGGTTTCCTAACAATAGAATCAGGCGGCCTCGTTTTGTCCAACGGGGCCGCATTTTGTCCGTTTTTTCGTTGGGTGGTGTTTCTCCACTTGATACCCCTTCCAAAATCCGCTACAATAGAACCACCAACCATCATCCCCAAAGGAGGCCCCCGCCATGCACCAGCCGGAAGAACGCTACATGACCGCCGCCCTGGCCCTGGCCCGGGAGGCCGCCGCCCACAGAGACATTCCGGTGGGCTGTGTGGTGGTGCGGGGCGGCGAGATCGTCGGCCGAGGCTGCAACCGCCGGGAGCTGCTGGGGGACGCCACCGCTCACGCGGAGGTGGAGGCCATCCGGGACGCCTGCCGCCGCCTGGGCAGCTGGCGGCTGTCCGGCTGCGCCCTCTATGTGACGCTGGAACCCTGCCCCATGTGCGCCGGGGCCATTATCAACGCCCGGCTGGATGCGGTGGTCTACGGCGCGGCCAACCCCAAGGCGGGCTGCTGCGGGTCGGTGCTGTCCCTGTTCCAGGAGCGGTTCAACCACCGTCCAGCGGTGTACGGCGGCGTGCTGGAGGGGGAGTGCGCCGCGCTGCTGGGGGGCTTCTTCCGCCCGGCGGGGAAATGAGCTGTTAGCTGTTGCCGTCAAGCGGCACTTCCGAAGCTGCGCTTCTCCCTGTAGCCGTTAGCTATTAGCCAGGTACTACCAGTCTAAAGCGAACAACGAAAAAGGAAGCTGAGAGCGAAACCACCCATTCCTAGGGAAGCTCTCATTAAATGGCCTTGGATGGCTGGGCGAGCAGATTTTTGCGCAAATCGAGGCGTAAAATCGCAGGAATCCTTTGTGGATTTCAAGATTTTACAACGAAGAGTTGCACAAAATAAGCCGTCCAGACGCCGGGAGTTATTTAATCAGAGGTTCCCTAAAGCAATGCAAACGGGAAGCGCAGCACGTAACGTCAAGAATCACAAAGCTAAGAGCTAAAAGCGAATGGCTAGTAGCTGCCACGCCCATTGAACCGGGTAAAAGGGATATGCAAACAAATCAACCAAATGACAGCGGAAAAGGGGGACGTTCTCATGACCACAGCGGAGCTTTTCGCGCAGTCCGGCGCGGCGGCGTGGGGGACCTGCGCCTTCTCCGACCTGGTCTTGTCCCCAGAGGCCCAGCAAAAGGCGCTGGCTCTCTGCCCGGAGGCCCAGGGAGTCTATGTGGCGGCTTACCCCTACTTCGCCGGGGACCGGCCCGGCAACCTCTCCCTCTACGCCCGGGGCGCGGACTATCACCAGAGCCTGCTGCGGCGGCTCCAGGGCGTGGCGGAGCAGCTGGCCCGGCGTTACCCGGGACACCGGTTCGTCCCCGGGACCGACAGCTCCCCCCTGGATGAGCGCCAGTGCGCCCGGCTGGCGGGGGTGGGGATCCTGGGCCGCAACGGGCTGGTCATTGTGGAGCCTTACGGCAGTTGGGTCTTTTTGGGGACCATCCTCGCCGACCTGCCGCTGCCCTCCGCCGCCGCGCCCGCGCCGGACTGCATGGGCTGCGGGGCCTGCGTCCGGGCCTGCCCCGGCGGCGCGCTGGATTCCTTGCCCGTTGACGAGAGCAAATGCCTCTCCGCCCTGACCCAGAAGAAAGGACAACTGACCGACCAGGAGGAGGCGCTGCTGGCCGCCCATCCGCTGATTTGGGGGTGCGACATCTGCCAGCAGGTCTGCCCTTATAATCGTGAGGCTTCCCTCTCGCCTCTGTCTGACCTGACCGGCCGGGACGCCGCCCAGCCCTATCTGCCCTCCCTGACCCCGGAGGACCTGGAGGGACTGAGCAACCGGACCTTCCGGGAGAAATACGGGGGC
>JAJPXY010000098.1 GCA_021205205.1 Clostridiales bacterium
AGGAGGATACAGCCATGCAACCGACACTTTGTTCCAAATGCCACAAAAACGTGGCAGTGGTTTTTATCACCAAAATAGAGAACAACGAGAGCAAAAACGAGGGCCTCTGCCTGAAATGCGCCAAGGAGCTGGGCATCAAACCGGTAGACGACATGATCAAGCGCCTGGGCATCTCCGACGACGACCTGGACGGTTTGACCAGCGAGATGATGAACGCCTTTGGCGGGCCGGAGGCCATGGAGTCCTTGCCTGAGATTTCCCAGCAGGAGGACAACGACGACGAGGACGACGAGGGCAAGACCGCCACGTTCCCGTTCCTGAACAAGCTGTTCAACAGCAACCAGCCGCCCCGGGAGGGCGGTGAGCGCCGCCAGGAGAGCCGGGAAAAGGACGACAAAAAGAAGGAAAACCGCCCCCAGAAGCTGAAATACCTGGAAAATTACTGCGTTTCCCTGACCAACCGGGCCAGAGAGGGCAAGCTGGACCGGGTCATCGGCCGGGAGGAGGAGATTTCCCGGGTCATCCAGATTTTGAACCGGCGGCAAAAGAATAACCCCTGCCTCATCGGCGAACCCGGCGTGGGCAAGACCGCCATCGCCGAGGGGCTGGCCCAGCGTATCGCCGCGGGCAACGTCCCCTACAAGCTCAAGGAGAAGGAGGTCTACCTGCTGGACCTGACCGCCCTGGTGGCGGGCACCCAGTTCCGGGGCCAGTTCGAGAGCCGGATGAAGGGTCTGATCGAGGAGATCAAAAAGGTGGGCAACGTCATTCTGGTCATCGACGAGATTCACAACATCGTGGGCGCGGGGGACGCGGAAGGCTCCATGAACGCCGCCAACATCCTGAAACCCGCCCTGTCCCGGGGTGAAATTCAGGTCATCGGCGCCACGACCTTCAACGAATACCGCAAGTATATCGAAAAGGATGCCGCGCTGGAGCGCCGGTTCCAGCCGGTGACAGTGGCGGAGCCTTCCATCGAGGACAGCGTTCAGGTCATCATGGGCATCGCCCGGTACTATGAGAACTTCCACCAGGTGACCATTCCCGCCGCCGTGGCCCGGGAGGCGGTGCTGCTCTCCGAGCGGTACATCACCGACCGCTACCTGCCCGACAAGGCCATCGACCTGATCGACGAGGCTTGTTCCGACGTGAACCTGCACAACCAGTCTCTGGCTCGGCGGTCGGAGCTGGAGAAGGACAAGGCGGACCTGGAAAAGGAGATGGAACTGCTCTCCGGCCAGTCCGACGAGTTCACCAACCGCAAGACCCAGGAGCTGACCGCCAACGAGCGCAAGCAGTCCCGCTGCCGTCAGGAGCAGGCTACCCTGAACCAGGCGCGGCAGACCCTCCGGACCAACACCTCCCTGACCGACGAGGAGCGGGACGAGCGGCTGGCGCTGAACGAAAAGCAGATGCAGAAGAACCAGGAGCAGCTGCGGACCTTGCAGGAGGAACGCCGCCGCATCCAGGCGGAGACCGACACCGCCTCCTATGAGCAGCGGGCCATCGTCCAGAGTAAAATCATGCGGGTCCAGCAGCAGCTGGACGAGATGGGCAGCCAGCCCGCCCCGGAGCTGACCATGGAGCATCTGGCCCGGGTCATCGAGCAGTGGACGGGGATCCCCGCCAGCCGCATCGAGGAGGCGGAGTTCTCCCGGCTGTCCAAGCTGGACGAGCGGCTGAAAAGCCACATCATCGGCCAGGACCAGGCGGTGGACGCCGTCACCCGGGCCATCCGGCGCAACCGGGTGGGCATCTCCCCCAAGCACAAGCCGGTGTCCTTCATCTTCGTCGGCTCCACCGGTGTGGGTAAGACGGAGCTGGTCAAGCAGCTGGCCGCCGACCTGTTCGACACGCCCGATTCCCTGATTCGGCTGGATATGTCCGAATACATGGAGAAATACGCCGTCTCCCGCATCATCGGTTCGCCTCCCGGCTACGTGGGCTACGACGAGGCCGGTCAGCTGACCGAAAAGGTCCGCCGCAAGCCCTACTGCGTGATTTTGTTCGACGAAATCGAGAAAGCCCACCCAGATGTGCTGAACATCCTGCTCCAGATTTTGGACGACGGCCGCATCACCGACGCCCACGGGCGCACCGTCAACTTTGAACACGCCGTCATCGTCATGACCTCCAACGCGGGCAGCGCCAGCAAGGAAGGGACCGTGGGCTTTGGCCGCAGCATCGACGAGCAGGACGAGGAGCGCACCATGAAGGCGCTGCAATCCTTCCTGCGGCCGGAGTTTATCAACCGTGTGGACGAGATCATCCACTTCAACCGCCTGACCGAGGAGAACTTCAAGGGCATCACCAACATCATGCTGAACGAATTGAAGGATTCTCTGTCGGACAAGAACATCAACTTCATGTGGGACGACGCGCTGGTGGACTACCTGACCGAGAAGTCCTACTCCCTGACTTATGGCGCCCGGAACTTGCGCCGTCTGATTCAGCGGGAGTTGGAGGACGCCATCGCCTCCCTGCTCATCAACCAGTATATGGAGTCCATCACTCAGCTCAAGGCCACGGTGGTGGATGGAAATATCCAGCTGCTGTCCATGTAACCATTAAACCCCAAAAAAGGACTGCGCCGAACCAAATCGGCACAGTCCTTTTTGTATTATCTGAGACAATGATTCCTCTCTGTTATTGCTCGCCCCGGATGGAAAGGGCTTGCAGCCGCGCCCGGTACTGGCTGGGAGTCATCCCGGCCCGCCGCTTGAAGGCGGCGAAGAAGGTCTTTTCGTCGGGGAACCCGCAGTCCATCCCGATTTGCCCCACACCGTGGTCGGTGGTGCGCAGTTGACCCAGCGCCGCGTTCAGTCGCAGCTCGGTCAGGTACTGCTTGAAGGTCTGGTTGGAGTGGCGCTTGAACAGCCGACAGAAGTATTCCCGGCTGTAGCCAAAGTAGTCCGACACGGTCTTGGTGGTCAGGTCCTCCCGGAAGTTTTCCTCCAGGTAGAGCAGCGCCTCGAACAGGCGGCTGTTGCCCTCGCTGCTGCGGCGCTCCCCCGTGCAGAAGTCCTCGTCGATGCGGTGCAGGATGGCGGCCAGAGTCTCGCTGACGGCGTCAGCCTGGGCCGGGTCCTCCTGCTCCCGCTCCGCCTGCTCCCAGAGCTGCTGGCACAGGGCCTGCAAGGCGGCAACTGCGGCGGTGGACGCCCCCGGCGCGTCCCGGCTGACGGATTGGGCTGAGCGGTCTGTCCCCAGGCAGCAGGGCAGGAAGCTGACCGACAGCAGGTCGTATTCCTCCGCCGGGGCCTTGGGGGTCAGCACATGGAGGGCGTAGCAGCCGACGAGCAGGAAGTCGCCGGGCCGCAGCAGATGGGCCTCCCCGTCGATGAGGACCGTGACCTCCCCCTTCCGGGAGTAGAGCAGTTCCAGGCCGGGGTGCCAGTGCAGGGGGACAGTCTGAGGGCGCTGGCCGGGGCAGACCTGCACCAGCGCAGGGCATTGCTCCGGCAGTTCCATCCGCAGGAACAGGTCGCGGCAGGTGTAAGGTGTGCCCACCGGTTCCAGGAAGGAAACAATATGATTTTGAAACAGCTTTGCCTCCGGTGCCATGAAAATCGCCTCTTTGTGCCGCGCCAGGTATATATCTGTCTTTACTATAGCACAAAGGAAGAAGAAAGTACAGGATTTTTTGCATTTTCAGGCGAAAAACCTTTTGCGGAGGCGCGAAGGGGCGGGTCAGGCCATGCTGTAGTCGAACATCGTCCGCTGTACCCAGCAGCCCTCGGAAACCTCGTCGGGCAGCAGGGCCAGGGCCACCATAATTGGTTCGGCGGCGGGGTCGGACACCCGGCGCAGCCAGGCGTAGTCGCCGTCGATTTTCAGAACAGTGTAGAGAATGGGGTCGGAAAAAGCCATGTGGAACCTCCTTATAAAATGAGCAATGAGCAATGTGCAATTTGCAATGAAGGAAACAGGAACGTTGGTGGTGAATGACCAAACGAGGAGCAGGTGAAAACGAAAATCCCCACGGCCGCCGCCCGGCGGCGCTCCACCCCGAAAAAGACGGGGAAGGGAAACGCCGCGTGACGGCGGAGGCAGATGGGGATACTGGCTGTGAAATCAGATAAATTGAGGATTTATGTCAAAAAAGAGGAGACAACGCAAAAGCAATGGGATAATTGCACATTGCAAACTGCAAATTGTTCACGCCCGGCGGAAGGTCATCTCGTGGCGCTTCGGCCCGGTGGAGACCATGGTGATGGGGGCGTCGATCTGGCTCTCCAGGAAGTCTACGTATTTTTTGGCGTTCTCCGGCAGAGCGTCATAGTCCGTGATGCCCCGGATGTCGCACTTCCAGCCGGGGAGGGTGGTGAACACCGGCTTGGCCCGCTCCAGCACGCCGGGGACGGGGAAGGTGGTGGTCACCTGGCCGTCGATCTCGTAGCCGGTGACGACAGGAATTTCGTCCAGGTAGCTGAGCACGTCCAGGCAGGTCAGCGCCACCTGGGTCGCGCCCTGGACCATGCAGCCGTACTTGGTGGCCACGGCGTCGAACCAGCCCACCCGGCGGGGCCGCCCGGTGGTCGCGCCGAACTCGCCCTTGTCGCCGCCCCGGCGGCGCAGCTCGTCGCCCGCGTCGCCCAGCAGCTCGGAGACGAAGGGTTCCGTCTTGGCCCCCACGCAGGAGGAATAGGCTTTGGTGACGGCGATGACGTCCTCGATGGAGGTGGGCGGCACGCAGGCCCCCACGCAGCCGAAGCCCGCCAGGGTGTGGGAGGAGGTGGTCATGGGGAAAATACCCAAGTCGGGGTCCTTCATGGAGCCAAGCTGGCCCTCCAGCAGGATGGACTTGCCGTCCTTCAGCGCCTGGTGGACGAAGGTGACGGCGTCCCCCACGTAGGGGCGCACCAGCTCCCGGTAATCCATCAGCTGGTCGAACAGCTCGTCGGCGTTCAGGGTGGGCTTGTGGTAGAGGTACTGGAACATGACGTTCTTCCGCTCCACGGCGGCGTTCAGCCGCTGGCGCAGCCGCTCCTCGTCGAACAGGTCGCAGACCTGGATGCCGGTCTTGGCGTATTTGTCGGAATAGAAGGGGGCGATGCCGGACTTGGTGGAGCCAAAGGCTTTGCCGCCCAGCCGCTCCTCCTCATAGGTGTCCTGCAAAATATGGTAGGGCATCAGCAGCTGCGCCCGCTCGGAGACGATCAGGTTGGGGGCGGGGACGCCATGGGCGGTGATGTCCTTCAGCTCGTTCACCAGCCGCTGGATGTCCAGCGCCACGCCGTTGCCGATGATATTGGTGACATGGGGATAGAAGGAGCCGGAGGGGAGGATATGCAGCGCGAAACGGCCATACTCGTTGATGATGGTGTGGCCCGCGTTGGCGCCGCCCTGGAACCGGATGACGACATCGGATTCCTCCGCCAGCATATCGGTGATCTTCCCTTTGCCCTCGTCGCCCCAGTTTGCGCCTACGATTGCTTTTACCATGGTAAAAAATCTCCTTTTGCGCCCCGGCGGAGCCGGAACGCCTGTGATCTGCGGAGGAAACCCACGGAGGCTTCCGCAGTCCCTTCACAGCAGCCTGCCCCGACACAGCCGCCGAAACAGAACACAAGCCTATTATACGGAAAAAACCGCCTGATTGCAAGGGCATATGGGGAATTTATGACGCTTTCTCCGGTTTGGTCAAATTTTTTCGGTCAAACGTTCCCCTTGCCCTGGCAGCGGCTCAGGAAGCGGTCGTTCCAAATCAGGCAGCGCTGCTGTGTGCAGCGGCCAATGACCCCCGCCTCGTCGTAGGCGGTGACGGAAAAGGTCAGCTTTTTGCCCTCCGCGGCCACCAGCTCGCTCTCCGCCCAGACCTTCATCCCCACCGGGGTGGGGGAGACGTGGGTCAGCTCCATGCCCATGCCAACGGTGCCCTGGCTTGGCTCCAGGGCGCCTTTCAGACTGTTGCAGGCGGCCTCCTCCATCAGGGCCAGCATCCAGGGGGTGCCGTAGACGGGCAGGGAGCCGGAGCCGCAGGCGGCGGCGGTCTTTTCCGGGGTGACGACGGCCTCTGCGCGGCCCTTCAAACCGAGTTCAATGCTCATGTGGATGCGTCTCCTTCCTCGTTCTCCGCCTCCGTGCCGCTGTCGGCGGTCTGGCCGGTCAGCTGCGCCCAGCGCTGGCTGACCAGCTCCCGGTTCTCGGCGGAGAAGGTGGTCAAAATCTGTGTGCCCTCCAGGATGCTCTCGTCCGGGTAGGCCACGGGGTTGGTGCTCCAGTAGCCGTCCAGCCGCTCCTTCGCCAGGTCAGAGGTCAGGGAGTATTTGGAGTGGACGGCATTTTTAGCCAGGTTGGTGGCGCTGCACATATAGTTGATGAACGTCATGGCGTCCTCAGCAAACTGGCTGTCCGCTGCCACGGCGTAGCCGAAGGTGATGCGGCAGGTGCCGTCTGAGGGAATGAGGAAGGCCAGATTGCCGTTTTCGCTCATCATGGAGAGGGCGTCGCCGGAAAAGCAGGGGTACAGGGCGGACCGGTCGTTTTGCATCAGGATGTAGGCGTCCCGGTTGGAGTACTCCGCCACCAGGGACTGCTGCTCCTCCAGCTTGTCAAAAGCGGCGTTCAGAGTGGACTCTTTGGTGGCGTTGGGGTACTTCTCCAGGGAGAGCAGGGCCACGCTCAGCGTGTCCCGCAGGCTGTCCGGCATGAGGATCTGCCCGGCGTAGGTCTCGTCCCACAGGTCGTCCCAGGTGGTCAGCTGTTCCGCCACCAGCTGAGTATTCCACAGCAGACCCAGTGTGCCCCACATGGTGGTCACCGTGTAGCGGCTGTCGGGGTCATAGTCCAGGCCGGTGAATTCTGCGTTGATGTTCTTCCGGTTGGTGACCTGCGCCAGGTCCAAGGGCAGCAGCAGATCGTTTTCGATCAGCTCCCCCAGGGTGGCTCCGTCGGTCAGGATCACGTCATAGACAGCGGGGTCATACTCGACTTCTCCCAGGCTAGCGTCGCCCCGTTTGGCGGCCTTTTCCTCCGCCGCGGCGATGGAGGCGTCCCGGGTGGACTGCAAGATCTCCACCAGGGTCATGCCGCTGTAGGGGTCGTCGTAGGGGTCCTGCTCCTCGTTGATGACGGGGGAGAGGGCCTCCTGGATGGCGGATTCAGCGGTCTGGGTGCTGGTGTCCTCGAACAGGGTCTCCTCCTCCGCCTCCGGCGTGCGGGAGCCGGTGACGTAGGTGACCTCGATGCCCGTCTCCTCGGTGAAGGCGTCGATGACGCTCTGGGAGATGTAGTCGCCGTCGGCATAGACCGTCAGCGTCTGCTTGCTGCCGCAGCCGGTCAGACAGGCGCACAGCAGCGCCGTCAGGCAAAGTAACAGGGAAAATTGCAGGGGTTTTCGCATAAATACGCTCCTTTTTTGCTTAGAACCAAGGCGGGATGCGGGACAGGTCGAAGCTGGGGAACAGTTCCTCCACAAAGTCGATGTGGGAGACCTGCCAGTGTTTGCCGTTCAAATATTCCAGCTCCCCCGCCGGGGTGGTGAACTGGAACTGGAGAGACCAGCTCCACAGGGCCTGCCCCTTCCGACGCCAGCGGCGGTTCACCGCCTCCTGGCCGTACTTGCCGTCCCCCAGCAGGGGGTGGCCCGCGTAGGCCAGCTGCGCCCGAATTTGGTGCGTCCGCCCGGTGATGAGGTCGCACTCCACCAGGGAGAGGCCGTCCCGCACCGCCAGTGTGCGGTACTTGGTGATGGCGGTCCGCGCGCCGGGGGCGGGTTTGGCGGTGACGTAGACCTGTTTTTTCTTCTCGTCCCGGCGCAGCCAGGATTTCAGCGTTCCGCTGGCCGGGCGCAGCTGCCCCACCGCCGCGCAGAGGTAGCGCTTGGTCAGCTCCCGGTCCCGAATCTTCTGGTTCATCACCCGCAGGGCCTCGGCAGTCTTGGCGGCGATGACGATGCCGCCGGTGTTCCGGTCGATGCGGTTGCAGAGGGCCGGGGCGAAGGCGTTCTCCCGGCGGGGGTCCCACTCCTTTTTCTGGTACAGGTAGGCCAGAATGTGGTTGATGAGGGTGTTGACCTGTTCCGTCTCGTCGGCGTGGACCACCATGCCGGGGGCCTTGTTGACCAGCATGATTTGGTCGTCCTCATAGAGGATGTCCAGCCGGGGGCTGGCGATTTTCAAAAAGGCGTTCTCCGGGGTGGGGGTGTCGAAGAACTCGTCGTTGATGTAGAGCTGGAGGGTGTCGCCCACCGCCAGCCGGGCGTCCCGCTCCGTCCGCTTGCCGTTGCGCTTGACCCGCTTCAGACGGATGTACTTTTGGGCCAGCGCCGCAGGCAGCAGAGGGACGGTTTTGGCCAGCCAGCGGTCCACCCGCTGGCCCGCGTCGTTGGGGCCTATGGTAAATTCTTTCATGTGCTGCACCTTGTTTGTAACTTCTTGTTACCATTCGGTTTCATTTTGTCACATTTCTATTATAGCACAGCGCCCTCCTCCTTTGCAATGGAGAAAACGCCGGAAACCTGGCGGGTATCCTCCAAAATCCCCCCAAAAGGACGGAAAAACCAGTCGGACGGCAGGGGAGAGGGGTCGCAGCCTCCCACATGATTTTCCGGGAGGAGAAAAAGCGTTTTCGTACAAGGTGCCTCTTTCTTTTTGGGGAAAGATGTGAGATAATACTTAGACAATGCCGAACTGTGACCTGTGCGGCGTTATCTTGGAAAGTCTGTCCGGGAGGAGGACACGCATGAAACCACAACAGCGCATTGCGGCGGTTTGCTGCGCCGTTTGCATCCATATGCCTCTGCTCTCCGGCCGGGCCGCCGCGCTGGAGATCGACACCCAGGCGTTTCAGCACCACCCGGTCCGGATGACCGTGGGCCTGGTCTCTCTGGCGCTGGCGCTGATTTTGATTCTTTACGCCACCACCCGGGCCGCCATTCGGCGGGCCAGGAGGGACAAAAGCTACGGCGAGGGCGGCAAGATGCGGGGCGTCTCTGTCCCGTCTTATAAAAAGAAACGCGGAAACGACAAGCAGTATGGCAGCCGTTTTTTGGGGCGGGTTTTGCCCAGCTACAAGGGGGGCAAGTCCAGCGCCGGGAGCGCCAATCTCAAGGGCAGCCTTCCCTTGAGTTATAAGGAGAGCTGGGGCAGCCAGAAACGGTATGGAAAATTCCACTTCGGCGCGTTCCTCCCT
>JAJPXY010000065.1:0-48329 GCA_021205205.1 Clostridiales bacterium
ATACTGCTATTTTAGCACCTTTCACAAGCGTTGGCTACAAAATTGATTTCCGTGCTTTGAAAAAGGTTGCACTTTAAAAAGGATGGTATATAATACTAACGGGAAAATCGAAGAACCAAGCAAAGTGAGGCAAGATTGAATGAAGCAGTCGAATTTGAGAAACATCGCCATTATCGCCCACGTTGACCACGGCAAGACCACACTGGTGGACGCCATGCTCCAGCAGAGCGGCATCTACCGGGAGAATCAAGAAGTCGTGGAGCGGGTCATGGATTCCGGCGACCTGGAGCGGGAGCGCGGCATCACCATCCTGGCAAAAAATACCGCCGTCACCTACGGCGATGTGAAAATCAACATCGTGGACACCCCGGGCCACGCCGACTTCGGCGGCGAGGTGGAGCGCATTTTGAAGATGGTCAACGGCGTCATCCTGCTGGTGGACGCGGCGGAAGGCCCCATGCCCCAGACTCGGTTTGTCCTCTCCCATGCCCTGGAGCTGGGCCACCGGGTGATCGTCGTGGTCAATAAGATCGACCGGCCTGACCAGCGCATCCACGAAGTCGTTGACGAGACGCTGGAACTGCTGATGGACCTGGACGCCACTGATGAGCAGTTGGATTCACCCTTCCTGTTCTGTTCCGCCCGGGCGGGGACCTGTTCTGCCGACCCGGATGTGCCGGGAACGGACTTAAAGCCTCTGTTCGACACCATTCTGGACTATATCCCCGCCCCGGAGGTGGAGCTGGGCGCGCCGTTCCAGATGTTGGTCTCCTCCATTGACTACAACGAGTTTGTGGGACGCATCGCCATCGGGCGGGTGGAGCGTGGGACGCTTCACCAGAACCAGGAGATCCAAGTCTGCAACTACCACGACCCGGACGTCGTCTCCAAAAAGTTCAAGGCCAGCGCTCTTTTCGAGTTCAACGGCCTGTCCCGCGTTCCCTGTGCCAAGGCGGAGGCGGGCAACATCATCGCCCTCTCCGGCATTGGCGATGTGACCATCGGTGACACCATCTGTACGCCCGACTGTATCGAGCCGCTGGAGTTCGTCAAGGTCTCTGCCCCCACCATGGAGATGACCTTCTCCGTCAACGACTCTCCCTACGCCGGGCGGGACGGCAAATTTGTCACCTCCCGGCAGATTCGGGACCGGCTCTATCGGGAGACGCTGAAGGATGTCTCCCTCCGCGTCTCCGACGTAGAGGACGCCACCGACTCCTTCAACGTGGCGGGCCGAGGGGAGATGCACCTGGCCATCCTCATCGAGACCATGCGCCGGGAGGGCTACGAGTTCCAGGTGTCGCCCCCTCGTGTGCTGTTCCGCACCATCGACGGGAAAAAGTGCGAACCTATGGAACGGCTGGTGGTGGACGTCCCCGCCGATTATGTGGGGTCTGTCATCGAGCAGCTGGGCAAGCGCCGGGGTGAGATGCTGGATATGACCCCCGTGGGTGACCGGATGAAGCTGAACTTCCTGGTCCCCTCCCGGGGCCTGTTTGGCTACCGGAACGAGTTCCTGACCGCTACCAAGGGCGAGGGCATTATGGCCTCCGTGTTTGACTCCTACGCCCCCTATCAGGGCGATTTGGAGCGGCGGAACACCGGCTCCCTTATCTCCTACGAGACCGGCACCTCCATCACCTATGGCCTGTTCAATGCCCAACAGCGGGGCAGTTTGTTCATCGGCGCGGGCGTGGATGTGTATGAGGGCATGATCATCGGGATGAACCCCAAAAACGAGGACATCACCGTCAACGTCTGCAAGAAAAAGCAGCTGACCAACACCCGCGCCTCCGGCTCGGACGACGCCCTGCGGCTGATTCCCCCCAAGCAAATGAGTCTGGAGCAGTGTCTGGAGTTCCTGGCAGACGACGAGCTGCTGGAGGTCACGCCCAACCATCTGCGGCTGCGCAAGCGCATCCTCTCCAATGACCTGCGGATGAAGAACATCCATGGCAAAAAGAACCACTGACATGCAAATATAGAGAGAACGGAGAGAGGAATACGATGAATTACGCGGAGGAATCCCTGAAACGACATTACCAGTGGAGAGGAAAGCTGGAGACGGTCCCCAAAATGCCCGTGGCCACCAGCGACGACCTCTCCCTGGCCTACACCCCCGGCGTGGCCCAGCCCTGCCTGGAGATTCAAAAGGACCCGGCTAAAAGCTACGAGTTGACAGGCCGCCGGAACACAGTTGCGGTGGTAACGGACGGCACCGCCGTGCTGGGTCTGGGCGACATCGGCCCGGAGGCCGCCATGCCGGTGATGGAGGGCAAGTGCGTCCTCTTCAAAGCCTTCGGCGGGGTGGACGCCGTGCCGCTGTGTGTGGCGACCCACGATGTGGATGAGATCGTCAACACGGTGGCCCTGCTGGAGGGTAGCTTCGGCGGGGTGAACCTGGAGGACATCGCTGCCCCCCGGTGCTTCGAAATCGAGCGGAAGCTCAAGGAGCGGTGCAGCATCCCCATCTTCCACGACGACCAGCACGGCACCGCCGTGGTCTGCCTGGCGGCGCTGACCAACGCGCTCAAGCTGGTTGGCAAGCGCATGGAGGACGTGCGGGTGGTCACCTGCGGCGCTGGCGCCGCAGGCATCGCCATCATCAAGCTGCTGCTGGCCCGGGGCCTGAAAGACGTTATCATGTGCGACCGGCGGGGCACCATCTACCAGGGCCGGGAAGGACTGAACGCCGCCAAAGCGGAAATTGCCGCCGTCACCAACCGGGAAAAGCGCAGCGGCAGCCTGGGCGAAATGCTCAAGGGCGCGGATGTGTTCATCGGCGTCTCCGCCCCTGGCATGGTGACGGAGGAAATGGTGCGCTCCATGAACCCCGGCGCGATCCTGTTCCCCATGGCGAACCCCACCCCGGAGATCATGCCCGACCTGGCGAAGGCGGCGGGCGCCGCCGTGGTGGGCACCGGCCGCAGCGATTTCCCCAACCAGATCAACAACGTGCTGGCCTTCCCCGGCATCTTCCGGGGGGCCTTCGACGTGCGGGCCTCTGACATCAACGACGCCATGAAGATCGCCGCCGCCGAGGCCCTGGCCTCCCTGGCGCCCGAGGACAAGCTCAGCCCCGACTATATCCTGCCCTACGCCTTCGACGAGGCAGTGCGCCCCGCCGTGGCCGCAGCTGTGGCTCAGGCGGCCCGGGAGTCCGGTGTGGCCCGGCTGTAAAGCGGCACACCGGCTGCTTAGGGGTAAATCAGCTGTAAAAAATCTGTAGTTTTCCATTTGACAAGCCATGAGAGAAGGGAGAAAGGCGGCTGGAAGAATGAACGAGAGGAGCAATGACCGCATATCTTTTGTTTTCGCGTTAAAACAAGCCGGTGCTGTCGCATGGTCCCGCGCTTTCCCACGCTTGGGAAGGTTATGGTCTGGTATAGGTGTCGTACTGACCGTATGTTCTTGTTTTTCTGCGTGGATTCCGTATTTCAGTTATTGCTGTTTTGTGCTCGCTCTTTTTTGTTTGGGTATCTCTGTTGTTCTCTTTGGTTACCCGTTTCTAAGCAATTTCATCGCCTTCTTCTGTAAACAGGGGGTGATAGAGCTTTACAAAAAAGGCGACCGCGCTTTTTATCTGTCCATAGGCGGCTATGCAGAAAATATGCAGAAAATTCTCGGCTCTGACAAACTGCTGCAAAAGTTAAACGCAAAAGGCGTAAGTAAGATAGCCTTTGCAATGGGGATGGACCGTACCGCCCGGATGAAGTCTTCTTCTACGAGAGGTATTTTGTCTGGCGTGCTGGAGTTGTTGAAAGAAAAATACGGGATTTCTAACGATACAATACAGAAGAAAATCGACGCTAAACTGCCAGCTTCATCAAAAAAGGCTTTGTCGCTCGACTTATCTGAACAGTTGGATTCTCAGATGGACGTCCCGCTGGATGTACGTTTGCTGTTGGTTGCGCAGACGAGGAAAGGGATTTTGGCGTATGGCGACTGCCTGTCAATCGACTTATCCGACTTATCCAAGGAACTGGAGCATAAGACGGCTATTCCGATGGATGTTCAACTGTTGCTGGTCGCAAATTCAAAACACGCAACAGAGATCGTCAACGAAGAAAATAGGGACGACTTGGTGTATATTGAAGATGGTCGAAAAACTGTTATTGATTTGTTTCGGTATGCAAGTGAGCAGGATATCGACTGTGTTGTGGTGGGCGCTATGGGTACCAATCAGGGGAAAGCCCCCTATGCCGTGGTGTTGGACACCATTATCACCGCATATGAATGTTGCAACATTCCGAAGGGAAGAACCCGCCCCAAAATTGTTGTTTTAAGCATCCGAGAACGGTATATTAAAGACCAAGAATTGTCTCTGGCGTACATTGTCAACCGTGTGCGAAGCACACTGAAAAAGCTGGATTAGAAGAAAAATCGTTCCTCTTTTTCCAGAAAAGGCCCGGTACAGGCGTTTAAAACCTGTACCGGGCCTCTTTATTTCGCTCATTTGCTGGAAATGAAGCGGAAGCAAAACATCAGTGGGCAGCTTCCAACGTCATTCCCACAGCGGACACGTCTAAAATCTAATCATTGCACATTGCTCATTGCAAATTGCAAATTGGCTTTCAGCCTCTGGCTGCCTCCAGCGCCTCGGCATGAATGAACCCATTGGAAATCACGCAGGGCGAGGACAGGACCATGGGCAGGGGAGACCCCTCCAGGTCGGTAGCGGCGCCGCCCGCCTCCAGCAGAACGGCGGTGCCTCCGGCGTAGTCCCAGGGCATTAGCTCCAGCTCTACGAAGCCGTCGGCCCGGCCGCAGGCCACCTTGCAGATCTCCAGCGCGGCGGAGCCGCCCCGGCGGATGTCCTCGCTGCGCTCGAAAACCCGGCGGATCATGTCACAAGTCTCCTGAGCACGCTCCTTGTAATGAGGGCAGGTGCCCACGATCATCAGGCTGTGGAGCAGGTCGGGACGATTGCTGACGTGAATGGGGGCGCCGTTCAGAAAAGCGCCTTGGCCTCTGGCGGCGTGAAACAGCTCATCCGTGAAGGGGTTGTAGACCGCGCCAAAGGCCAGCGCCTCCCCGTCCCACAGGGCCAGGGAGATGGAGCTCTCCTGATAGTCGTGAATCAGGTTGGACGTCCCGTCGATGTGGTCCAGAATCCAACAAGGACGGTTGAAATCCAGTCCCTCTGGGGGCTGTTCCTCGGACAGCATCTGTACCTCCGGCCAGCGCTGGTGCAGCTCGCGCCCCAGGAAGGACTGGACGTGGAAGTCCACCGCTGTCACATAGTCAGACAGCTCTTTTTCTGTCACCTGATGGACCGCTCGGCGGTCCATGACGATGGGCTTGCACCGGCGCAGCAGGTGGAGCAGTGCATCAATATCGACTGATACTCCCATAACGATTCCTCCGAATAAGTGATAACTACGTTAGACTTCTTTATTATACCACGGCATGACAAAAAAGGAAGAGGGAAATTCGAGTCCCTACTGTACAGGTCCATCCCCCTAATGCACAAAAACCGGCTGGTCAGGAGCTGACCAGCCGGTGATTATTGTCTGGGTTCTGTGAGTGCTTACACAGAGGGCTCCGGGTCTTCCGGGGTGTCCTCATCGGGGGCGTCCTCCGGCTGCTGCGGTTCATCGTCCTCCGCAGGGCCAAGGGAGGGAGCCTCTACCGGCTCGCTGAGCATATGCACCTTTTTGGCGGCAGGCTCGATGCCCTCGTTTTTAATGTTGGCGCTGTCCAAATTGGGGTTCGCGCCGTAGTTATCCACCCTGTCGGGGTCGCGGCCCTCGATGATGGCCATCATTTCCTGACCGGTGATGGTCTCCTTTTTCAGCAGGTAAGCGGCGATCTGGTCCAGCAGGTCCTGCTTCTCCACCAACATGGCCTTGGCGTCCTCGTAGCACTGGTTCAAAATCTTGTAGACTTCCTTGTCCACCAGGGCGGCAGTCTCCTGGGCGCAGTCCATGCCATAGGTGCCCTCCAGGTACTGACTGCGCACAGTGGCAAGGCCCATGACGCCGAACCTGTCGCTCATGCCGTACATCGTGACCATCTTCCGGGCCAGGTCGGTGGCCCGCTCGATGTCGTTGGACGCGCCGGTGGTGGCGGTGTTGAACACCACTTCCTCCGCTGCGCGGCCACCCAACAGGGTGCGCAGCTGGGCGTAAATCTCCTCTTTGCTGTTGAGGAACTTCTCCTCCTCCGGGGTCTGCATGGTGTAGCCCAGCGCGCCCTGGGTGTGGGGGACGATGGTGATTTTGGCCACCGGCTCGGTGTCCTTCTGCTGAGCGGCGATGAGGGCGTGGCCCACCTCGTGGTATGCGATGAGCTTCTTTTCCTTCTCGGTGAGTACGGTGCCTTTTTTTTCCGTACCGGCGATGACCACCTCGAAGGAGACCAGCAGGTCGTTTTGGTTGACGGCCTTGCGGCCCATGCGGACGGCCCGTAGGGCCGCCTCGTTGACCAGGTTGGCCAGGTCCGCGCCCACCGCGCCAGCGGTGGCCTGGGCGATTTTGTTCAGGTCCACGTCGCTGTCCAGCCGAATCTTCCGGGTGTGGACTTGGAGGGTGGCCAGACGTCCGGCCAGGTTGGGCCGGTCCACGATGATGCGCCGGTCAAACCGGCCGGGCCGTAGCAGGGCCTTGTCCAACACCTCGGGCCGGTTAGTGGCCCCCAGGACGATGACGCCCTTGGTGGGGTCGAAGCCGTCCAGCTCGGCCAGCAGCTGGTTCAGAGTCTGCTCCCGCTCGTCGTTGCCGCCCATGCGGTTGTCGCGGCTCTTGCCGATGGTGTCGATCTCGTCGATGAAGATGATGCAGGGGGCCATCTTGCTGGCCTCTTTGAACAGGTCTCGGACACGGCTGGCGCCCACGCCCACGAACATCTCCACAAAGTCGGAACCGGAGATGGAGAAGAAGGGGACCTTCGCCTCGCCTGCCACGGCCTTGGCCAGCAGGGTCTTGCCGGTGCCGGGGGAACCCACCAGCAGCGCGCCCTTGGGGAGCTTTGCGCCGATGGCGGTGTATTTGCCGGGGTTGTGGAGGAAGTCGATGATCTCCTCTAGGGACTCCTTTGCCTCATCCTGACCGGCCACGTCCCGGAAGGTGACGCCGGTCTCTTTCTCCACGTACATCTTGGCGTTGGACTTGCCCACGTTGCCGATGCCGCCGCCCATCCGGTTGCCGAACATTCGGAACACCAGCATCATGGCCCCCAGCATCAGCGCCATGGGGAGGATATAGCTGAGCAGGAAGGTGGTGACGGCGCTCTCCTGCTGGTAGGGGGTGCTGTAGGTCACATCGTGTTCCTCCAGCAGCAGAGCCAGGTCTGTGTAGGTCAGCGGCGCGGTGTAGAGGGTGGGCATGGAGACGGAGTCCAAGTCTACGCTGGGGTCTTCGGAATAATATTCCTTCAACCACGCCGTCTCGCCCTCCTCGGTCAGGGTGATGGTGTACTTGCTGGACTGGAGGACCACTTCCTCCACCTGGTCGTCCTTGACCAGGGAGATGAACTCACTGAATTTGATCTCCACGCTGCCAGACATGGACGCGGAGGAGAACAACCAGTTGAACCCGGCCAGGATCACCAGCGCCCAAATGACGATGTTGACCACGCCCATGATTCCGCGGTTGTTGTTTGAGTCCTTTTTGGGGGGATCGTTCTTTTTCAAGCGGAAACCTTCTTCCTATACGGGACAGGCAAAAGCTGCCGAAATCCGTTGTTGTCGCTGTTGTTCTAGTAATATATCACAATCGTCCCCCGATTACAAGGAAAACCCGATAAACAATTTGTGAATAGTACGAAAGCGTTACGCCTGCGCCCGCAAATATTTTCAAATTTGTCTTTTTTATGGCGGGGAACTGTGCTATACTTATGTACGTGTATAGACAGGGACCGATGGTCCCAGGATCAAAAGAATCGTTGGAGAACGCTACTGTATGAACGAACAGAAGAAACAGCGCCCGTCCCGGGAGGACGGAAATCGCCGCCGGGAGGCGGAAGCGGACGGCCTGATCGAGGGGCGCAACGCGGTGATTGAAGCCCTGCGCTCCGGGGCCGCAATCGACAAAATCTACATCGCCAGGGGGGAGACCGACGCCGCCCTGGGCCATATCGCGGCCAGGGCCAGGGACGCCGGGGCTGTGGTGGTGGAGGTGGACCGGCGGAAGCTGGACTATATGTCCCGCACCCACGCCCACCAGGGGGTCATCGCCGTCTCCGCCGTGCGGGAGTACGCCTCCGTGGAGGACATTCTGGCCGCCGCCGCCGCAAAGGGGGAGCCGCCGCTGATCGTGGTCTGCGACGAGCTGTCCGACCCCCACAACCTGGGGGCGGTCATCCGCACCGCCGAGTGCGCCGGGGCACACGGGGTCATCATCCCCAAGCGCCGTAGCGCCGGTCTCACCGCCGTGGTGGCCAAGACCAGCGCCGGGGCCGTCTCTTATGTGCCGGTGGCCCGGGTCCCCAACCTGACCGCCACCCTGAAGGACCTGAAAAAACAGGGGATATGGGTCTTTGGGACCGCCGCCGGGGGAGATACCGCACTCTACCAGGCCGACTTGAAGGGCCCCGCCGCCATCGTCATCGGCAGCGAGGGCAGCGGCATGAGCCGCCTGGTGGCGGAGAACTGCGATTTCACCGTGCGTATCCCCATGAAGGGGCAGATCAATTCCCTGAACGCATCCGCCGCCGCTGCGATTTTGCTGTATGAGGCGGTCCGCCAGCGGCTGGGATAAGCAGAGAGGAACAGCAATGGAGACTAAACGCAAGTGGAACCCGGAGGATGAGCTGGAGGGGACCGACGAGCTGATGCACAGCGGCGCGGTCCCCGAGGAGACGGTTTATTCCCTGGACGATATTTTGAGAGAATACGGCGGGGAGGACGACCTCCCTCCGGCGGCGGAGCCGGTGGAAACGCCGGAACCGCCCGCCCCGGAGGAGGACACCGCCGGACAGCAGGAAGATGCCCCGCCGGAGGATATTACCCCGGAGGACTTAGCCACCCAACATTCAGAACCGGAATCTGACGCTCTCTCCGATACGCCGGAGGCTGAAACGGCGCCGGAACCGGAGGCGGCTGCCCAGGAGGATGCAGAGCCATCCGCACCGCCGGAGGCACCGGCAGGGGAGACCGACCTGACCGACACCGCCGCCTTTATCGGGCAGCAGGTGGGCGAGGCCATCGGCCTGGACGAGGAGCCGGACGAGGAGGAGTCGGAACCGGAGGAGGACACCTCCGGCGGTCTGCTGCAATTCTTCCTGGACGCCCGGCGCAGGACCGCCCAAAAGCGTCCGCACAAAAAGGGCGCCGCGGCGGACATGGAGCAGGCAGCCGCCGCCATGACGGCCACGGTGGAGGAGACCCGCGCGGAGGCGGAATCCGCCAAAGAGGCGGTGGAAAACGCAAAAAACGGGGAGAATGTGGTGGAAATGCCCACCCCCAAGGCCAAGTTCTTCCGGGACAGCCTGGGCCGCATCCAGGACAAAGCTCACGACTTTGCCGACAATATGTATGCCGACGCGGAAAAGGCGGGGGACGACAGCGGCGGCGTACCCGGCACGGACGAGGAGGAGGCCCCGCCGGAAAAAAAGCGCTCCTGGCGGGAGCGCCGCCCCCGGAAGGAGCCGCCCAAAGCGCCGGACCTCTCCGCCGAGGAGCTGGCCAGCCGCTACCGGCTGGGGCTGCGCTTCATGCGGCAGCGGCTGTACTACACCTTCGCGCTGATCCTGGTGCTGCTCTACCTCTCCATCGCGGAAGGGTGCGGATTCCCGCTGCCCGCCGCGCTGCTGGACCACCGGGTCATGTCCGGTGTGCTGACCTGGGGGCTGGCCCTGGGCACGGCCATCGAGCTGGACGTCCTTTGGATGGGCCTGACGGCCCACTGGCGGGGCAAGCCCGGCTTACATACCATCACGGCGCTGGCCGTGCTGGCGACCCTGCTGGACGGCCTGGTCTCCGCCCTGGTGGGGCGGGAGGGGCCGCTGCCCTTCTCGGCCATGGCGCTGGTCAGCCTCTTTGGCGCGGCCTGGGGGGCCTATGACCGTAAAAAGGCCCTCTACCTCTCCTGCCGGGTGGCCTCCAACTCGTCCCAGCCCTACCGGGTGACGCTGGACGAAAACCAGTGGGACGGCATCAGCGGTTTCAACCGGGAGGAAGGGACTGTTGAGGGCTTTGGCAGCCAGGTTCAGGGCATGGACGGCGCGCAGCGCATCTACCGCACCTGGACGCCGGTGCTCATCGTGGCCGCCGTGGTCTGCGCGGTGGTTTCCTCCGTGGGCTGTGGCCGCCCGGCGCTGCTGCCCTGGTGCCTGTCCACCATCCTTGTGGCGGCGGCCCCTGTCAGCGGGCTGCTGGCCTTCGGTCAACCTTATCTCCGCCTGACACGGCGGCTGGACCGCTCCGGCGCGGTGCTGGCGGGGTGGGAAGGCGCGGCCTCCATGCGGGGCAAAGCCAATATCCTGGTCAAGGACGAGGACCTGTTCCCGGAGGGCAGCGTCATCATGAAGTCCATCAAGCACAGCGAGGGCGTCTCTCTGGAGAAGCTCACCGGCTGCACCGCCTCCATGCTGCGCAGCGCAGACAGCGGACTCTATCGCCTGTTCGACACCGAGCTGCGCCGCCAGGGCGGGTTTTACCGCCGGGTGGACAACCTGGAGTGCTACGAGGCGGGGGGCCTGACGGCGGACATCCGGGGCGAGCAGGTGCTGATCGGCACCTCCGGGTTCCTGACCGTCATGAACATCAGGCTGGAGAACGGCATGAAGCTGCGCCGGACAGTCTACTGTGTCATCAACAAAAAGCTGGCGGGCTTTTTCAGCCTGGATTACGAGATGTCTCACTATTCCAAGGCCGCAGTCCGGGCGCTGGTCAAGGGCGGAGTGCGCCCGGTGCTGGTCACCCGGGACTTCAACATCATCCCCAGTATGCTGCAAACCCTCCACGACCTGCCGGTGAGCCAGATGGAGTTCCCGCCCATCGAACGGCGTTGGGAGCTGTCTGAACCGGGAAGGCCCCACAACCCGGTGCTGGGCGCGCTGCTGACCCGGGAGGGCATGGGGTCCTACTCCGATGCGGTGCTGGGCGGAAGGCGGCTGTGCGCCGTGGTTCGGCTGAACGCCTGGATCGCCGTCCTGGCCTCGCTGGTGGGTGTGGTCCTGTCCTTCTACCTGACCTGGTCGCTGGCCTTCGCATCGCTGACCCCGCTGACTATGCTTGGTTTCCTGCTGCTGTGGGCGGTGCCGAACCTGGTGATTTCCGGCGCGGCGGACCAGTTCTGACGTCCATATCGAACCGTTTGCGCGGGAGCGTCCTTTCGAGGACGCTCCCGCGCTGTTTTGCGACCACCCAAGCGGATTTGCACAAGGTGTGGATGAGCCAATTTCGCCGCGCCCGAATCTCTCGCGGCAGCGAAAACCGCCTGAACACCGGCGGAAAGACCAGTGTTCAGGCGGTTGTGGTTTCCCATCAGGGCAGGCGCTCAGCCCTTGTCCATTGCCTTGGCTTTTTCAAACTCGTCCTGGATCTCCTGGGAAGGCTCCGCCGTAGCCAGGGACACCACGAAGCACAGCAGCAGACCCACCAGGAAGCCCGGCAGCAGCTCGTAAATGCCGAACACGCCGCCCATGGGGCTGATGAGGTACTCCCAGATAAAGACCATCGCGCCGCCGCCGACCATACCGGCAATGGCGCCCCAGCGGTTGCAGCGCTTCCAGAACAGGGCGCACAGCATCACCGGGCCAAAGGCGCCGCCGAAACCGGCCCAGGCGAAGGAGACGATGCCGAACACGGAGCTGTTGGGGTCCCGGGCGAAGATCACGGCGATAATTGCAATGACCAGCAGAGTGCCCCGGGCCATCAGCATGGTCTGCTTTTCGTTCAGCTTCAGGCCAAACACGCCGTGGATGATGTTCTCCGAGATGGAGGAGGACGCCGCCAGCAGCTGGGAGTCGCAGGTGGACATGGTGCAGGCCAGGATACCCGCCAGCACCACACCGGCCAACAGGGCGGGCAGGATGCCAAAGCCGGAGAGGTACTGGGCGATGCCGATGACGGCCCGCTCGGAGTCAGCCAGCTCCTCCAAGATGCCCACATGGGTCAGGGCGCGGGCCACCACGCCCACGCAGATGGCGATGCCCATGGCGATGAACACCCAGACGGTGCCCACCCGGCGGCTGAGCTTGATTTTCTCCGGGTCCTCGATGGCCATGAACCGGAGCAGGATGTGAGGCATACCAAAGTAGCCCAGGCCCCAGGCCATTGTGGAGATGATGGTCAGCAGACCGCCGTAAGAGGTGGAAGTGCCAGTGGCGAAGTCGTGGGTGTTGAGCAGGTCGATGTAACCGGGCAGGGAAGTAGCGTAGCTGGTGACTTCACCCACGCCGCCTCAGCAGGCCACGCCAAAGCACAGCACCGCGATCAGCGCCACCGTCATGACGATGGACTGGACGAAGTCCGTCAGCGAGGCGGCCCGGAAACCGCCGGCGGCGGTGTAGGCGATGATGACGATGGCGGAAATAATCATGGCCAGCACATAGTCGATGCCGAACAGTGAAGAGAACAGCTTGCCGCAGGCGGAGAAGCCGGATGCGGTGTAGGGGATGAAGAACACCACGATGACCAGGGCGGAGATGCCCAGCAGGATGTGGCTGCTGTCCCGGAACCGGTTCTCGAAGAAGTCCGGGATGGTGACGGAGTTATTCAGGGCGGAGTAGTGGCGCAGCCGCTTGGCCACGATGAGCCAGTTGAAGTAGGTGCCGATGCCCAGGCCCAGAGCGGTCCAGAACACATCGCAGATACCGGCAGCATAGGCCACGCCGGGCAGACCCATCAGCAGCCAGGAGGACATATCCGACGCCTCGGCGCTCATGGCGGTGACCAGCGGTCCCATCTTGCGCCCGCCCAGGTAGTAGTCGCCCACGGTGCGGTTGCCGCCCGCGCAGCGGAAGCCCAGGTAGAGCAGGAACGCCAGGTAGCGGATGATGGCGATCACCATGCAGATAGTGGATGAAGATAACATAGGTATTGATTCCTCTTTTCTCCCAAAATTAGTTCTATTTTACGCTCTTGAGGAAGGGGAGTCAATACAGAACGAATTACGGAACGAACTACAGACTTTTTTAGAATCAATTTCTTATTTTCATTGAAATTTCAACGAAAAAAAGCTGTACGTTTTACCAAATATGGAATAGGGGAAAGGGAAAACTTTTTGCCGTGACGCCTCATCGGTACACCTCGCCCCGCAGCTGGTGCAGCAGCAGCGGCATCATCTCCCGGCCATAGGCCGCCAGGGAGTATTCCCCGCCCCGGATGCACCAGTCGTAGATCAGCGCCCGCTCACACATGGCGTAAATGCGGCTGACCTCCGCCGGGGAGCGGGCGGCAGTGATTTGGCCCCGGGCCTGGCCCTCGGCGGCGATGCTCCGCAGCAGCTTGTAGTAGACCCTGCCCTGGTCCATCAGATGCCGCTCGCCGGAGGTGGTCAGCTGGGTGGCGTACATCCGGCTCATCAGCTCCACCGAGATGCTGCTCTCGATAAAGGCGAACAGCTCCCGGTTCAGGTAGAGCAGCTTTTCAAAGCTGTCCATCTGGGGGTCCATCTCCTCCATCAGCTCCTCGTACTTGTCGTCAAACAGGGAGGACAGGGAGGAGAGCAGCCCGTCTTTTCCGCTGAAATAGTGGTAAAAGGAGCCTTTGGATGTGCCGCTGGCGGCGATGATCTCGTCCACGGTGGTTTCGTCGTAGCCCTGCTCGTAAAAGAGCTTCCAAGCGGCGCTGACGATTTTGCGCCGGGTATTGCGGTTGCTTTTCTTAGCCATAAAGCGCGCCTCCTGTCCTCAGATTTGTTTCACCTACAGTATACCACATTTTTATGAAAATGGGGCCGGGGAATGGCCCTTTGGGGAAACTTTTCTGCCGACCGGTTCGCCCCAGAGAGGAGGGGTTTCACCGCAATTTTTAGCGGAAACGCCAGTTTACTTTATACGGTTTGGCTGTATAATAGATAGTGTTGCATACTCTGCGTGCGCACCTGCTGCGCGCCGCCCCAAATCAGGAGGGACAACAAATGAAATTTACAAAAATGCACGGCTGCGGCAATGACTATATCTATGTGGACTGTACCAAAGCGCCGCTGGCTGACCCCAACGGTACGGCTCTCCGGCTCAGCGACCGGCACTTCGGCATCGGCTCCGACGGGCTGATCCTGATTTGCCCCTCCAACAAGGGCGACTTCCGAATGCGGATGTACAACGCCGACGGCAGCGAAGGGGCCATGTGCGGCAACGGCATCCGCTGCGTGGCGAAGTTCTGCTACGACAAGGGCCTGACCGACAAGACCCGCCTGGCGGTGGAGACCAATGCCGGGATGAAGTACCTGGACCTGACGGTGGAGAACGGCCAGGTCTCCAATGTCCGGGTGGACATGGGCGCGCCGGGCCTGGCGGCGGCGGAAATTCCCGTTGTCGGTCTGGGCGACACAGTAATCGGCCAGCCGGTGAACGTGGCCGGGCAGGATTGGGTCATGACCTGCGTTTCCATGGGTAACCCTCACGCCGTGGTCTGGTGCAACGACGTGGACGGACTGGACATCGACAAGGTCGGCCCCCAGTTCGAGAACCACCCCATGTTCCCCGACCGGGTGAACACTGAGTTCGTCCGTGTCATTGACCGGCAGAACGTCCAGATGCGGGTCTGGGAGCGGGGCGCAGGGGAGACCTGGGCCTGCGGCACCGGGGCTTGCGCCACGGCGGTGGCCTGTGTTCAGAACGGCTTGACCGATAAGAACGTCACCGTCCACCTGCGGGGCGGCGATTTGGAAATCGAAGTCACCGACGGCAGCGTCTTTATGACCGGCCCTGCCGTCACCGTGTTCGAGGGCGAGTGCGACTGAGGCGCTTCCCCTGTTTCAACGATTCACCATAAACAATATATAAGAGGTATTTATCCATGAAACTGATCGACCTGGTCTTTCGCATGAACTACACCCTGGTACAGGGTTCCCTGGACAGCGACATTTCCGAGCTGGTCTACGACTCCCGGAAGGCTGTCCCCGGCTGCATTTTCATCTGTATGCCCGGCGCGGTGACAGACGGCCACCAGTATATCCCCGACGTGCTGGCAAAGGGCGCGGCGGCGGTGGTGGTGGAGCACCCCGTGGAGGTGCCGGAGGAAGTCACCGTCATCGAGGTGGAAAACGCCCGGCTGGCCCTGGCGGAGTTGTCCGCCGCCTGGTTCGGCCACCCGGCGGAGAAGCTGACCACCATCGGCGTCACCGGCACCAAGGGCAAGACCACCACCACCTATATGATCAAGGGCATCCTGGAGAAGTCCGGCCTGCCCACCGGCCTCATCGGCACCATCGAGGTCATCATCGGCGACAAACACATCCACGCCGTCAACACCACCCCGGAGAGCTACCTGGTGCAGCAGTACTTTGCGGAGATGGTGGACGCCGGTCTTAAATACGTGGTCATGGAGGTCTCCTCCCAGGCCCTCAAGCTGGACCGGGTCTCCGGCTTCACCTACGATTACGGCATCTTCACCAACCTGGAGCCGGACCATATCGGCCCCGGCGAGCACGAGAGCATGGAGGAGTATATCGCCTGTAAGGGGCTGCTGTTCCAGCGGTGCAAAATCGGTCTGGCCAACGCCGAGGCCGACTACTTGGAGCAGGTCATGGCGGACCATACCTGCCAGCTGGAGACCTTCGGCATGGGCGAGAACGCCGACCTGCGGGCGGTGAACGTCCAGCGCATCCACCAGCCCGGCTATCTGGGCGTCTCCTACGACCTGACGGGGCTGGAGAACTACGCCGTCCGGGTGGACATCCCCGGCGACTTCACCGTGTACAACTCCCTGGCGGCCATCGCTCTGTGCCGCCACCTGGGGGTCAGCCGGGAGAACGTACTGGCCGCGCTGGACACCATCCAGGTCAAGGGGCGGCTGGAGATTTATCCCACTCCCGGCCAGTACACCATGATGATCGACTACGCCCACAACGCCATGAGCCTGGAGGCTTTGCTGACCAACATCCGGGCCTATGGCCCCAAGCGCATCATCTGTCTGTTCGGCTGCGGCGGCAACCGGGCCAAGAGCCGCCGGTACGAGATGGGCGAGGCGTCCTCTAGGCTGGCTGACCTGACCGTGGTCACCAGCGACAATCCCCGTTTCGAGGAGCCGATGGACATCATCAACGACATCCTCACCGGCGTCGCCAAGGCGGACGGGGCCTATGTCACCATCCCGGACCGGAAGGAGGCCATCGCCTACTGCATGAGCATCGGCCAGGCCGGGGACATCATCATTCTGGCGGGCAAGGGCCACGAGGACTACCAGGAGATTCGCGGCGTGAAGTACCCCATGGATGAGCGGGTGCTCGTTGAGGAGATCATTCAGGAGGCAAAGCAATGACGATTCCCGGACTGGTGGAGTTATATCTGCTGATTTCTGTGGTGATACTGGTTTTGGGCATTTTCCGAAAAATGCTCAAGCTGGTGATTTTCGCCGCCGTGCTGCTCCTGCTGTGGGGCGGCGCGTCCGGCGCGCTGACGGCGTTGCTTGCCGCCATGTAGCTTGTACATCCCCGTGTGCGGGGAGAGGGGAGACTCTGTCCCGACACACGACGCAAATTTTCAAACGAAATCCGCCGGGAACCCCTTGCGTTTCCCGGCGGATTGTGGCATAATAACCTACTGTGAGAACTGGAGTGGTATCGAAGTGGTCATAACGGGACTGACTCGAAATCGGTTGTACCTTTGGGTACCGTGGGTTCGAATCCCACCCACTCCGCCAAAAAAAGGTCGCAGGCGTTTTTGCCTGCGACCTTTTTGCGTTTTGATGTATAAAATGCGGCAGGAGGCGCTCACCGCCGGGCCAGCCAGTTCACCAGCATCAGCAGCACGCACGACCCGATGATGGAGACGATGAGACTGGCGATCCAGCCGGTGGCATAAAAGCCGATGAGGGCAAAGAGAAAGTTGCCCAGGGCGGAACCCGCCACGCCGACCACGATGTTGCGCAGCATGGAACCGGGCTGGTTCATGATCATCCCGGCGATCCAGCCGATGGCCGCGCCGCAAATCAGCATCCAAATCAGAGATAACAGAGATAACATAGGTACAAACCTCCTTGTAGGGTCAATTCAGACAAAACCGTCTCACCAGGACTTCCCCATGTAGTTGAGGATGGCAAAGACGATGCCCACAATGCAGTACAACCGCACCACCAGCAGCAGCAGACGGTACAGCATCCACACCAGGGGCAAAAAGCTGAGCAGCGTAGCGGCGGCGTTCAGCAGGAAACGAGCGGCGACCCAGACCACCAGGTAAAGGACGATGCTGATGGCCAGATTGACGCTGTCCTTGCAGCGGACGGTGTTGGAAAGGGGAAACCAGACGCGAAAAGCATTCATTGCAAACCCTCCTTTGTGTCCATTATACCGGAATCGTTGGGAAACGCAAGGAATTTCATCATTTTTTCATCTTCGCGGCCCCGAAATACCTCAGCCCACAGATTCAGCGTCCGCCAGGGGGACCACGTCGTCACAGAGGACGCGAATGTGATAGCCCTGGTGTTCCACGTCCATGTGCAGGTGTCCGCAGTACCAGTAACGAAAGGACGTGGCGGCATAGACCTGGTCCAGATAGACGCAGGTCGGATCCGGCGTATAGGCTTTGCCACAGACCGGAGTGATCAGCGATTGGGGCAGGGTGTGGGTCAGGATGTAATCCGCCCGGTTGCCGTGGCGGGCGAGGGTGGCTAGGCCGTGGGCCATCTCCTCCCCGCTGGGGATCTCCTCCGGCCACCAGTCCAGCCCCTCCTGCCGGTACTCCCTGTCGTGAGAGGCCGCGCCGCCCATGACCCAGAAGGTGCGCCCGTCGATGGTGAAATACTCGCCCCGTTTCAGGTGCAGGACGTTTTCCGCCAGCGGGTGGACGTTGACCAGCCCACCGTTCCACTTCTTGACCGGCTGGCCGTACCAGAAAGGATGGTTGTCGTGGTTCCCGTCCAGCCAGAGGACGGTGTAAGGGCGCTGAGCCAGCCACTCGCTCCAGTTGAGGTAGTTTTTCCGGTCATGCCGCGCGTATTTGTCTGGGAGAAACTCCGATTCCGGGGTGGTATCCGAGAAGGCGAAAGGCAGCCCGAAGTCCCCACAGATGATGACATAGTCGGAGCGGGTCAGGGTTTTCCCAGCCGGAAACCGACGGTTGGACAGCTTTGTGATGTCCATTCCGCCGTGGACGTCGCCAGTCAGATAAATCATGGGGAACGCCTCCTTTCTGTTTCATCAAACCGCGTGGGCGATGTTCACCCCACGCCCACGTTTTTGTTGGCGTAGCCGTTCAGTTCCATCCCGGCGGTGTGGCCCGCCAGGTACTCATAGTACCCCTGGCAGCCGATCATGGCCCCGTTGTCCCCGCAGAGGGACAGCTTGGGGAGGTAGAGAGTGTCGCCGCTCGCCCGGCAGGCCCGCTCCAGCTGGGCGCGGATGGTGGAGTTAGCGGCCACGCCTCCTGCGGCGGCGATTTTCCCGTAGCCCAGCGACTGTGCGGCGGCCATGGTCCGGGGGACCAGCTCGTCGGATACCGCCTGGGCGAAGCTGGCGGCGAAGGAGGGCAGGTCCAGTTCCTCCCCCTTCTGCTGGGCGTTGTGAATCAGGTTCAGGGCGGCGGTTTTCAGGCCGGAAAAGGACATATCCAGCGGCGCGCCGTCCACCTTGGACCGGGGCAAGTGGTACTTTTTGGGGTCGCCGCCTTGGCTCAGTCGGTCCATGGGGCCGCCGCCGGGGTAGCCGATGCCCAGCACCCGGGCCACCTTGTCGAAGCACTCGCCCGCCGCGTCGTCTCGTGTCGCGCCCAGCAGCTCCATGTGGGTGTAATCCCGCACGTCCACGATGAGAGTGTTGCCGCCGGAGACGCACAGGCACAGGAAGGGCGGCTCCAAATCCGGGTGGGTCAGGTAGTTGGCGGCGATATGGCCCCGGATGTGGTGGACGGGGATCAAGGGCACGTTCAGCCCGTAGGCCACGCTCTTGGCGAAGTTGACCCCCACCAACACCGCACCAATCAGCCCCGGCGCGTAGGTGCAGGCCACCGCGTCGATGTCCTGTCGGGTGACGCCCGCTTGAATCAGCGCCTGGTCCGCCAGACCATAGATGGCCCCCAAATGTTTCCGGGAGGCGATTTCCGGTACCACGCCGCCGTAGATGGTGTGCATATCCACCTGAGAGGCGATGGCGTCGGAGAGGACGGTGCGCCCGTCCCGCACCACCGCCACGGCGGTCTCGTCGCAGGAGGATTCCACGGCCAGAATGTTCAAGGCTGCTCCCTCCCCTCGTCCCCGAAGGTGCGGGTCATCAGGATGGCATCCTCCTTGGGGTCGTCGTAGTAGTCTTTCCGGCGGCCCACCTGGGCGAAGCCATGTTTCAGGTAGAGCCGCTTGGCGGCCTCGTTAGAGACCCGCAGCTCCAGCGTGAGAAATTCCAGCCCCTGGGCCTGAGCGAAACGGGTGAACACGTCCAGCAGCGCGGAGGCCACCCCCTGTTTCCGGTACTCCTGCCGGACGGCGATGTTGTTGATGTACCCCTCTCCGGCCACCACGGTCAGCCCGGCGTAGCCCAGCACCACGCCGTTTTCTCCCAGGGCGCAGATATAGGAAGCCAGCATATTGTCCAGTTCCTCCAGCAACATCTCCTGGGTCCAGGGGCGGGAGAAGTTCATCCTCTCAATTTCCGCCACCTGGTCCACCAGCTCCGCCGTCATGGGGACCAGCCGGTAGCGCACCGGCTCCCGCTTGGCGATCTCCGCGTTATAGGGTACAAAGTTCATAACAATCTCTCCATTTCAGAGCTTCCTTAGAATCCGCCCTTTTCCAGTTCTTCTATCATGGCGCGCCGCCGCCGGTAGGTCTCCTTCCACTCAGCGGCCAGGGTACGGGCGGCGGCTTCGCCGCCGGGGTACCCGGATAGCTTTTTCAGGTATCGCACCCACTCCTGGTAGACGCTGCGTCCTGCGCTGTCCTTTGCGCTCCGCCTCAGAACGGCGATGTAACTGTCCCGCATCCGCTCCGGTGCGTAGGGCTTCAATACGTCCTCATAACAGTCCAGGTAATAAAGCTGCCCTTTGCGGAGGACTTCTTCCAACAGCTGGTCGTACCGCTCCTCTTCCCGAAGAAGGTCACACCGGGCGGTACCACGCCATCGGGAGAGCAGCCGCTCACAGCAGTCCGCCCACTCCTCAGCGCTGCAATACTGTTTCAGATGTTGGGCCAGTGCCAGGTCCGTTTTGCCGCGCACAAAAAGGCTGTCCTCCAGCTCCGCTTTGGCGGCGGAGCGGTCTCCCAACTGCTCATACAGCGCCACCAGCTTCTCACTGTATCCATCGACCAGACCTACATGATCACAGTCCAGCTCCTTGCTCTCCTGCAAAACCGAAATGGCGGTGGACAAATCGCCCTCCCGTATGGCACGGTCGATGACCGACCGCCGTATGTCGGATACCGACCAGTGCTCCCGCCGGTAGGCTTCCAGCGTGGCCTCGTCCCGGTGCAGTTCCTCCAAAATAGCCAGCCCGTTCATCACTTCATGGGCATAGGAGTAAGAAGTGGTCTTATCTTCCTGCTCCAGTTGCCGGAGGAGGGATTGATGTCGCGCCCATTTTTCCTCCAGCATGGCGGACTGGTGGAAATGCGTTGACAAAAATCCTTCCAGCACATCCTTTATCATCCAGTTGACCCCAACGCGCAGCTTATCCATCAGGAACGTAAAAATCTCCTGCTCCATCTCCGGGGAGTTCCTGCACCAGTCCTCCCAGTAGCTCAGGCACGCCTCTCTTACCACCCCAAAGCTGCCGTCGGAATCGTCCATTTCCTGTTCGCTCAGCTTACACAGCGCCGCATAGGTCGCCTGAAACGCCAGAGAAGTCTGCCCCTGCGCCACCAGAATGGGAACCACGTCCTCCAACAGGTCTGCCAGGGCACAGCAACAGTCATAGGCGCCTTCGTAATCAAGAAATCCGTCCCGGTCTGTGTAGGTATCCAGCAGATGCTCGATTTGCTGCTGGATCTGTGTCAGCGTCAACTCTGTCTGGGGAGAAAGTGTGGCCAGGCGAAAGCGGATGTCCTCGTTCTCCTCCGCCAACTGTCGGAGGAACTGGCGCAGCTGCTCCTCCGAGAGGGCCTCCACCAGTTCGGCAGCGGTTGGCTCGGGTTCCGGTGCGTCCTCCAGGTCGGGTTCGCCCAGTGTGATTTGATACAACACAGCCGCCATATGCTTGCAGGCTTCCCCCTGCTCCGCATAGGGACAGGTACAGCTCATGTCCAGCAGCTGTCCGTCCTCCACCTGCAAGTTGACCTCGTAATCGTCTGACCCGCATACTACGCCGGAGTAGCCCTCCGGCGTCTTGTCCAGGTGCAGGACTGCACCGTCTTCATAGTACGCCCGGCCCCGCTGGAGGATGCGCCGTGTAAAGTTGGACTGCCAGTTTCTCATCTGTATTTCCTCACGCTATGGGATCGTCTTCTAATGTGCGTCCATCCAGCTGCGGCCCACATGGGCCTCGGCCACCAGCGGCACCCGGAGGGACACCACCTGTTCCATTTCCTCCTCCACCAGCTGGGCCACCTGCTCCGCTTCGGCCTCGGGGCACTCCACGATCAGCTCGTCGTGGACCTGGAGTACCAGGCGGCCCGTCAGCCCCTCGGCCTTTAGCCGGTTTTGTACCCGGATCATGGCCAGCTTGATGATGTCGGCGGCGGTGCCCTGAATGGGCATATTCATGGCCACCCGCTCCCCGAAGCTGCGTAGGTTGAAGTTGGTGGATTTCAGCTCCGGCAGCCAGCGGCGGCGGCCCAGTAGGGTAGAGGCGTAGCCGTCCGCCTTGGCCTGTTCCACCACCTGCTTCTGGTAGGCGTGGACGCCGGAATAGGTGGCGAAATATTTATCCATATACGCTTTGGCCTCTGCCCGGCTGACGTGCAGGTCCTCCGCCAGGGAGAAGGCGGACATACCGTAGACGATGCCGAAGTTCACCGCCTTGGCGGAGGAACGCATTTGCTTGGACACCATCTCCACCGGCACGCCGAACACCTGGGCGGCGGTGGCGGTGTGGATGTCCACGCCGGAGCGGAACCCCTCGATCATGGTCTCGTCCCCGGCGATGTGGGCCAGCAGCCGCAGCTCGATTTGGGAGTAGTCCGCGTCCACCAGCACATTTCCCGGCCCCGCGATGAACATTTTCCGCATTTCCGCCCCCAGCTCGGTGCGGACGGGGATGTTCTGCAAATTCGGCTCGGCGGAGGACAGCCGTCCGGTGGCGGTGACGGTATTTTGGAAGCTGGTGTGGATGCGCCCGTCCTCGGCGATGACCTTGGTCAGCCCGTCCACGTAGGTGGATTTCAATTTCGCCAGCTGGCGATACTCCAAAATCTGGTCGATGATGGGGTGATACCCGCGCAGTTTTTCCAGCACCTCGGCGCTGGTGGAGTAGCCCCGGCGGGTCTTTTTGGAGGCGGGCAGCTCCAGCTTCTCGAAGAGGACCTCCCCCAGTTGCTTGGTGGAGTTGATGTTGAACTCCACCCCGGCGTAGCGGTAGACCTGCCGCTGGGATTCTTCGATGCCCTTTGCCAACATGACGCCGAACTCCTCCAGAGCCTGCCGATCCACCAGGAACCCGGCCTGCTCCATCTCCGCCAGCACCGGACACAGGGGCAGCTCGATGTCCGTCAGGACGCTCATCAGGCCGTATTCCTCCAGTTGCTTCCGCTCCGCCTCATAGAGAGCGCCGATGAGGGCGTTTTCCTCGTACCAGGCGGTCTGGGCCTTCAAATCGTCGGGAAGGGCCTGGTATTCCTCGGGCTCCTTGCCAGCCGCGCCCGCCTCCATGTCCCGCTTGAAGTAGGTCATAGCCAGGCGGGGCAGGTCGTAGCTGTTGGCGGTTGGCTCCAGCAGGTAGGCCCCCAGCGCCGTGTCAAACACAAAGCCCTCGGTGGGAAGGCCCTGGGCCAGCAGCTGACCGAACAGCTCCTTGACCCGGTGGGCGACTTTTTTCACCTCACCGGAGAACAGCGCCCGGAGCAGAGCAGAATAATCCCCCTCATAGCGGCTCCTGCGAATGTCGCAGAGCCAGGAGCAGGCCGCGCTCTCGTCCCAGCTGACGGTGATCTCGTCCAAATCCGCTCTGGGCAGTACCACCACGTAGTCCGCCGTCTGCCATTTGGGAAGGACCTCGGCAAACTGCGCCTCAGTCAGCACGTTGACCGACTCCACCTGCGCTTCCGCCTTTTCTTCCTCCGCCTGGGCGGGGGCCTCCGGCGGCGTCAGCCCAAAGCGGCGGGTCAGCTTGGAAAATTCCAGCTCCATAAACAGGTTATAGAGCGTGTCGTTGTCATAAGGGCGGCGTTTGGCATCCTCCGGCGCGAAGTCGATGGGCGCGTCACAACGGATGGTCGCCAGGTCATAGGACAGCTTCGCGTCCTCCCGGCCCTCGTCCAGGTGCCGCCGCTGGGCGGGTTTCAGGGGAATCTCATCAAACTTCGCGTAAATATCCTCGATGCCGCCGTAGTTTTGAATCAGGCTTTTCGCCGTTTTTTCTCCAATGCCCTTGACGCCGGGGTAGTTGTCCGAGGAATCGCCCATCAGGGCCTTCAGGTCGATAAGCTGCTTGGGTGGGAATCCGTATTCCTCTGAAAAGACCTCCGGAGTGATGTCCCGCGTCTCGGTCCGGCCCATCCGGGTGGTGACCAGCTTGACCGTGGTGTGGTCGGTGACCAGCTGGAGGGCGTCCTTGTCGCCGGTGACGACTGCGCAGTCCCATCCCTGTCCCTCGCAGGTGCGGGAGATGGTGCCGATCAGGTCGTCGGCCTCCCAGCCGTCCAACTCGTAACAGGGGATGTTCATGGCCGCCAGCACCTCTTTCAGCACCGGCATTTGGGCCGCCAGCTCATCGGGCATCCCGTGGCGGTTGGCCTTGTACTGGGCGTAAGCCTTGTGGCGGAAGGTGGGGGCCTTCCGGTCAAAGGTGACGCAGAGGGCGTCGGGGGCGTCCTCGTCGGTCAGCTTGCCCAGAATGGTCAAAAAGCCGTAAATGGCGTTGGTATATTGCCCGTCCCGGGTGGAGAGCAGCTTGATGCCGTAAAAGGCCCGGTTGGCCAGGGAGTTACCGTCTAAAACCATGAGCTTCATGAAGGTTTACCTCGTCAGTTAGGGTGGTTGAAAAACAGTATAACACAGATTTCCCGCTTCTGCACGGGAAATCTGTGTATTGTCACATCAGCGGCGCGATGACCCGCAGCAGGGACAGCCCGAACCGCTTGAGCCAGCTCATACGGGTGGCCTCCTCCAGCAGGACCGGCTGGCTCAGTGCCTGGGTGGCCAGAAAGTCGTCGCGGATTGCGGCCACGGCGCTGGACTTGTACATCCACACGCCGTCCTCATAGTGGAGGTAGAAGCTGCGGTAGTCCAGGTTCACCGTTCCCACCACGCCGAACTCGTCGTCCACGGCGAAGGTCTTGGAGTGGATGAAGCCGGGGGTGTACTCGTAAATCTTGACCCCCGCCTCCAGCAGGGGGATATAGTGGGCCTGGGTCAGCATGAACACATAACGCTTGTCGGGGATGTGGGGAGTGATGATGCGCACGTCCACCCCGGAGAGAGCGGCGGTGCAGAGGGCGTTGGTCATGGCGTCGTCGATGACCAGATAGGGCGTGGTGATATAGAGGTACCGCTTGGCCCGGCTGATGAGGTTCATATACACCGCCGCGCCCACGGATTCGTTGCCGGGGTTGGAGTTGTAGGGCTGGACAATGCCGTCCGTTTGAAAGCCCCCAAACACAGAGGGATCGGGCCGGTAGTTTTCCAGGTTTTCCTCGATGTTCTTGGTGTAGTCCCAGCAGGAGAGGAACATAGCCGTCAGGCTCCACACCGCCTGGCCCTGGAGCAAAATGCCGGTGTCCTTCCAGTGGCCGAAGCGCTCCCACTGGTTGATATACTCGTCGGAGAGGTTGATGCCGCCGGTGAAGCCCACCGTTCCGTCCACGATGCACAGCTTCCGGTGGTCCCGGTTGTTCAGCCGCAGAGACGCCACCGGGCGGAAGGGGTTGAACACGGCGCAGGCGATGCCCCGCGCCTCCAGCTCCCGGCTGTAGCGCTTGGGCAGGGTGAATAGACAGCCGATGTCGTCGTAGATCACCCGCACGTCCACCCCCTGAGCGGCCTTTTCCTCCAGAATGGAGAGGACGGTGTTCCACATCTCCCCCTCTTTGATGATGAAATATTGCAAAAAGATATAGTGTTTGGCCTTTTTCAGCTCCTCCACCATCCGCTCGTAGTAGACCTCGCCGATGGGCAGGTACTCTGTTTCGGTGTTCACATAGGGTGGGCAGCTGCTGGTGGCGTAGATATAGCGCATTTGGTTGGCCGCGTCCGGGTGCTGGGAAACAAATCCCTGGACTGCTTCCTCATCTCCGCTGAGGATGCTGTGGCGCAAAATCTCCAGCCGCTCCATCCGCTTCAGACTGCGGCTGGAGACCCAACTGCCGCCCAGCACCAGGTAGAGCAGTCCGCCGAAGATGGGGAAGGGAAGGATGATCAGCATCCAGGCGATTTTATAGTCTGGGTGGCCCCGCTTGTTCAAAATATACAGCACTACCAGGATACTCAGTACAATGCAGAACCCGTAAAACAGCACGAAATATCGGCCGCAGACAATGATCATCACCAGCAGTACCGCGATTTGTACCAAAATTAGAATAGCGGTCAGCAGCAGCCGGTGGGTCAGCAGCCGCGCAATGCGTTTGAAAATGCTCTCCTTGGGGGAACGCAGGCGGTCCCGCGCCGCGTCCAGCCGTTGTCTTGCCCGTTCTTTTGTGTCTGGTTTCATAATGGAACTCCTTACCGGAATCTCCGCGGGCCGCCTGGGTCGTAGGTATTGCTCATTTTAAAACTACGTGTTCCTCTCCCACCAGCTTTTGCAGCGCCCGCACCAGGGAGCCGTTGGCCTGGCAGGCGATGCCGAAACGTTTTCTTGTGTCGGCGCAGCAGAGGACCAGCTGGTCCGTGCCGGGAAACATGATGAGATACTGTTTGATTTTTTCCACGCTGGGGTGGTCGATGGAGGGCACCTGGACGAACAGCCGCCCCCGCCGGGGCTGCTGCCGCGGGGTGTTCGCCCGGCCCTGAGTGGGCGGCGCCGCCCCGTCCCGCAGGGACCAGACCCGGTCCACCAGCATCTGGGGGGCCTTTTCGTCCCGGACGGAGATGCGCCCTTCCACCACGACGGCCACGCCCTCCCGGATGAGCGGCCCGGACTCCTCCAGCACCCGGGCGAAGCACAGCAGCTCGATGGAGCTGGTGTCATCCTCCAGGGTGACGTAGGCCATGAGAGTATCGTTGCGGGTGGTCTTGCGCCGGACGGCGGTGATGACCCCCGCCAGCCGCAGGCGCTGGTCGTCGTGGTAGACCTGGTGGCCGTCCTCCAAGGCGAAGTCGTTCATCACGGCCCCGATGCGGGCCGCGCCGCTCTGCCTGGCGGCGTCCCGGTACTCGTCCATCGGGTGGCCGGAGAGGTAGAGGCCGGTGGTCTCCTTCTCCATGGCCATCAATTCGGAGGGGCTGAATTCCGGGATGTTGGGCAGCGGTACCTCCTGGGGGGCGGAGTTCTCCCCCAGACCATTGAACAAATCGAACTGTCCCTCCAGGTTGCGTTTCCTGGCGCTGGCCACGGCGTCCATCACCGGGTTCATTACCTTGATGAGCTGGCTGCGGCGGACGCCCAGCCGGTCAAAGGCCCCGCAGCGAATCAGGTTCTCCAGCGCCCGGCGGTTCAGGTCGAAGTCGTACAGCCGCTGACAGAAGTCCTGGATGCCCCGGAAGGGACCTTGTTCCTGCCGATTCTCCACCAGCTTTTCGATGAAAGCCCGGCCCACGCCCTTTACCGCCGCCAGGCCGAAGCGGATGTTGTCGCCGGTGACGGTGAAATCCGCGCCGGACTCGTTGATGTCCGGGGGCAGCAGCTGGATGCCCATGTCCTTGCAGGCGCTGATATATTCGGCGATTTTGCTGCTGGAGTCCAGCGCGCTGGTCAGCAAGGCGGCCATATACTCGTGGGGGTAGTGGCACTTGAAGTAGGCCGTCTGGTAGGCCACGATGGCGTAGCACACCGCATGGGCCTTGTTGAAAGCGTAGTTGGCGAAGTCGTAGATTTCCCCGTAGATGGCCTTGGCGGTGTCCTCCGGGATGCCGTTGGCCACGCAGCCCTTGATGTTCCGGGCCGGGTCGCCGTAGATGAAGGCGTGCTCCTCCTGCTGGATCTGCTTGGCCTTCTTCTTAGAGATGGCCCGGCGCACCATGTCGGCTCCGCCCAGGGAGTACCCGGCCAGCTGCTGGAAAATCATCATCACCTGCTCCTGGTAGACGATGCAGCCGTAGGTGACGGACAAAATCGGCTCCAGCATGGGGTGCCGGTAGGTGATTTTGGAGGGGTCCAGCTTGCTGGCGATGAACCGGGGGATGGACTCCATGGGGCCAGGGCGGTACAGGGCCACGATGGCGGTCAGGCCCTCGATGCTGGAGGCTTTCATCTGTACGCAGACGTTGGTCATACCCGCCGACTCCATCTGGAACACGCCGGCGGTGTGGCCCTCCTGGAGCATTTGGAAGGTCTCGGGGTCGTCCTCGGGGATGGTTTTCAGGGAGAACGCCGGGACCTTTTTGCGGATGAGCTTCTCCGCGTCGTCCAGGATGGTCAGGTTCCGCAGGCCCAGGAAGTCCATCTTCAACAGGCCCAGCTCCTCCAGGGTGGTCATGATATACTGGGTGACGATGCTCTCGTCGTTTTTCGCCAGGGGGACGTAGTCGTACACCGGGCGGCGGGTGATGACCACTCCGGCGGCGTGCTTGGAGGCGTGGCGGGGCATTCCCTCGATTTTCCGGCTGGTGTCGATCAACTCCCGTACCCGCTCGTCGTTTTCATACTTGTCCCGCAGCTCCTTGGACAGCTTCATGGCGTCGTCCAGGGTGATGTGAAGGGTGGAGGGCACCAGCTTGGCCAGTTGGTCCACCTCGTTGTAGGGGAAGTTCAGCACCCGCCCCACGTCCCGCAGGACGCCCCGGGCGGCCATGGTGCCGAAGGTGACGATTTGGGCCACGTGGTCGCTGCCGTAGGTCCGGTTGACGTAGTCGATGACCTCCCCCCGGCGGCGATAGCAGAAGTCCATGTCGATGTCCGGCATGGTGACCCGCTCCGGGTTCAGGAACCGCTCGAAGTACAGGCCGTACTTCATGGGGTCTACGTCGGTGATGTCCATGCAGTAGGAGACGATGGAACCGGCGGCGCTGCCCCGCCCCGGCCCCACTGGGATGCCCTGGCTTTTGGCGTAGCCCACGAAGTCCGCCACGATGAGGAAGTAGTCCACAAATCCCAACTGGGAGATCATCTGCATTTCGTAGTCCAGCCGCTCCCGGTAGCCGGGCGGGTCGTTGGGGTACCGGCGGGCGTAGCCCTCGCTGCACAGCTTGGCGAACAGGCTCTCCCCGTCGTATCCCTCCGGGTAGTGGAAGGCCGGCAGATGGTAGTGGCCGAACTCGAACTCCATGTTGCACTGCTCGGCGATTTTGGCAGTGTTCTCCAGTGCCTCCGGGTAGTCCGGGAAGATGGCGGCCATTTCCGCCTCGCTTTTGATATAAAACTGGTCGGTCTCGAACCGGAGGCGGTTGGGGTCGTCCACCGTCTTGCCCATCTGGATGCACATGAGAACGTCCTGGGCCTGGCTGTCCTCCTGGGTCAGGTAGTGGGCGTCGTTGGTGGCCACCAGGGGGATGCCGGTCTCCCGGTGGATGCGCGTAATGCCCTCGTTGACAGCCACCTGCTTGGGGATGCCGTGGTCCTGGATCTCCAGGTAGTAGTTACCTTCCCCCATGATGTCCCGCATGAGCAGGGCGTGGGCTTTGGCGTCCTCGTAGCGGCCCTCGTCCAGCAGTCGGGGGATCTCCCCCGCCAGACAGGCGGACAGGGCGATCAGCCCCTCGTGGTGCTGCCGCAGCAGGTCCAGGTCGATGCGGGGTCGGTTATAAAAGCCCTCCAGGTTGGCCTGACTGACCAGATAGGACAGGTTCCGATAGCCCTCCTCGTTACGGCACAAAAGGACCAAATGGCGGGCCTCGCTGTCCAGCTCCTTCACCCGGTCGAAGCGGGTGCGGGGGGCCACGTAGACCTCACAGCCGATGATGGGCTTGACGCCCTCGGCCTTGCACGCCTTGTAGAAGTCCACGCAGCCGTACATATTGCCGTGGTCGGTGATGGCGACGGCGGTCTGCCCCAGCTCCTTTACCCGCTTCACCAGGCCGGTGATGCGGCAGGCCCCGTCCAGCAGGGAAAATTCAGTATGCACATGGAGGTGAACAAAGGCCATGACGACGCCCTCCCGGGAAATGAAATTTACACAACGATAGTATACTACAGAGAGGGGGGTTTTACAAGAATGGAACCACAAAACGAACCACCCAAAGGCGGCAGGATGGGGAAATCTTCGGGAACCATTCGTTTCGATTTCTAAGGAGTATACGCCTCAGCCCGCCCGGATGCAAGCATAATCGTCCAAAGAAGATTTGAACTTTCTGTGACAGAGGCAAAAACAAGGTCAGGCCCCGAAAAAAAGAAGCCTGACCTTGTCAGAAAAGCAGATTCAACGTTCATAGCGGCAAAACCGATAGGGGAGACCCGCCGACACCTGCCAGGCCGTGGCCTCCGTCAGCCGCCAATCCCCGCCCAGGGTCGGGAAGAACCGGTCCGCCGGGGGCGCGGCGTCTACCTCGGTCAGGTACAGCGCCCCGCAGTAGGGCAAAAGCGCCTCGTACACCGCCGCCCCGCCGATGACCCACGCCTCGTCCTTGGCGGGCAGCGCCGCTAACAGCGATTCCAGGCTGTGGAATGTCTCCGCGCCTTCCCGGTGGAAGGCTTTGTCATGGGTCAGCACCAGGTTCCTGCGGCCCCGGAGGGGCCGCCCTCCCGGCAGGGAGTCCAGCGTGCCCCGGCCCATCACCACGGTTTTTCCCATGGTCAGGGCCTTGAACCGCCGCAGATCCTCCGTGATGGAGAACAACAGGTCGCCCTGCCAACCGAGACCCCCGTCCCGGGCTACGGCGGCAATCAGGTTCAGCATGGCTCCCGCTCCCGCAGCTCGTCCAGCAGCTCCGCCATGGTCCGGCGCAGGACCGGGTGCAGGACGTCGGGGGCAATCTCCGCCATCGGCTCCAGCACGAAGGCTCGGTTGGTCATATCCGGGTGGGGGATGGTCAAATTTTGGCTGCGAATGATTTCGCAGTCGTAGAGCAAAATGTCCAGGTCCAGCGTCCGCGGCCCCCAGTGGACCTTCCGCTCCCGTCCGGCCAACTGCTCCAGCCGGTGCAGCTCGTCCAGCAGCTCCCAGGGGGTCAGCAGCGTGTCCAGTTCCACCGCGCCGTTGAGGAAGTCCTCCTGCTCCACCCCGCCGTAGGGGGCGGTGGTGATAAGGGTGGAGCAGCGGCCTATCCGCATTTGCGGGTTCTGCCGCAGTCCCTCCAACGCGCCCTGAATGTAGCTCTGTTTATCCACCAAGTTGGAGCCGAGGGCCACATAGGCCCTGTGCCATGCCCGGTGGATTTTGACGGAAACCGTGTCAAAGGGCAGGCCAATGGGGGCCTGGGGCTTCTCGATCTCCAAATCCACGGCGGAGAGTAAGGGGAACTTGCATAATATATGCTGGGCGGTGTGTTCTGCCGCCGCCTCCAGCAGCTTCCAGGTGTGGTCCTGCAAAAAGCGGGTGATCTCCTGGCAGACCTCGCCGTAATTCGTCGTTTCATCCAGCGCATCGGTCAGCCCGGCCCGGTGGGTGTCGGTGTACAGCACCGCGTTGACTGTGAAGTGCTGCCCCAGCCGGGTCTCCTCTGAGAATACCCCGTGGTGGGCGAACACGTCCAGCCCGCGAATGTGAATCTCGTCCATGCCGCACCTCTCAGTAGCCGTGCCGCAGGGCCTCGGTCATGCGGATGGCCCGGACGTTGGACTCCACGTCGTGGACCCGGACGAACATACAATCCTTCAACACCGCGAACACCGTAGTGACGAGGGTCCCCTCCAGCCGCTGGTCTGTCGGCAGGTCCAGCGTCAGCCCGATGACCGACTTGCGGCTGGCCCCCAGCAGGACGGGGTACCCAAGCCCTTTCAGTTCCTCCAGACGGTCGATGACCTCCAGATTGTGTTCATACCGCTTGCCGAAGCCCACGCCGGGGTCCAAAATAATGCGCTCGTCCCGGATTCCCGCCGCGCGCGCCAGGGAGAGCGTCTCCGTCATATCTTTCAGCAGGTCCACCATGAACATTCCGTAGTCGGCGGTTTCCCGGTTGTGCATCAGGCAGCAGGGGACGCCCGCTTGGGCGATGATACCCGCCATGTCCGGGTCATATTTCAGCCCCCAGATGTCGTTGACCAGGTCCGCACCGGCGGTCAGCCCCGCCTGGGCCACCTTGCTCTTGTAGGTGTCCAGTGAGACGGGCACGTCAAAACGGGCCTTTACCGCCTCAATGACGGGGACCACACGGTCGATTTCTTCCTGCTCGGAGAGCCGGGTGTAGCCGGGGCGGGTGGATTCCCCGCCGATGTCGATGACATCCGCACCCTGCCGCACCATCTCCTCCGCATGGGCCAGGGCCTGGTCCGGCGCGTTCCAGCGCCCCCCATCGGAGAAGGAGTCCGGCGTCACGTTCAAAATGCCCATCACGTAGGTGTGGCCGCTGGTTTGAAAGTCCCGATTGCCAATTTTCATGCGCTTTTTCCCTCTTTCACAGGCGGTTTACCGCCGGATACCCTTGCTGCGCCGTTCCTCCGGCCAGTTGCACTGCTCCGCCGCCGGGCAGCAGAAGCACAGGCGGCTCTCCTTGTCCGCCCGGTACAGGACTCCCTGCAGCGTCGGCTCCGCGGCGACCTCTGGGCTGCGGTGGCCGGAAATGGCCTCCGTCACGGCCTCCCGCTCTGGGGCGGAAAAGCCGCAGTCCGTCAAAATCTGCTCCGCGCAGACCGCGCCCGCCTTGTCGTGGGGAGTTCCCCGCAGGTACTGCTCCCCCCGGCCGATGTCGTGGAGCAGCGCGGCGGCGTAGATCTGCTCCCGGTCCAGCCCCAGCCCTTCCTCCAGGCTGCGGAGGTAGGCCAGCCGGGCCACCGACAGCAGATGCTCCAGCCCGTGGCGGCAGAAGATGCGGTTTTCCTCCAGCCGGTCAATTTCCGCCAGCTTCTCCCGGAACAGGGGATGCCGCAAAATTTGGTTGACCCGGTCCATTTTGCCGCCTCCCCCTTTGTCGGTGTCATAATGATTATTCCCCATCCAGCGCGGCGAAATAGGCGTCGATGCCGTCGGCGATCCCGGAGGCCAGCTTGTCCTGATAGTCCTCGGTGGCCATCAGTGCGTCCTCGGTGGGATTCGTCATATAACCCATCTCGACGATGGTCACCGGTACCTGACACCAGTTGATGCCGCTCATGGTGTCCGTCTCCCAGACGTATTCCTTATTCGCGCCGGTGGCGGCCACCATGCTGTCCAGCACACAGGCGGAAAGCAGCTTGCTCCGGTCGTAGAGGGCGGCGTTGTAAGGGTTAGAAGATGTCTGGCAGATGGTCATGGCCCCGCTGACGCTGCTGTCGGTGGAGCCGTTGGCGTGGAGCCGCACAAAGGCGTCCGCCCCCGCCTGGTTGGCGATCTCCGCCCGTTCCGCGTTGCTCAGGTCCACATCGTTGGTGGTCCGGGTCATCAGCACCTGATACCCCCGGCTCTCCAGCTCCGTCTGGAGCTTCAGCCCCACGGCGAGATTTAATTCGTACTCGGCCCAGCCGCTGACACAGCCTGTGGTCCCGCTGCTGACCTTTGCCTTGGTCTTGCTGGCCCCGGGGCCGATGGGTTCCTGTTCGCTGTTGCCCTGGGCCTGATGGCCGGGGTCGATGACCACCAGCTTCTGCGCCGCGGAGGTGTCCGGTTCTTCCTCCTCTGCCGGGGACGCCGCTTCTTCTGTGACGGACGCCTCCGGCGCGGGTTCGGCAGATTCCTCTGCCGGAACACTTGTCTCTGGCGCGCTCTCCGCCGCAGATTGGGCGGAGCTGTCAGGCTCTGGGCCGGGGTCGGTCTCCGCCGGTTCCGCAACCGAGCTTTCCGCTGAAACAGAGGCATCCGACACAGCGGATACGCTCACCCCGCCGCCGGACGCGGCGCAGCCGGTCAGCGCCAGCGCCAGCAGGAGCGACAGCAGACGTGCCCGTCTCACTGCTCCTGCTCCTTGTACCGGCGGTAAATGCTAATCAGCCCGTCTAAAATCAGTCCGCTGTCCACAACGTCGATGAAGTGGGTGTTGGCGGCGATGAGCCGGGCCAGGCCGCCGGTGGCGACCACCTTCACGGTGCCCTCCGGCTCACCCAGCTCCTGCTTGCTCCGGGAGATGAGGTATTCCATGGCCCCAATGTAGCCGCACAGCGCCCCGGCCTGAATTTGCTCCACCGTCTCCACGCCCAGCACATGGTCCGGCACCGCCAGCTCTACCTGGGGCAGCTTGGCGGTCTTTTGGAACAGGGCGTTGATGGAAATTTGGATACCCGCCAGAATAGACCCGCCCTGGTAGACGCCGTTGTGGTCCATCACGTCCACCTTAGTGGCGGTGCCGAAGTCCAGCACGATCAGCGGCGCGCCGTACTTCTCCAGCGCCGCCACGCAGGCCACGCTGCGGTCCGCCCCGTGGTGGTTGGCGTAGTCGGAATTGTTTGCATAGACCAGACCGGGGGACACCTGCTCCCCCACCACGATGGGGATGCGGTGGAAGTATTTAATCATGGCGTTGGAGAGGGTGTGCATCACCGACGGGACCACCGAGCAGATGACCACGTCCTCCACCTGGTCCGTGTCCAGCTTGGTGCGCTGGAAGTAACTCCAGACCTGCAAGCCGATTTCGTCGGAGGTGAAGCTCTCCCCGGTGGTCATACGGAAAGAGTGGGTCAGCCGCCCGCCCTCGTAAATACCAAAGACCATATTGGTGTTGCCCACGTCGATTGCCAGCAGCATGGTTTATTCCTCCTCCTGCACTGGTTTGATGGAAAAGCTGGCGCAGCCGTCCGCGATGGTCAGCACGCCGTAGGTCGGCTCGTAGCCCATGCCGCAACTGCCGGGATTGCACAGCCGGACACCGCCCTGCCGGGCGGTCAGCGCCTCGTGGGTGTGGCCGAACAGGGCCATGGAGGCCTTTTCCTGTCGGGCATGGTAGGCTAGGCTGCCCAGACCGGATTTGACGCCGTAGTCGTGGCCGTGGCACAGCAGCAGGGAATAGCCCTCGATGGTCAGCTTCTTCTCCCGGGGGGCAGTGGAGTGCCAGTCGCAGTTGCCCGGCACCGTGTCCATCGACAGGTCGTGGTAGGCCATTTGCAGCTCCTTCGCGTCGCGCAGGTAGTCCCCCAGGTGGAACACCCGGTCAGGGGCCTCCCGCTCGACCACCTCGATCATGTTGGAAACATTGCCGTGGGAGTCGGAAAAGACAATAATTTTCAAAGCAGTCACTTCCCGTCTTGGTTTGCATATACTCTGGATAAGGGGTGATTTTTCATGTCTCAAAACTATGATGCCCTCCGCTCTGACGAGGCTACCGCCCTGCTGGGCGACAGGGAAAAGCTGAAAGCTCTGCTCCAGTCGCCGGAGACACGGCGGCTGATGGAGCTGCTCCGCAGCCAGAACGGGGACAAATTGAAGGGCGCAGCCGAGCAAGCCCGGCAGGGCGACGCCGCCAGCCTGACCGCCATGATGCAAAAGCTGATGGACACCGGTGAGGGCGCAGCCCTGGTCAGCCAGATCGAGGACCAGTTCCCCGGGAAAAAATAGCGTACATCACTGGCGAACGAGAAAGGGGAGGGGATACCTGTGGACGATTTTGAGGAAAAACTGAACAGCATCCTCTCCTCGCCGGAGGCCATGGGGCAGATCATGTCCCTGGCAAGCTCCGTTGCGGGCAAGCCGGAAGGGGAGGGGAACTCTCCGATTGAGGAGACAGAAGCGCCTCAAGAAGGTGGTTCCTCCTCGGCTTAGGGGGAAAGCCCGCTGAACCTGCTGCAAAACCTGGACCCCGCCATGGTACAGCGGCTGATGGCCCTCTACCGGGAGTACAACAAAGGTGGCGACGAAAAGACCGCGCTGCTCCAGGCCATGCGGCCCTTCCTCCGGGAGGAGCGGCAGCAGCGGCTGGACAAAGCGGTGCGAATCGCCCGGTTTTCCCGGGTGATACGCTCGGCGCTGGAACAGTTCCGAGGCGAGCGCGATGTATAACCCGTATATTCCCAATGATGACTTCCAGCCGGTGGAGCCGGAGAGCGCGGGGCGGGAGAACGGCGGTCTGCTGAACCAGCTTTTTGCCCTGCTGGGCGGCGGAACGAAGAAAAATGCCGGAGGTTCCTCCGGCATCGCGGGCCTGTTGGGGCTGGATAAGCTGGATCACGGCGACATCCTGCTGGTACTCGTCCTGATCTATATCTTCCGGGAGTCGGAGGACGACGAATGGCTGATCATTCTCGCGCTGGTGCTGCTGATGGGGCTGGGATAAAGCCCCGCCGCCGCTCTATTTCTTCCGCCGGTTCAGGAACAGCCAGGCGGCCACGGACGCCGTTGCGCCCAGCGCCACCAGCAGGATCAACGCCCGGCCCAGGCCGGTGGTGGTGATGACCACGGAAGTCACACCCAGAATGGCGGAGAAAATGTAGAGGACGGCCACCGTCTGCTTTTTGGAAAAGCCCATGTCAATGAGGCGGTAGTGGACGTGTTTCCGGTCCGCCTTCATGGGGTTTTCCCCGTGGATGACCCGCAGCACCACGGCGTAGCACACGTCGAAGATGGGCAGGCCCAGCATAAAGAAGGGGATGACGAAGGAGATGACGGCGTAAAACTTGAACAGGCCCTGGATACTGGCGACAGCCAGAATATACCCGATAAAGGTGGAGCCGGTGTCACCCATGAAGATTTTTGCTGGGGGAATGTTATAGGGCAGAAAGCCGATGCAGGCCCCCGCCAGCGCGCCGGTGATAATGGCTACGCTGGTGTTGGAATAGGTCAGGGCGATGAACACCAGGCTGATGGCGGAGATAGAGGACACACCGGCGGCCAGCCCGTCCAGCCCGTCGATGAGGTTGACGGCATTGGTGATGAGGACGATCCACAGCAGCGTCACCGGGATGGACAGCCAGCCCAGGGAGAAGTGTCCGCCGTTGGCGTCCATGCTTAGGCGGCTGAAAAAGGTGATTTTGTTGCCGCCGGCCAGTGCAACCGCCGCGGCCAGAATCTGAACGCAGAACTTGTGGGAGGCTTTCAGGTCATAGATGTCGTCCAAAATACCCAAAAAAACGATGATGGTCGCCCCGATGAGCATGGAGACCATTTTCCGCCCAATGGGGACAAAGAGGAGGGCGCTGAAAAAGAACCCCAGGTAGATGGCGAGGCCGCCCATTCTGGGGGTAGGGCGGGTATGGAGGTGCCGTTCGCTGTCGGTCCCCTTAACGCCGGGCATATCAATGGCGCCCAGACGGGTGGCCACGACCATCGAAACCGGCGTGGTGGCCAGGGAAACCAGCAGCGCGACCAACAGGGCAGACCATACCCCGCTCACTGCGAAAGTGGTGAGCATATTCCGAAACACTCCTTAAATGGGAACGATGAGCTTGCGTGTGTGACTGTCAGCGGTTCCCTTTATTTCTGGACAAATCCGACTTTTTTATACACCTTGCGCAACGTCCGGTTGGCGATGTAGGACGCCTTGTCAGCCCCGGCGCGGTAGACGGATTCCAGATAAGCCTTGTCGGCCAGCAGGCGGTTGGCCTCCTCCCGGATGGGGCGGCACAGCTCTACCACCGCGTCGCCCACGGCGGTTTTGAACGCGCCGTAACCCTGCCCGGCGAACTCCTGCTCCACGGCGTCGTAGTCCTTGCCGGTGGCGCAGGCGTAGATTTGGATCAGGTTGGAGATGCCGGGTTTGTTCTCCGGGTCGTAGCGGACACACATCTCGCTGTCGGTGACCGCCCGCTTGAACTTCAGGGCGATGACCTCCGGCGGGTCCATCAGGTAGACGCAGCCGTTGGGGTCCTTGTCGGATTTGGACATCTTGCTCTCCGGGGAGGTCAGGCTCATCACCCTGGCCCCCACCTTGGCGATGTAGGGTTCGGGGACGGTGAACACGTCGCCGTAAATGCCGTTGAACCGCAGGGCGATGTCTCTTGTCAGCTCGCAGTGCTGCTTCTGGTCCTCGCCCACGGGGACGTAGTGGGCCTGGTAAAGCAGGATGTCCGACGCCATCAGGCAGGGATAGGTGAACAGTCCGGCGTTGATGTTGTCCTCGTGGTGAACGCTTTTGGACTTGAACTGGGTCATCCGGGACAGCTCTCCGAACATGGTGTAGCAGTCCAAGATCCAGGCCAGCTGGGCGTGCTGGGGCACATGGCTCTGGATGAAGATGGTGTTTTTCTCCGGGTCCAGGCCGCAGGCGATGTATTGGGCCAGCTGTTCCACCGTCCGGCGGCGCAGGTCGGCGGGATTCTGGCGGACAGTCAGGGTGTGCATATCCGCCATGAAGTAATAGCAGTCGAACTCGTCCGCGCGCTCCGCCCAGTTCTTGATGGCTCCCATATAGGAGCCGAGGGTCAGCTCACCGCTGGGCTGGATGCCGGATAACATCCGCTTCTTTTCGTCCATATTTTCCACTACTTTCTCAGATAGATTGCTGCGGGAAGATTCCTCAGGCAGCGCCGCTTGTTCGCAGGTAGGCGGTCTTTACAGTTGGCATAATTTTAGCATAGTAAGAGCCAAAAGGCAAGAAAAAACAAAGCGAATCAGGGCAACAGCATTTAAAATTCTGATGAGATGTGAATCGTCCTTTAAAATTCCATTCACGGTCGGCGAACAGGGGTTTGAAACAGTTCACAGCTATCGAGTAAGGGGCTAATTTCCAGGGCGGCGGACTTGAAAATTCGCCGCCCTGAAAAAGTTGTAACTTTTTCGGTGCTTTTGCCCTTTTTGGCTTGTGTGCAGTTTTGTGTGCAGTCAAACAGGCGTAAACAGGCATATACGGGCATTAACAAAATCAGTGGCTTGATTTTGATATGATTTTTTTGCAACTTTTTAACCTGTAAAAGCAGCCAAAAAGCAGAATAAACCCGGCTTGAATCTAACTCCAAGCCGGGTTTATCGCTGGTACACCCGAAGGGACTCGAACCCCCACCATTCAGAACCGGAATCTGACGCTCTATCCATTGAACTACGGGTGCATATCTCCAACAGATGTTATTATAACAGCCTTTCCCCCGGTTGTAAACCCTTTTTTTCTGAAAATTGGCCCGTTTTTTCGTAAAATTTTTCTGCGAGGTTGTGCAGTTTTCAGAAATGTGGTACAATAACTCCTTGTCACAGCAGGAACAGACGAGGAGGGGACCGACATGAAGCAGACCATCCGTGTTGTCAACCTGGAGGTGGGGATGCCCACCGTGGACCAGGCACTCCGCCGCCTCAGCGGCGAACTTTATACCAGCCGCCGCATGGGCTGTCAGGCGGTGAAGCTGATCCACGGCTACGGCAGTTCCGGCAAGGGAGGCAAAATTCGCGTTGCCATCCGCCGGGAGCTGGGCGGATTGAAGCTGCGAGGGCAAATCAAAGATTACATCCCCGGCGAGGACTTTTCCATCTTCAACAGCGCCACCCTCCAGGCGTTTTCGCTGGCAGGGGAACTGCGAAACGACAAAGATTTGGATCGATATAACAACGGGGTCACGTTCGTGCTGCTGTGAGGCCATTTAATCACAGGCCCCCTAATCCTGAGAGAGAGGGAGAAACGTGCGTACAAAACAGAGGACAGAGTCAGAGGGCAAAGCGCCGGGATTTTTCGGCCGGGTGTTTTCGAGCCTGCTGGCAAAAATACTGTTTACGGTTGTTGCAGCGGCTGCAATCATCATTGCCGTCTCATATTTTATGCCAGACGGGTTCATAAGGGAGCTATTCTCATCGAGTGAAACTGTGGAAATCGGGTTCGAGGACATCGGCGAGCTTGCCACGCAGACCGCCTACTGCACAGAGGTCAACACCACAGACAGTGCGAAAAGCCTGTTCGGGATGAAGCTGCCCTTTACCCAGAGCACCTACATCTATAGCTACGGCGTGGAGATCAAGGCGGGCTATGATTTCAGCGCCATCACCTGGTCGGTGACGGACACCACCATCGAGGTGACGCTCCCGGAAGCGGAGGTGCTGAGCTGTGAACTGGATTTGGATTCCTTCCAGGTTTATTATGAGAAGGAGAGCGCCTTCAATCGCATCACGCTGGAGGAAACCAACGAGGCCCTGCAAGCGTTGACTGCCTCCGCGCAGGAGAGCGCTCTTGCGGACGGTCTGCTGGACAACGCCAGAACCAACGCGGAGACGATTTTGACCGCGTTTTTCAGCAGCGCGTTTGATTTGGAGGAATATGAGCTGGTTTTTGTGGACTGACCCACAACAGGCAAAACGGGGACCGGGTACATACCCGGCCCCCGTTGTGTTATGGTGGGAAAAGGTCCGTCTGCTGTCTTAATCCTGATGGTAAGTAGCCAGATAGTCGCCGATGCGACCCAGGGCGGCGGTGATTTCCTCCGGCTTGGGGAGCATGACCAGGCGGAAGTGGTCCGGCTCCGGCCAGTCGAAGCCGCTGCCGGGGACAAACAGCACCTGGGTGTTGTGCAGGATGTCCATGGCGAACTCTTTGTCGTTTGTGATTTTGAACTTCTTGGTGTCGATCTTGGGGAACAGGTAGAACGCGGCGTGGTTCTTCACATAGGTGATGCCGGGGATCTTATCCAGCGCCTTGCAGGTGGCCTCCCGCTGCTCATAGAGCCGCCCACCGGGGACCATCATGGCCCGGGTGCTTTCCGGGTCGTTGAGGGCGGCGGGGATGACCAGCTGGGTCAGGGCGTTGCCGCAAAGCCGCATGGCGGCGATCTTCTGGATGGCCTCAGTGGCGGGGACGGTAAAGCTCTCCGGGCCGGTGATGACCATCCAGCCGCAGCGGAAGCCGCAGACGATGTGGGACTTGGACAGGCCGTTGAAGGTGATGATGGGCAGGTCAGGCGCCAGCTGAGCGGTGGAGTGGTGGACGACGCCGTCCATGGTCAGGCGGTCATAAATCTCATCGGAGAGGACAAACAGGTTGTTCTCACGGGCGATTTGGGCGAGAGCCAGGATGACCTCGTCGGGATAGACCGCGCCGGTGGGGTTGTTGGGGTTGATGAGCAGCAGCGCCTTGGTCTTGGGGGTGATTTTGCTGCGGATGTCGTCCAGGTCGGGATACCAGTTGGACTTCTCGTCACAGGTGTAGAACACCGGCTTGGCCTCGGACAGATAGACCAGGTTGGTCCACAGGGAATAGCTGGGGGATGGGACCAAAATCTCGTCGCCCACGTCGAACAGGGAGGTGGCCACCATGTTTGCCACTTCGCTGACGCCGTTGCCCACAAAGATGCGGTCCATGGACACGCCGGTCAGGCCCTTCTCTTTGGTGTGGTAGTCGTAGATGGCCTGCCGCGCCTCCGGCATACCTTTCAGGTCGCAGTATCCCACGGCCTTGTCCACGTTCTCCAGCAGGGCGCTGCGCACACTGTCCGGCATCTTAAAGCCAAAGGTGGCGGGGTTGCCGGTGTTCAGCTTCATCACCGGGATACCTCTGGCGGCCATTGCGTTGGCCTCAACAAACAGCGGGCCGCGGATGTCGGAGTGGACCGGCGCCATTCTGGCAGCAACTTTAAATTCGCTCATATAATCGCTCCTTCATAAAAATCGTGGTTCATTGGCAGGACTGCCGCCAGCAGACTGGCCACAGGATGCAAGAACCCTTGCATTGATTTATATTATAAAGTCTTTTAAAAGAAAAGTCAACCGGCTGACGCGCTTTTTCACGAAAAAGCCTTTTCTGTCGCCTGTTGAATTAGATATTTTGACGAGTCGACCGGCCCGCGTGACCACCGGGGCGGTGAAGGTTTGCCGTCGGAGGACCAATGATCCGGCAAAGAGGCTGTTCAAAGGGAAAAAGCTGTGGTATAATAACATTCAAGAACTGCGCCGCCGTCAGGCGGCCCATGCACGAGCGACAGCATTTTGAAAGGGGCTTTGATTATGTCTAAACTCACCAACGGCGTCTACCAGAAATACGGCGTCACCTACGAAACCCTCACCCTGACTGACGGCGACTGCGCGCTGACCGTCACCCCGGAAAAGGGCGGCATGGCCACCTCCTTCACCAGAGGCGGTGAGGAATACCTCTGGCTGCGGGACAAAAACTTTGAGTCCACGGACCGCCCCCGCTGCGGTATCCCCATTCTGTTCCCCAACTGCGGCAAGCCGGACGGCGGCGTTCACACCTTCGGCGGCGCAGACTACCCCATGGAGATCCACGGCTTCGCGGACCTGGTGCCCTGGCATGTGAAAACGGCTGCGGACGACGCCATCGAGCTGACTCTGGCCCCCAACGGTCTGACCAAATTCGTCTATCCCTTCGACTTCCTGCTGGCCATGCGCTACACCCTGTGCGGCGCTGCCGCCGGGCTGACCCTGACGGTAGAGAACACCGGCGACAAGCCGCTGCCCTTCAGCGTGGGCTTCCACCCCTATTTCGCCGCCAGCAAGCTGGAGAACATCAGCTTTGACATCATCGCCGCCACCTGCTCCGAGGACGCCAAGGGGGAGCAGCCCGCCGCCCCGGCTGTGCTGACCCTGACCAAAAAGCCGGGCAGCGCCGACTCCATCCGCCTGCTGACCGGCGTGAAAAGCCCCATGCGCCTGACCGACGCGGGCAGCGGACACACCGTCGAGGTGGCCTTTGACGAGGCGGTGTTCACCAACGGCGTGTTGTGGCAGCAGGACGCGGAGTCCTTCGTCTGCATGGAGCCGTGGAATGGCTGGGCCAACAGCGTCAACGAGGCAGGCAAACACATCGAGCTGGCCCCGGGCGCGAGCAAGGACTTCGCCTGGACCATCACCATCGGCTGATTTTGCTGACTTTTATGTATCGTTTGTTCCGTTTCGGGGAACCTAAGTTGACAAACCGAAGAAAGGAACAAACCAAGATGGATATGACAAACCAGGAGTTTGGCGAACTGGTCAACCGCAAAAGCGCCCCTTCCCCACTGGGGAAAAACCTCTGCATGGCCTTTCTGGTGGGCGGGGGCATTTGCTGTGTGGGGCAGGCCCTCCAGCTGTTCTGGCAGGGCCTGGGCCTGAGCCAGAAGGATGCGGGGACCTGCGTCACCATCTCGCTGATTTTCCTCTCCGCCCTGTTCACGGGGCTGAACGTCTACGACAAATTGGCCAAGCACGCCGGGGCGGGGACCCTGGTGCCGGTGACGGGCTTCGCCAACTCCATCGTCAGCCCGGCCATGGAGTTCAAGAGCGAGGGGTTCATCACCGGCATGGCGGCCAAAATGTTCACCATCGCCGGGCCGGTGCTGGTGTTCGGCATCGGCTCCAGCGTTCTCTACGGGGTGTTGCTGGCGCTGTTCCGTTGAGCTGTTAGAAATTAGCTGTTAGCCGTTAGCTGTTGGACAGGTATCGTCAACCCAAAGCGCAGAGCTTTAAAAGGAACGCTGCCAAGCCGATAGCTGGAATAGCTGTTAGTGAGACAAAAGTGCAATGCTTAAAAGGGCGCACTGCCAAGCTAATAGCGAAAAGCTAACAGCTAATAGCTTTTTATTCAGAAGCGAGGCGCTTTATGTACTTATTCGACCTGGACGGCACGCTGATCGACTCCGCCGGGGTGTGGCGGCAGATCGACGTGGACTTTCTGGCCAGCCGGGGGATTCCCTGGACCGAGGAATACAATCAGGGGGTCATCCACACGATTTTTCCCCTGGCTGCCCAGTTTACAAAGGACTACTGCCACATCCCCGACTCGGTGGAGGACATCATGGCCCAGTGGCGGCGCATGGCCCTGTCGGAGTACCGGGACCGCATCCCCCTGAAACCCTTTGTCCGGACCTTTCTGGCACAGTGCGCCCAGGAGGGCCGCACCATGGCCATCTACACCTCCTGTGAGCCGGTGCTGTGCCAGGCGGCGCTGCACCACCACGGCATCGAGGGCTATTTCTCCCAAATCGTTTACGCCACCGACCTTGGCATGGAAAAGCGCTCTCCCGCCGCCTTCGCCGCCGCACTGGAGCGGCTGGGGGTCAGGCCGGAGGACTGCCGGTTCTTTGACGACTCCCCCGTCTCCTGTGCCGGGGCGCGGGCCGCGGGGCTGACCGTCACCGGCGTCTATGACTATCTCTTTGCCGACCGGGAGGCGGAGATGCGGCAGCTGTGTCATTCTTACATCCGGGATTTTTCCGAGCTGCTGGTCCCGGCGGAGGGGTAACACACAAGGTCGGTTTTGCTCTCCATTTTTCCATATACTTTTTCGTCTGGTTCAGTATAATGGGTACAATTCTTGTAATCACAACAACCAACTGCAACGAAAAGTGAGGGCTTTTTTATGTCGATCGTATTCAACAAAACAAAGTGGACCTTTACGCTCCAGACGCGCAATTCCTCCTATCAGCTGCAAATTGGCAATCTGAATTACTTAATGCACCTCTATTACGGCCCATCCCTGGAGGACGCGGACCTGTCCTATCAAATCATGCAGTATGACCGGGGCTTCTCCGGCAACCCCTACGACTCCCGGTATCAGCGGACCTTCTCTCTGGATGCCCAGCCCCAGGAGTTCCCCACCCAACAGCAGGGGGACTTCCGGGTGCCCTCTATCCAGGTGGTCAACGCCGACGGCAGCCGCGCCTTCGACGGGCGGTTCCAGTCCTATCAAATCAGCGACGGGAAATACCGGCTGAAGGACCTGCCCACCTGTTTTGCCACGGAGAACGACCACGTCCAGACCCTGGAAATTCTGCTGGAGGACGCGGTCAGCAAGGTACAGGTGACGCTGTTCTACGCCGTTTTTGAGGAGACGGACGTCATCACCCGGGCTGTCCGGGTCACCAACGGCGGCACAGGAACCATCCACCTCCAGCGCATTATGTCCGCCTGCCTGGACTTCCTCAACGGGGCCGGGTATGACCTGGTCAGCTTCCCCGGCCGGTACGGCCAGGAGCGGCAGGTGGAGCGGCAGAAGCTGACCCATCATGTCCACACCATCCAGTCCGTCCGGGGGACCTCCTCTCACCAGCAGAACCCCTTCCTCATCCTCTGCGACCACGACGCCACCGAGGACCACGGCGACTGCTACGGCATGGCCTTTCTGTACTCCGGCAACTTCCTGGCAGAGGTGGAGCTGGACCAGTACGACCAGCTTCGGGTGCTGATGGGCATCCACCCCAAGCAGTTCGACTTCGCTCTGGCCCCCGGGGAGAGCTTCGAGGGGCCGGAGGTGCTGATGGCTTTCTCCGCCCAGGGCCTGACCGGTCTCTCCCACCTGTACCACGACTTTTTCCGCACCAACCTCTGTAAGAGCAAGTATATGCGAGAGACCCGGCCCATCCTCATCAACACCTGGGAGGCCGCCTTCATGGACTTCGACGACCGGAAGCTGGTGGAGATTGCTAAATCCGCCCAGCAGCTGGGGGTGGACCTGCTGGTGATGGACGACGGTTGGTTCGGCAAGCGGGACGACGACAACTCCGGCCTGGGGGACTGGGTGGTGAACACCAACAAAATCAAATGCGGCCTGGACACCCTGGTCCGGCAGATAAATGACCTGGGGATGCAGTTTGGCATCTGGTTCGAGCCGGAGATGGTCTCCGAGGACTCCGACCTCTACCGCGCCCACCCGGACTGGGTGATGGAGATCCCCGGCCGCCACGCTGTCCGCAGCCGGAACCAGCTGGTGCTGGACCTGACCCGCCGGGATGTGCAGGATTACCTCATCCGCTCGGTCAACCAGGTGCTGGACAGCGCCAACATCGTCTACATGAAGTGGGACATCAACCGCTCCATCACCGACATCTGGTCCAACGCCCTGCCCCCGGAGCGGCAAGGGGAGGTCTATCACCGCTATGTGCTGGGCCTGTACCGGGTGATGGACCGCATCATCAACACTCACCCGGACATCCTCTTTGAGGGCTGCTCCGGCGGCGGCGGGCGCTATGACCCGGCCATGCTGACCTTCTACCCCCAGTATTGGGCGTCTGACAACACCAAGCCGCTGGACCGGCTCAAGCTCCACTATGGCACCTCCTTCCTCTATCCCATCAGCTCCATGGGCGCGCATGTCTCCGAGTCCAGCCCCCATGTGCCGCTGAAAACCAAGGCGGTGGTCTCCATGTGCGGCACCTTTGGCTATGAGCTGGACGCCACCCGCCTCAACGCCGATGAGATCGCTGTCTGCCGGGAGCAGACCGAGCTGTTCCGCACCTATTACCCCATTATCTTCTTCGGGGACTACTACCGGCTGACCGACCCCTTCCAGACGGGGAACTTCACTGCCTGGATGTCCGTCACCAAGGACCGCTCCGCCGCCCTGGTCAGCGTGGTGGTCACCAACCTGACGGTCAACGGTCCCCAGGAGTATCTGCACCTGAAAGGGCTGGACGCCAAACGCCGCTACCGAGTGGGGGACAAGAATCTGGTCCTCTCCGGCGCAGCGCTGATGCACGCCGGGCTGCCCATCCCCCGGGAGGTGCCGGAGTTCTCCTCCATGCAGTTCTATCTGGAAGCCGTGGAGAACGTTCCCACCGAGCATTAAAACAGCAAACAAGCCCCCTCTCGCTCTCGGCGCGCTGCCAGGGAGGAGAGGGGGCTTTATTCATCGAATACCATTCGGGGTTTCCGCAGGGGAGGGTCAGACGGTGTAGGACAGGACCTCCCGGTGACGGCTGGACGGCAGCACTTCCACGTCGGGGAACGCCTTCCGCAGCCACTCCGTCACCCGCTGCATCACCGGGTTCTCGGTGGGGTAGTGCCCGGCGTCGATGAGGTTGACCCCGTAGTCCTTCGCGGCCAGGAAGTGGTCATATTTCAGGTCGGCGGTGACGAAGGTATCGCATCCGGCCTGCACCGCCAGGTCCAGCATACTGCCGCAGGAGCCGCCGCCCACGGCCACCCGCTCTACGGGCCGCCCCGCGTCATAGTAGCGCAGCCCGTTGGGGTGGAGTGCCTGTTTCAGCTGTGCGAGATAGTCCCCCAGCGGCAACCGGGCGGAGAGCCGCCCCACCCGGCCGATGCCGTAGGGCCGTCCCTGGCTGTCCACGCCCATCTGCTCCAGCTGGCCCACGTCCGTCAGGCCGCAAAGCTCCGCCAGCACGTCGTTGACCCCGCCGGGACAGGCGTCCAGACAAGTGTGGCAGCAAATTGCCGCGATGTGGTGTTCCACCAGCAGCAACAGCCGCTTGCCGGTGTAATCGCCATCTTCCACTCGTTTCACCGGGTCGAAAATCACCGGATGATGGGAAACCATCAGCTGGCAGCCCAGCTCAGCCGCCTCCCCGATGGTCTCAGGGGTAATGTCCAGACAGGTCAAAATGCGCTCTACCGGGGCCTCCCGGCGACCCACCAACAGGCCGGAGTTGTCCCACGGCTCCTGCATCCGAAAGGGCGCGCGCGCGTCCAGCAGGTCGTAAACCGCCTGTACTGTCGTCATACCGGTCACGCTCCTCATCCCACGTTCCACTTGTATCCAAATCCCCAGACCGTGGTGATGTAGCTGGGGTTGGTGGGGTCGTCCTCCACTTTCAGGCGCAGGCGGCGAACGTTTACGTCCACGATTTTCACCTCGCCGTAGTACTCCCGGCCCCAGATGCGGTCCAAAATTTCCTCCCGGCTGATGGCCTGGCCGGGGTTGGTCATGAACAGGTGCATCACGGAGTACTCCACCTGGGTCAGCTTAATGCGCTTCCCGTTCTTGAACAGGACGCGGTTGTGGCAGTTCAGCAGGAAGGGGGGCTGGGAAATCTCATCGCTGTTGGTGGCCGGTGCGCTCTCCCCGCCCAGGCGGCGATAGAGGGCGTCCACCCGGGCGGTCAGCTCCGCAGGGGAGAAGGGCTTGGTCACATAGTCGTCCGCGCCGGTCATCAGGCCGGTGACCTTGTCCATCTCCTGGGTGCGGGCGGTGAGCATGATGATGCCCACCTTGCTGTCCCCGGCGCGGATCTGCCGACAGACCTCAAAGCCGTCGATGCCGGGCAGCATCACGTCCAGCAGCGCCAGACGGATGTCCGGGTTCTTTTTCAGCTTTTCCAGGGCCTCCTCGCCGCTGGAGGCCTCCACCGTTTCGTATCCGGCGCGGTTCAGGTTCAGCACCACAAAGGAGCGGATGCTGTCCTCGTCTTCTAACACAAGCACTTTTCTCATGAAATTACCTCATGTAAGCTGTTAGCTGTTAGCCATTCGCTGTTAGTCACGCACTGCAAACCAAAAAACAGACAGTTCAAAAGAAAGCAAAGCACAAAACAAGCCGTTCATACAACAATGTCAGTAAAAAGTTAGCAGCTGCCGCGCTAAGAACCAAAAGTTAAGAGCTAAAATAATGGATGGTCGTACCGCCGATGATGACTCAGTCCGTGGACCAGTCGGCGGTGATCAGGTGGAAACGGTCCAGCAGGTCTCCGGCGGACTCCGCCTGGTCATACGCGGAGCCGAACAGCTCCAGAGAATAGATGGCGTCGCTGCTGCGGAGCATGATCATCCGGTCCCCGGAGGTGGCGCTGCGCTCCCGATAGGTACCGGTGTTTTTGTAGATGCCCAGGAAGGGCGTGTCCGCGTCGTCTCCGCCGTCGTTGTAGTAAAAGAGGACGCCCCGCTCGTTGCTGCCGCTCTGGGTGGTGTCCTGACGGGCCAGCTCCAGACAGTCCAGCCACTCCTCCGGCAGCTCCAGATACCAGCCGTCTGTGCTGTTATAATAGGTGATGCAAATCACCGTATAGGAGCCGTCAGCGGCGTATTGCCGCCAGTCCACCGCATAGAACAGGTCGGAGGAGTCGCTGTCGTAGTTGGTGAGGAGGTAGGGGATGGGGATCTCCAGCACGCCGTCTTCGTTGATGTCCTGGTTGGAGGTCAGACTGTAGCGGATGGTGTCTGTGCTGGAGAGGTCGTCCTCATCCAAGGTGATGTTGCAAAGTGCGCCGTCCCGCAGCAACAGGATGTCTGTCAGTTGATAGGAGGCGCTGGAATTGACGTCCTGCACCGCCCCGGTGACATAGAGGACCGGCGTGCCGTCCGCCAGCAGTCCGGCGCTGGTCTTATCAATGGAGGACAGGCGGGTGGACAGATTAGCGGTGCTGACAGGCTCCAACACGCCGTCCACGTTGTCATAATAGACGGCGGTACTCAAATCGCTGTCGGAGTTGCGAACAGCCATCAGCACCAGCTCCTGCTCTCCGTCGCCGTCCAGGTC
>JAJPXY010000065.1:48429-89175 GCA_021205205.1 Clostridiales bacterium
CTCCTGCTCTCCGTCGCCGTCCAGGTCCTGGAGCTGAACAGGCTGGGTGTTGGAGCCGGACAGGGGCGGGGCGTATTCCAGCCCTGAGTCCAGCAGACTTTGCAGGCTCTCCTGGAGGGAGGTGTATTCCTCAGAGGCCTTGGGCAGGGAATATAAATCGTCGGTGGACTCCAGCACATTGAAGCTGCAGCCGGACAGAATCAGCATAGACAGCGCGCACAGGGCGGCCAGCAGCCGTTTCATCAGGGACATCGGCCTCCTTTTCGGGCTGGGCGGCGGCGCGCAGTCTGCGCTGTGTCGCCCCGACATTCTATTTCCCAGTATAACACACAACCGGGGAAAAGCCCACCAAAATTTTTGCGCCGCCGGGAATTTTGCCCCGCCGGGGGGCAGCCTTCACCGCACCAGCTTTTCCATGACGGCGCAGAAGGTGGTCATGTCCTCCTGGGTGCCGATGGTCACCCGGAGGAAGTTGTCGATGCGGGGTTTGTCGAAATAGCGCACCAGGATACCCTCCTGCCGCAGCTGAGCGAAAAGCGTTTTGGCGGGCACTTTTTCGTGGCTGATGAAGATGAAATTGGCCTTGCTGGGCAGGACGGTGAAGCCCAGCTCTTTCAGTCTGCGGACGGTTTGCTCCCGGGTGGCGGCCACCCTGGCGCAGTTTGCCTCAAACCAGGCCCGGTCCTGCACCGCCGCCGTGCCGCCGGCAATGGCCAGCCGGTCCAGGGTGTAGGAGTTGATGGAGTTCTTCACGCAGTTGACCGCCTGAATCAGGTTCTCGCTGCCAAAGGCGAAGCCCACCCGCAGCCCCGCCAGGGAGCGGGACTTGGACATGGTCTGCACCACCAGCAGATTGGGATATTCCTCCAGCAGCGGCAGGGCGGAGGCGCCGCCGAAGTCCACATACGCCTCATCTACGATGACCACCACGTCCGGGTTGCCCTCCAGCACCCGGAGCAGCTGGCTTTGGGGCAGCTCGATCCCCGTGGGGGCGTTGGGGTTGGTGATGACCACGCCGTTGTTGCCGCCGATGAGGCCCTCCACCGGCATGGTGAAGTTCTCGTTCAGAGGCACGATTTTGCAGTTGATGCCGAACATCTCCGCATAGACCGGGTAAAAACTATAGGTGATGTCCGGGAAGGCGATGGTGTCCCCCACGCCGAAAAACGCCTGGAACGCAAACGCCAACACCTCGTCAGAGCCGTTGCCCACAAAAACCTGACTCTCTTTCAGGCCGTAAGCCTCCGCCAGCGCGGCGCGCAGCGCGGTCCCCTCCGGGTCGGAATAGAGCCGCAGACTCTCGTTGGTGTTGGCCCGGATGGCCTCCAGCGCCTTGGGCGAGGGGGGATAGGGGTTTTCGTTGGTGTTCAGCTTGATAAACTGCCGGTCCCGGGGCTGCTCCCCGGGGGTGTAGGGGACCAGATTCTGGATTCGGCTGCTCCAAAATTCTTTCATCGGTTTTAGCCTCTCTCTCGGTTACTCCGCCGCTTCACCGGCGGGCAGGATTTTTTTCACGTTTTTTTCCGCCTTGCTCCGGGGAATCATCATCTCCCGGCCACAGCCCCGGCACCGCAGGCGGAAGTCCATGCCGATGCGCAGCACCAGCCATTCCCGGCTGCCGCAGGGGTGCGGTTTTTTCATCAGCAGTACATCGTTGACTTGGATGTCCATAAAAACGCTCCCTCACTTTATTTCGCTAATACGCTAACACACCGCGCCCTGTCTGTCAAGCGCGAGTTCGCGTCTATTCTATTGTTGCAGTTTTTCGGGCAAATGTCAATTCCTCGTTGCAATTCCCGGTGGAATCGGCTATACTAATTCTATTGCGTTATCGTAATTTTCCTGTAGTTCACCACCTTTTGGGAGGAATTTGAAATGACCTTTGCGGAGTATCTGACTTCCTTACAGAATAAAACTGTCGCCATCATCGGCATCGGCGTCAGCAATACCCCCTGGCTCAAGCTGCTGCTGCGCCGGGGCGTCGCAGTGACCGCCTGCGACAAGGCCACCCGGGAGCAGTTCGGCAACGACGCGCTGCTGAACGAGCTGGAGGCCATGGGGGCGACGCTGAAGCTGGGACCGGACTATCTGGACGGGCTGGACCAGGACGTGATCTTCCGGTCCCCCGGCATCCGCCCGGACATCCCCGCCTTTGAGGCGGCTAAGGCCCGGGGCAGTTTGGTGACCTCCGAGATGGAGGTGTTCTTTCACGTCTGCCCCTGCAAGAAGATCGCCGTCACCGGCTCCGACGGCAAAACCACCACCACCACCATCATCGCCAAGGTGCTGGAGGCGGCGGGGTACACCGTTCACCTGGGGGGCAATATTGGCCGTCCGCTGCTGTCGGATACGGAGCAGATGAAGCCGGAGGACATCGCTGTGCTGGAGTTGTCCTCCTTCCAACTGCTGACCATGGACGCCAGCCCGGACATCGCCGTGGTCACCAACCTGGCCCCCAATCACCTGGACATCCACAAGGGGATGGAGGAGTATGTGGCGGCCAAGAAAAACATCTTCCGTTACCAGACCAACCACCAGAAGGTGGTGCTGAACCGGGACAACGCCATCACCTACGGCTTCGCAGACGAGGCCCCCGGCCAGGTGACGCTGTTTTCCCGGCAGAATCCGTTGGACGAGGGCGTGGTGCTGGAGAACGGCGTGATTTGCGTCAAAAAGGCAGGGGAGACCCGGCATGTGCTGCCAGTAAAAGACATCCTTATCCCCGGTGTCCACAATGTGGAGAATTACATGGCTGCCATAGCAGCACTGGACGGCCTGGTGGAGGACGAGGTTTTCCGCCGCTTCGCCGCCAGCTTCGGCGGGGTAGAACACCGCATTGAGTTGGTGCGGGTGTGCGACGGCGTGAGGTATTACAACGACTCCATCGCCTCCAGCCCCAGCCGCACCATCGCCGGGCTGCGCTCTTTCCAGCAGAAGGTGATTTTGATTGCCGGCGGCTACGACAAGCACATCCCCTATGATGTGCTCGGCCCCGACCTGGTGGCCCACGTCAAGCAGCTTGTGCTGACCGGCGCCACCGCCGGGAAGATCCGCGCCGCGGCGGAGAACGCCCCCGGCTACGACCCGGAACAGCTGCCCATCTGCGAGGTGAGCAGCCTGGCCGACGCCGTCCAAAAGGCGGCGGAGCTGGCCCAGCCGGGAGACATCGTGATTCTGTCCCCGGCCAGCGCCTCCTTCGACCAGTTCAAGAACTTTATGGTGCGGGGCAACGTGTTTAAGCAGCTGGTAAACGAACTGCCGTGAGGAGGAGATTTTTTGACCGCGTTTGAACAACTGGTTCGGCTGACCCAGTCCCCCGGCCCCACCGGATTCGAGGGTGCGGCGGCGGAGACCGCCGCAGAGCTGCTTCGCCCGCTGGCGGATGAGGTCTGGACGGACACCATGGGCAGTGTTTTGGGTGTAAAGCGCTGCGGCAAGCCCGGAGCGAAAAAACTCCTCCTGGACGCCCATTTGGACGAGGTGGGTCTGATCGTCACCGGTCACGACCGGGGGTATCTGCGCTTCTCCACCCTGGGGGGCATCGACCCCCGTATTCTGCCCAACCGGGAGGTCACGGTGTTGACCACGCCGCCGCTGTGCGGCATCGTCGCCGGGGCGCTGCCGGAGGACGGCGACAAGGCGGCGGCCATGTCTGACCTGCGCATTGATGTGGGACTAACCCAGCAGGAGGCCCAGACCCATATCCCGGTGGGAACGCCTGTGGCCTATCGGGAGGACACCTTCCGCATGAGTGAAACCCGTATCGCCGGAAAATCTCTGGATGACCGCTCCTGCTTTTCTCTTTTGCTACGAACGCTGGAACTGCTCCAGAAGCGGGAATTGGACGTGGATGTGTACGTTCTCGGCTCCGTGGGAGAAGAAATAGACAGCCGGGGCGCAATTACCGCGGCCTACGGCGTCGCGCCGGACTGCGCCGTGGCGGTGGACGTGACCTTTGGCAGCAGCGCCGACTGTTCCGGGGACGAGTGTTTTCCGCTTGAGAGCGGCCCGGTCATTGGCGTAGGGCCGAACATCACCCAGTGGATGTTCCGGCGGATGAAAGCGAAGGCGGAGGCCGAGAACATTCCTTACTCTGTGGAGGTCATGGCCGGCGCCACCGGCACCAACGGGTGGGACATCCAAATTTTGCGGAAGGGCATCCCCACCGCCATCCTCAGCCTCCCTCTGCGGTATATGCACACGCCGCTGGAGGTCATCGATCTGAACGACATGGAACAGTGCGCCCGGCTGTTGGCGGCGTTCGTGGAGCGCATCGGAGAGGAGGCGCTGTCATGCGGGAACTGATTGAAGCACTGTGCGCCTGCTCCGGCGTGTCCAGCTGGGAGGACGAGGTGCGCGACTTCATCCGGCAACAGGCGAAGCCGTATGCGGATAGCCTGCGGGAGGACGCGCTTGGCAACTTAATTGTATTCAAGAGGGGGCGAAAGGTCCCCGAGAAGCGGGTGTTGCTGGACGCTCACATGGACGAAGTCGGTGTAATGGTATCTGGCTTTACAGATGACGGTTCCCTGCGGTTCCAGACTGTAGGGCCAGTGGACCGGCGGACGCTGATCGGCAAGCGGGTCTGGCTAGGGGAAAACCGTATTCCCGGCGTAGTCGGCATGAAACCCATCCATTTGACCACAAAATCGGAACGAAATTCCGTTCCAAAGTTGAAAGAACTCTATATCGACATTGGCGCGAAGGACAGGGACGATGCGAAAAAGCGCCTTTCTCTGGGAGACGTGGGTCTTTTCGCGGCGGAGTTTATGCCTTTTGGGGCAGAGAAAACCTGTAAGGGAAAAGCACTTGACAGCAGAATCCCCTGTGCCGTCCTGCTGAGCCTGCTTCGGGAGGAGCTGCCGGTGGACTGCACCTTTGTTTTTGCCGCCCAGGAGCTGGTGGGAACGCGAGGCGCTTTTGGCGCGGCCTTTGCGGAGAAACCGGACATTGTCCTCTGCCTGGACAGCGTTGCAGCGGAGGACGGCCCGGAACGAACTGAGGACCAGGTGGGCGTCACCCCAGGAGAGGGCGTGGTGCTGCCGGTATCTGACCGCTTCACAATGTATGACCGGGCGCTGTTCCTCCGTCTGCGGAGGCTGGCGGAACAGCGGAACATCCCCTGGCAGATAAAAGCGGCGGACGGCGGCCAAACAGACGCCAGAAGCTATCAGCGCAGCCGCAGCGGCGCGCAGGTGGCGGGACCGGCCTTCCCAGTGCGGTATCTCCACTGCCCCACGGAGGCGGCCAGTCTGGAGGACGCGGAGGGAATGTTGCGGCTGACCCGCGCCTTTTTGCAGTCACTGGAGGAGGAAATGCAATGACAGATTTGAAGCTGTTGGAACGGCTGACCCGCGCCTTCGGCGTCTCCGGGGACGAGGGAGAGATTCGTGAGCTGATTCGCCAAGAGGCGGCGGAGTACGCCGACGAAATCACCGTTGACCCCATGGGCAATCTGCTTGTTCACCGGGCGGGGCCGGGGCCAAAGGTGCTGCTGGCCGCCCACATGGACAGCGTAGGAGTCATGGTGACCCGCTGCGAGAAGGAAGGCGTGCTGCGCTTCGCCCCGGTGGGCGGGCTGGACCCGGCTACACTGCTGCAAGCGCCTGTGCGGTTTAAGAATGGTCTGCGGGGCCTCATTTCCTGCGACGACAACAAGCTGGGCAAGGAGTTCAAATGTACCGACCTGTTCCTGGACATCGGCGCGAAGGACAAGGCCGAGGCGGAAACGCTGGTGTCCCCGGGGGACACCGCCGCATACGACGCGCCCTTCTTCCGGGCGGGGAACCGCGTCGTCTCCCCCTATCTGGACGACCGGGCGGGGTGCGGCGCGTTGCTGGCCGTTCTCCACGCTCTGGGCGAGCGAAAAAACGACCTGTACTTTGCCTTCACCACCCAGGAGGAAGTTGGGACCCGGGGCGCGGGGCCTGCCGGGTTCGCCGTCCGGCCTGACTACGCCATCGTGGTGGACGTGACCTGCCCCGACGACATCCCCGGCGCGCTCCACGAGGGGACTACCGCCCTGGGGAAGGGCGCGGCGGTCAAGGCGATGGACCACAGTGTCATCTGCCACCCGGAGGTGGTGGAGCGGCTGTGCCGTTTGGCCGAAGAAAAGAATATCTCCGCTCAGCGGGACGTGCTGACCTGCGGCGGGACCGACGGCGGCCCCATCAGCCGCAGCCGCATCGGCGTGAAAACGGGCGGAGTGTCCTTCCCCTGCCGTTACACCCACGCGCCTACGGAACTGATAGATTTGGACGATTTTTCTGCCTGTGTGGACTTGATTACTGCCTTTTGTGAAAGTGAGCTGTAAAACATGAACAACGAAAACCCACTGGGCATCTCGGACCGGGTGCGCGACCTGGCCCGGCAGGCCCAGCAGGATGTCAGCGTACAATTTGCGCACATCGACGACATCGCGGAGTACAACACCCAGAAGGTGCTCTCTGCCTTCCAGACCCACCGGGTGGCGGAGAGCTACTTTGCCGGGACCACCGGCTACGGCTACGACGACCAGGGCCGGGATGAGTTGGATAAAATTTATGCGGATATTTTCGGCACCGAGGACGCGCTGGTGCGCATCCAGTTCGTCAACGGCACCCACGCCATCGCTGCCGCCCTCTATGGGGCGCTGAAGCCTGGGGACACGCTGGTCAGCGCGGTGGGCGCGCCCTACGACACTCTTTTGGGGGTCATCGGCGTCACCGGCGAGGAGCCAGGCAGCCTGAAAAGCTACGGCATCGCCTACCGCCAGGTTGACATCACCCCCGACGACCAGCCGGACCGGGAGGGCCTGGCCCAGGCGGTGCGGGAGCCGGGGAACAAGGCGGTGCTCATCCAGCGCAGCAAGGGCTACTCCACCCGCGCCACCCTGTCGGTGGCAGAGATCGGTGAATTGATCTCCATTGTGCGGGAGAATGATCCGGACGCCGTGGTCATTGTGGACAACTGCTACGGCGAGTTCGTGGAAACCATCGAACCCAGCCAGGTAGGCGCGGATTTGGTGGTGGGCAGCCTCATCAAGAACCCCGGCGGCGGTCTGGCCCCCACCGGCGGCTATATCGCCGGGCGGCACGACCTGGTAGAGGCGGCGGCCATGCGGCTGACCGTCCCCGGCATTGGCCGGGAGTGCGGCAGCACATTGGGCAACAACCGCGCCCTGTATCAGGGCCTGTTCCTGGCCCCCCACACCGTGGCCCAGGCGGTGAAAACCGCCGTCTTTGGGGCCAGGATGATGGAGCTGCTGGGCTACGAGACGGAACCCACCTCCCAGCAGACCCGCCACGACATCATCCAGATGGTGTCCCTGCACACGCCGGAGGCGGTGCAGCGGTTCTGCAAGGGCATCCAGGCCGGTTCCCCGGTGGACAGCTTCGTGACCCCTATCCCCTGGGATATGCCCGGCTACGACTGCCCAGTCATCATGGCGGCGGGGGCGTTTATCCAGGGGGCCTCCATCGAGCTTTCCGCCGACGCGCCCATGCGCCCGCCCTATACTGTCTACCTGCAAGGCGGGCTGACCTATCCCTCCGGCAAGACCGGTATCATGCTGGCGGCAGAGGAGCTGCTGAAAAGCCATTAGCTGTTAGTCAGGTTCTGCGAATCAAAAGCGCAGAGTTTCAAACGAAACGTGAAAATAACCGTTGGTCATGCGCTGCCAGTAAAAAGCTGGGAATAGCTATCGAACAGCGCAGCTCGAATAGCTGAGCAGTACCAAGCTAACAGCTAAAAGCTAAGAGCTAACAGCTACGCCCGCACACAGACACGCCCTCCCGCATAAACTAAGCGAGGGGGGTGGTGACCATGAGACGGCCAAGACCCCGTCCGCCCCGCCGGGCGCGGGGGAGAGGGCGGGGGTTGATTCTGTTAGGCGGTGTGCTGCTGACCGCGGCGCTGCTGCTGTGGGTGGTGGACGGACGCATCCGGCCCATCGTCCTGGAACTGGCCCGGGCGGAGCTGGACAATCGCGTGACCGCCGAGGTCAACGAGGTCTGCGCCAGCCTGACTGAGGCCGGAGAGCTGCGCTACAACGACCTTGTGCAGGTGTTTTACGATGACAGCGGGGAAGTGGTGGGCATGACCACCGACATGGATATGCTCAACGCCCTGCGGGTCAGCATGGGCCGGGAGGTCTCCACCGTGCTGGACGGCATGGAGCGGCAGCGCGTTAAAATCCCCATCGGGGCGGTGCTGAACCTGACGGTGTTCTCCAGCCTGGGGCCGGAGATCAGCGTGGAAATCTTACACGCTGGGCAGGTAGGCATCTCCTTTGAGAGCGAATTTCAATCGGCTGGCATCAACCAGACCCTGCACCAGATCAACATGGTGATTTCCGTAGACGTGCTGCTGATGATCCCCGGCGGGGTGCATCAGCAGCAGTTGACCAGCACCATCCCGCTGGCCCAGTCCATCCTGATGGGGGACGTGCCGGAGAGCTACGCCAGCTGGAACCCTTATGACCAAGCGGCGGATTCCAACGCCGCAGAGGAGCAGTGAAAACGATGAAGGAAGCAAAGGCGCAGATCGACGCCCTGAAAGAGGAACTGAATCGGTGGAACTACCAGTATTACGTGCTGGACGCGCCGGTGGCCACTGATTACGACTACGACCGCAAGCTGCGGGAATTGGAGCAGCTGGAGGCGGAACACCCGGAGTTGGTGACGCCGGATTCCCCCACCCAGCGGGTGGGGGGCGAGGCCATCTCCGCCTTCGCGGAGGTGACCCATGAGGTCCCGCTTCTGTCCCTCCAGGACGTGTTTGACGGGGGAGAGCTGACGGCCTTTGACCAGCGGGTCCGCGAGAGCGCGGAAACGGTCCGCTATGTGGCGGAGCCAAAGGTGGACGGCCTCTCCGTGGCGCTGGAGTATCTGGACGGCGTATTTGTCCGGGGGGCCACCCGGGGAGACGGCCAGGTGGGGGAGGACGTGACCGAAAACCTCCGCACCGTCCGCTCCATCCCCATGAAGCTGACCGGCGCGCCCCACCGACTCATCGTCCGGGGGGAGTGCTATATTTCCCGGGAACGATTCGCCAAGCTGAACGACCAGCGGGAGCTGGAGGGGGAGCCGCTCTTCGCCAACCCCCGGAACGCCGCCGCCGGTTCCCTGCGGCAGCTGGACCCGAAAATCGCCGCCAAACGGATGCTGGACTGCATCATCTTCAACATCCAGCTCTCCGACGGCCCCGCCTTTGAGACGGATTCCCAGGCCCTGGACTATCTGGAGACGCTGCAATTCCGGGTCATCCCCCACCCGGTGTTCGAAACGCTGGGTGAGGTCTCCCAGTGGATCTCTGCGCTGGGAGAGGAGCGGGAACGCTACCCCTTCGACATCGACGGGGCGGTGGTCAAGCTGGACAGCCTGCCGGAGCGGGAGCTGCTGGGCAGCACCGCCAAGTTCCCCCGGTGGGCGGTGGCGTGGAAGTACCCGCCGGAGCAGAAGCCAACCAAGGTGCTGGACATCGTGGTACAGGTGGGCCGCACCGGGGTGCTGACCCCCAAGGCGGTGGTGGAACCGGTTCGGCTGGCGGGGACTACCGTGACCAACGCAACCCTCCACAACCAGGACTTCATTACGGATAAGGACATCCGCATTGGCGACACCGTCATCGTCCAAAAGGCGGGGGAGATCATCCCCCAGGTGGTCAGCGTGGAATTGTCCAAGCGGCAGGAGGGGAGCAAGCCCTATTTTCTGCCCGCTGTCTGCCCGGTCTGCGGGGCTCCCGTGGAGCGGGACCCGGACGGAGCGGCGGTCCGCTGCACCGGGGCGGAATGTCCCGCCCAGCTGATGCGGAACCTGACCCACTTTGCCAGCCGGGACGCCATGGACATCGAGGGTCTTGGCCCGGCGGTGGTGGAGTCGCTGGTGAACGCCGGACTGGTGAAAACCCCGGCGGACCTGTACCGGTTGGACGCGAAAACGGTGGCTGAGCTGGACCGGATGGGGGAGAAGTCGGCAGAAAACCTGCTGAACGTCCTGGAAAAGTCCAAACAGAACGACCTTTCCAAGCTGCTCTGCGCCTTCGGCATCCGCCAGGTGGGCAGCAAGGCCGCCAAGGTGCTGGCCCGGCAGTTCGGCTCCCTGGACCGGCTCATGGAGGCCACCGAGGAGGAGCTGACCACCGTGGACGACATCGGGGCCATCACCGCCCAGTCCATCGTCCGGTGGTTTGCCAACCCTCAGTCTCAGCACCTGATCAAATCGCTGCGGGAGGCGGGGCTCAACTTCCAGAGCACCGAGGAAAAGCCGGGAGAAAAGCTGAAAGGGCTGACCTTCGTGCTGACGGGCACCCTCGCCCAGATGAAGCGCAGCGAGGCAAAGAAGCTCATCGAGCAAAACGGCGGCAAGGTCTCCGGTTCTGTCTCCAAAAAGACCAGCTATGTGGTGGCGGGAGAGGCCGCGGGCAGCAAGCTGACCAAGGCCCAGAGCCTGGGGGTCCCCATCCTGACCGAGGGGGAACTTTTGAATTTGCTAAATTTGACGGATTGAGAATTGCCTCTTGCATAATCCGCCGCCGTTCGATATAATAAAAGGTACGCACGCTGTCTTTTTGACGGTGTGCCCGGCGGCAGATTTGCGGAGCGCTGTTTGTCATTTTTCGTTATTCAGTCTGCAACCTTGCAGAGGGGATATATCGTACCAATCCAATGAGGAGGAACTTGGACATGTATAAAATCGTGCGAAAAGAAGTGCTGAATCCTACCATCGCGCTTCTGGAGGTGGAGGCGCCTTTCGTGGCCCGGAAGGCGCAGCCCGGTCAGTTTATCATCCTGCGCATCGACGAAAAGGGCGAGCGGCTGCCCTTGACCATTGGCGGGTTTGACCGGGAGAAGGGAACAATCACCATCATCTTCCAGCTGGTTGGCCTGACCACCCGCGCCCTGGCCCAGCTGAACGAGGGCGACTACCTGCTGGACTTCGTGGGTCCCCTGGGCAATCCCACAGAGATGGAGGGCGTCAAGTCCGCCTGCGTCATCGGCGGCGGCCTGGGCACCGCCATCGCCTACCCGGTGGCCAAGGGCTTCCACGACGCCGGGGTGGAGACTGACGTTATTGTCGGCTTCCGCAACAAGGATCTGGTCATTCTGGAGGACGACTTTAAGAATGCCTGCGACAACTTCTACATTATGACCGACGACGGCTCCTATGGCGAACACGGCTTCACCACCACCAAGGAGCAGCAGCTGCTGGAGAGCGGCAAAAAGTACGATGTCATTATCGCCATCGGCCCCGTCCCCATGATGAAGTTCGTGGTCAAGACGGCGGAGCCCTTCGGCGTCCCCTGCCGGGTCTCCCTGAACCCCATCATGATCGACGGCACCGGCATGTGCGGCGGCTGCCGGGTCAGCGTGGGCGGCAAGATGAAGTTCGCCTGCGTGGACGGCCCCGAGTTCGACGGCTACGCCGTGGACTTCGACGAGCTGATGAACCGCAACGGCACCTACCGGGAGCAGGAGGCCGAAATGGCCCGTGACCATATGTGCCGCTTTGAAAAGCTGGGCAAGGACCTGATTCAGTAAGGAGGAAGAGAACAATGGCAAATATGTGTCCCACCAAGACTCCCATGCCTACCCAGGAGCCTGAGGTCCGCAATAAGAACTTTGAGGAGGTCGCCACCGGCTACACGCTGGAAATGGCCCAGGGCGAGGCCGAGCGCTGCCTGCACTGCAAGAATATGCCCTGCGTCTCCGGCTGCCCGGTGAACGTGCAGATCCCTGATTTCATCAAGAAAATCGTTGACGGCGACCTGGAGGGAGCTTATCAGGTCATTTCCTCCACCAACGCCCTGCCCGCCATCTCCGGGCGCGTCTGCCCTCAGGAGAGCCAGTGCGAGAGTAAGTGCGTCCGGGGCATCAAGACCGAGCCGGTGGGCATCGGCCGCCTGGAGCGGTTCGTGGCCGACTGGCACCGGGAGAATGTGGAGGAGCAGGTGGAGAAACCCGCCTCCAACGGCCACAAGGTGGCTGTGGTGGGTTCCGGCCCCTCCGGCCTGACCTGCGCCGCCGACCTTGCCAAGCAGGGCTATCAGGTGACGGTGTTTGAGGCGTTCCACACCGCAGGCGGCGTGCTGGTCTACGGCATCCCCGAGTTCCGTCTGCCCAAGGCCATCGTCGCCGGTGAGGTAGACAAGCTCAAGGCGCTGGGCGTGGAGATCATGACCGACATGGTCATGGGCAAGGTCCTCTCCATCGATGAGCTGATGGACGACATGGGCTACGAGGCCGTGTTCATCGGCACCGGCGCGGGCCTGCCCCGGTTCATGAACATCCCCGGCGAGGGGCTGGCTGGCGTCTGCTCCGCCAACGAGTACCTGACCCGTATCAATCTGATGAAGGGCTACCTGCCCGAATACGACACCCCGGTCATCCAGTCCAAGGCAGTGGCCGTGGTGGGCGGCGGCAACGTGGCCATGGACGCCTGCCGCTGCGCCAAGCGCATGGGCGCGGAGCACGTCTACATCGTCTACCGCCGCAGCGAGGTGGAAATGCCTGCCCGGAACGAGGAGATCGAGCACGCCAAGGAAGAGGGCATCGAGTTCCTGACCCTGTGCAACCCGGTGGAGATCATCGGCGGCGTGCGGGAGGACGGCAAGCCCTCCGGCCGCGCGGCGGGCTGTAAGTGCATCCGCATGGAGCTGGGTGAGCCGGACGCCTCCGGCCGCCGCCGCCCCATCGAAGTCCCCGGCAGCGAGTTCGTGCTGGACGTGGACACTGTCATCATGGCGCTGGGCACCTCTCCCAACCCCCTCATCCGCTCCACTACCCCCGGCCTGGAGGCCAACCGGCGGGGCTGCCTGATAGTGGGTGAGGACGATGTCTCCACCACCCGTACCGGCGTGTTTGCCGGAGGCGACGCCGTCACCGGCGCGGCCACGGTCATCCTGGCCATGGGCGCGGGCAAGAAGGCCGCCGCGGCGATGGATAAATACATTCAGAGCAAGTAAAATAAGCTATTAGCCGTTAGCTGTTAGCTGTTGCCGTCAAGCGGCACTTCCGAAGCTACGCTTCTCCCTGTAGTCAGGTACTGCCGTTCTAAGGCGAACAGCTAAGAGCGAAAATGTTTATAAGGCTGTGTAAAAAAGATAACCAATCAACGGGGTAGGGCGCAGGCTCTGCCCCGTTTTTGCGCTGCGAATGGTATTCACCGCGTGTAAAGTTCCCTTCCCGTCAGAAACAACCCGCCTTTTTTGTGCGTTATCTGTGGACTTTGTGAATTGACCGAAACGAAAAAAAGTGATAAAATACAAATAAAAAAGGCGGAAAACGAGGGAAGAGAAATGTTGAACGAACACAATTTCAGCCGTTTCTGCGCCCTGCGGCGCAGCGTCATCGCGCTGGATTACCAGAAGCTGAACCCGGAGCAGAGAGAGGGCGTCCTGACTACCCAGGGGCCGCTGCTGCTGCTGGCGGGAGCGGGCAGCGGCAAGACCACCGTCCTCATCAACCGCATCGCCAACCTCATCAAGTACGGACAGGGCAGCGACTCCTCCGAGGTCCCAGACTGGGTGACGGAGGAGGATGTGGCCTTTCTGGAGGACTACCTGAACGCCCCTAACGAGGCGGACCGCTCCCGTGCGGAGATGCTCTGCAAGCTGCGTCCGGCGGCTCCCTGGTCCATCATTGCTATCACCTTCACCAACAAGGCGGCGGGGGAGCTGAAATCGCGGCTGGAGGCCATGCTGGGGCCGGAGGGCCAGGACGTGTGGGCGTTCACCTTCCACTCCGCCTGTGTCCGCATCCTGCGGCGGGACATCGACAAGCTGGGCTACCGCACCGCCTTCACCATTTACGACACGGACGATTCCCTCCGTGTTATTAAAGAAATTTTGAAGGCCCAGAACGTGGACGACAAGATGTTCCCGCCCCGCATGGTGCTCAGCAACATCTCCAAGGCCAAGGACAATATGCTTTTGGCGGCGGACTTTTTGGCCGGCAGCCAGAAGTCCGGCGATGTCCGGCTGATTCAAATCGGCAAGATCTACGTGGATTACGAGAAGCGGCTCCGGGAGGCCGACGCGCTGGACTTCGACGACCTAATCCTCCAGACCGTCCGCCTGCTCCAGACCAGCCAGGAGGCCAGAGACTACTGGCAGCGGAAGTTCCACTACGTCCTGGTGGACGAGTACCAGGATACCAACCACCTGCAATACCTGCTGGCGGCGCTGCTGGCAGGCGAGCGCAAGAACATCTGCGTGGTGGGCGACGATGACCAGTCCATTTACCGGTTCCGGGGAGCCACCATCGAGAACATCCTGGACTTCGAGAGCCAGTACAAGGGAGCGCGGGTCATCCGGCTGGAGCAGAACTACCGCTCCACACAGAACATTCTGAACGCCGCCAACGCCGTCATCCGCAACAACACCGGGCGGAAGGGCAAGAACCTGTGGACCAACCAGGAGGGCGGCGACAAGGTCAAGGTCTACACCGCCATGAACGAAAACGACGAGGCCCAGTACGTGGCCGCTCAGGTGTTGGCGGGCATCAGCAAGGGCCGGGACTGGAAGGACTTCGCTGTCCTCTACCGGATGAACGCCCAGTCCAACCAGCTGGAGTACGCTTTCAAACGCAACGCCATCCCCTACAAGGTGGTGGGCGGAACCAAGTTCTTTGACCGGGCCGAGATCAAGGATATGCTGGCCTATCTCTGCGTCATCAACAACCCGGCGGACGACCTGCGGCTGCGCCGCATCATCAACACCCCTGCCCGGGGCATCGGCAACCGCACCATCGAGATCGCCACTGGCATCGCCCAGCAGCTGGGCCTCCCCCTGTATGAGGTGGTCAGCCACGCCGGGGACTATCCCATGCTGCAAAAAAGCCTCCCCAAGCTCCAGGCGTTTGTGGACATCATCGAGGGCCTGCGGGAAAAGGTGGAGACCATGGAGCTGACCGACTTCTATGACGAAGTCATGGCTGACACCGGCTATGTGGCCGCGCTGGAGGCCAAAAAGACCGTGGAGAGCCGCACCCGTGTAGAGAACGTCCGGGAGCTGAAATCCTCCATCCAGGGGTACCTGGAAAACAACCCGGACGGCGACTTGGAGGGCTTCCTGGACGAGGTGGCCCTCTACACCGACCTGGACGGCGTGGACGAAAAGGAAAACGCCGTAGTCATCATGACCATGCACGCCGCCAAGGGGCTGGAGTTCCCGGTGGTGTTCGTGGTTGGCATGGAGGACGGACTGTTTCCCGGTATGCGCTCCATCGGCGACGACGAGGAGATGGAGGAGGAGCGCCGCCTGTGCTATGTGGCGTTGACCCGGGCCAGGGAGACGCTGTGTCTGTCCTGCGCCCGTCAGCGGATGCTCTTCGGCCACACCACCAGCAACAAGCCCTCCCGCTTTCTGGAGGAGATCCCGGAGGAATTCACTGAAAAATCGGGCCGCAGCCTGACTGAGGAGAACCGGGAGTACGGCGGCCAGTGGAAAGACAGCCGCCAGGGAGAGAATGGCGAACGTCCCCGCTATGCCGGGCGTGGCGCAGGGGGACGGGGGACCTATAGCTCCCGCCCACGCCGCTCACGGCGGGACGACGGCAAGCCCCTGGGCGGCGGCATCAGCGTCAGCCATGCAGTGACGCCCACCGGCCAGCGGGCCGTGCAGGCCACGTTCAGCCTGCTCAGCCAGTTCAAGAAGGGCGACATGGTGGATCACTCCGCCTTCGGCAAGGGGATGATCGTCAGCATTTTGCCCATGGGCGGCGACGCTCTGGTGGAGGTCGCCTTCGACGGCGTGGGCAACAAGAAGCTGATGCTCAAGGCCGCCTCCCAGCATATGAAAAAAGTGGAAAGCCTGTAAAGGCATTAGTAGGTACCGTTTAGACTGCATTTTATCCAATATTGTATAACTTTTCCACGGAGAAGTACCATTCGACAAGTGACCACCCCCTTGCCTCCCCTGAAAGGGGAGGGGGACCATGCGAAGCATGGTGGAGGGGTTTCCCGCGCATCACTAAATAAACGAGATACCTCATTCACAGAATACCACAAGGCGACGGCAATTCATTGCCGCCGCCTTTTTCTGTTATGCGCTGCCGTTCGCTCACAAACTGCCCAGCAGCACCGGCTGGAGCTGCCGCCCCTCCAGCGCGGCCTCAACCGTCTGGGGGATGAGGTCCATCTCCGCCACCAGCGAGGCGGGTTTCCCATTCGGGTCGTCCTGGCGAAAGGGCACCAGGTAGACGTTCCTCCGGCAGCTCAGCTCCCCCAGGTTCCGCAGAGAGACGGTCAGACCGTCGTTGGTGGATACGGCCAAAATCAGGGGCCGCCCGTTGCGGAGATGGGCCTTGGCCGCCATGGTAATGGTGGTGTCGGTGATGCCCCAGGCCAGCTTCGCCAGGGTGTTCCCCGTGCAGGGGGCGATGACCAGGGCGTCCAGCAGCTTTTTGGGTCCGATGGGTTCCGCCTGGGCGATGGTCAGGAGAGGCGGACAGCCGCAGATGCGCTCCACCTCCCGGCGTAGGTCTGCCGCGCTGCCGAAGCGGGTGTCGGTGGCGGCGCAGTTTTCCGACAGAAGCGGCGTCACGGCGCCGAATTGCTGCTTCACCCGCTCCAGCGCCGGGAGGACCTTGTGCAGGGTGCAGTAAGACCCGGTCAGCCCAAAGCCCACCCGCACTTGCGTCCCGCTCACAACTCCACCTCCTGCAAAATGTGGTAGACGGTGTCCCGGATGATTTTCCCGGAGGTCACCGGGGCAACCTTCCCCGGCAGGGACAGCGCCCAGATGACCTTGACCCCCAGGTTTGCCGCGGCCTCCAGGTCTACGCCGCCGGGCTTGGAGGCCAGGTCGATGACCAGCGTCCCCGCGTCCAGGTCGTGGAGTCTGGCCCCGTCCAGCACTCGGGCGGGGACGGTGTTGATGACCAGCTGATAGCCACCCAGCCAGCCGTCCAGCTGGTTGGTATGTTCTGACCAGTAGCCATAGGACTCGATCCAGGCCAAATCCGCATAGTTCAGGGCGGAGACCGTCACCCTGGCCCCCAGGCCCTTCAACCGGTGGGCCAGCAGCTTGCCCAGCCGCCCGAACCCAATGACCAGCACCCGCGCCCCAAACAGGGTGGTGGGCAGCTCCTCCATGGCGATTTGAATGGCCCCCTCCACTGTGGGGACGGCGTTTTTGATCTCCAGTTCCTCCCGGGCAAAGTAATCCTGGAGGTTCAGATTATTGCTTTGGGCGTAAGAGGCCAGTTCCGGGGAGACCCGCCCAGCGCAGACGATTTGCCCCGGACGCAGGGCATCCAGCACTGTTTTAACGGGTATCTTCTGGTCGGAGAGGGGCGCGTTCAACACGCCGTCGTCCACTGTCACCGGCAGGGGGAGGATGACGCACTGGGCGTGGTCAATGCCCCGCAGGGTGTCCGAGCCGGGCATCGTGTTGGGGTCGGGCCGCCGCTCCATGGCGTAGGTCTGGACCCAGTGGCCGTCGTCGGTCAGCAGCTGGGCCAGCTTCACCTGGCGCAGGTCGCCGCCGACCACCCAGATATTCAGTTCCTGTCGCAAAATCGCAGCACCTTCCTTGTTTGTGGTACCCCATCCTATGCGGCAGAGGCGAGAGGGTGCCTCGCGTCCTGCCGATTGTGAATTTCTGCAAACGAATCACTATGAAATCATATTTTCTCTGGCTGACGGCTGAACAAATTGTAAATAACTCCTGTTTTTCCGGCGGTTTTAAGGTGGCTTTAAGGAAGTTTCGGTATCTTTAATTTGTAAATGCTATCTCAGGAGGACGGTACTATGGCGAAATTCAAACCTTCCCTGCCGAAGCTCGGCAGGAAGAAAGCTGAGAAAACGGTTTATCAGGGGGACGCCGCTGTCGCGGTCAAGGTCAGGCCAAAGCGGAAAAAATGGAAAATCGTGCTGATTGTCGCCATTATCCTGGTAGTTCTGGTGGCGACGGCGATGATTTTCCTGCGGGGGCCGCTGATGATGATGTTCGGCAGAAACGCTTTCTCTGCGTCTGATGTGACGGTGTCCACCGTCCAGTCCGCCACGGCGGAGACCGGCACCCTCAGCAGTACCATTTCCGCCACCGGCAACCTGGCAATGACCGACACCGAGGATGTGACCATCCCCTCTGACCTGACGGTGGACGAGGTCTATGTGGAATCCGGCGACAGTGTCACCGAGGGCCAGACTTTGGCGACCCTGAACACCACCTCTATTGTCAGCGCTCTGCTGGACGCGGAGGAGAGCCTGGAGGACATCGAGGACCAGTTGGACGATGACGACGACCTCTCCGACCTGGAAATCGAGGAACTGGAGGGGCAGCAGGCGGAGCTGGAAGAATTGATCGCCGCCCTGGAAGCCCTGCATGACGACCCGGTGGTCACCGCCACCTGTGACGGCACCATCAGCGCCGTTTATGTCTCCGACGGGTCCGCGGCCAGCAGCAGCTCCTCCTCTTCCAGCAGCGGGTCGCTTTATTCTACCAGTGCGGCCAGCACTGCCAGTGCTGCGCCGGTGCTGACGCTGCTGACTGCCTCCGACAGTTCTGCCTCCGACAGCTCTGCAAGTTCGGAGGATTCGTCAGGCTCTGATTCCAGCGCCGATTCCAACGCCGATTCCAGTGCCGATACCAGCAGCACAGAAGACAGCAGCTCGACCACTGTGGAAACCATCACCGACTTCTCCGAGCTGGAGATTGCCATCCCCGTCACCGGCGACGTTCCCCAGAGCGACATTACCGAAACGGACGCCTATACCGGCACCATCTCCTGGAACTGCACCTCCGGCGTCTTTAAGGCGGAGACCAGTTATACCGCCACCATCGTCTTGACGGCCAACGATGGTTATACCTTCTCCTCCGCCGAGCTGCCCACTATCTCCGGCGCGTCTTACACCTGGCAAATCATCAACGAAGGGGACAGCGGGGCCAAGCTGCGCATTGTCGCCACCTTCGGGGCCACTGACGCGGACGAGACGGACACGGACGAGACGGACACAGACAGCGATACCGATGCCACTGATGTCACTGACAGTACCGGGACGACCTCTGACATCTCCTCCAGTGAGAGCGCTGGGACAATCTCTGGAAACAGTTCCGGCAGCATTTCCGGCGGCGGCAGCAGCGGCTCCGTCTCCGGCAGCGTCTCCTCCGGCACGACTTCCAGCGGCACCACCGACAGCAGCAGTACCTCCGGGTCCAGTTCCAGCCTGTACACCTCGTCGGACGCGACGGCGTTCACCATTTTGAAACAGGACGAGGTCACCATTTCCGTCAGCATTGATGAGCTGGACATCCTCAACGTGTCCGAGGGCCAGACCGCCACCGTCACCCTAGACGCACTGGAGGACGAGGAGTTCACCGGCACCATTACATCCGTGGGCACCGAGGCTACCTCCACCAGCGGCAACGCCAAATACACCGTGGAAATCACCATTGACAAGACGGACAATATGCTCAGCGGCATGAGCGCCTCGGTGGTCATCCAGACGGGCAGCACGGAGAACGCGGTGCTCATCCCCGTGGCCGCCCTCCAGGAGGAGGACGGCAGCACCTTCGTCTCCACCGAGGCGGACGAGGACGGCAACCTCTCCGGCAAGGTGGAGGTGGAAACCGGTCTCTCCACCAGCAGCCTGGTGGAAATCACCAGCGGCCTCAGCGAGGGGGACACGGTCTATTACAACGTGACCGAGTCCGACGCCACCTCCGATGAGGACTCCATGGCGGATATGTTCAGCGCCATGAACGGCGGCGGCGAGATGCCCAGCGGCGATGGCGGCGGGGACTTCACCGGCGGCGGTGGCGGTGGAGGCGATATGCCCAGTGGCGGCCGCGGCGGCGGCCAGTGAGGGGTGAGTGCGCCATGATCGTGTTAGAAGACGTCAGCAAGCGGTACATGGTGGGGGACTCTGAGGTCCGCGCCCTGGACCACGCCAACCTCCACATCCGTCAGGGGGAGTTCGTCAGCATCGTCGGCCCCTCCGGCAGCGGCAAGTCCACTATGATGAACATCATCGGCTGCCTGGACGTGGCGGACGAAGGCCGCTACCTGCTGGACGGCCAGCCCATTGAGCAGTATTCCGAAAATCAGCTGGCGAAGATACGCAACAAGAAAATCGGCTTTGTGTTCCAGAACTTCAACCTGATCGGCAATCTGACCGCCCGGGAAAACGTGGAGCTGCCGCTCATTTACCAGCGGATGCCAAAGAAACAGCGGGCCGAGTTGGTGGAGCGGGCGCTGGACATGGTGCAGCTGGGCCAGCGGGCCAGCCACAAGCCCAACGAGCTTTCCGGCGGCCAGCAGCAGCGAGTGGCCATTGCACGGGCCATCGACGCCCAGCCCTCCTTGTTCCTGGCGGACGAACCCACCGGCAACCTGGATTCCAAAACCGGTCAGGAAATTATGGACCTGTTCCACGAACTGCACCGGCAGGGCAGCACCATCGTCCTCATCACCCACAGCGAGGTCGTCGCCCGGCAGGCGTCCCGCAGCGTCCACATCCTGGACGGCCATGTGACAGAGGTGACGCTATGATTTTGCAGTCGTTCAAAATGGCGTGGAAGGCCATTTCCTCTAACAAAATGCGCTCCTTTTTGACCATGCTGGGCATTATCATCGGTGTGTTCGCGCTGGTGGTGCTGGTGTCCCTGGTCAGCGGGGCCACCACCTCCGTCACCGACACCATCTCCAGTCTGGGCACCAATATGCTCTCTGTCACCATCTCTGACGACAAGGGCAAGCCCTACAAGCTGGACGACCTGACCGAGATCGCGGAGGACCCGGAGATCGACCAGGTGGCCGCCATCGGTCAGTCCAGCATGACCGCCTCCAACAGCTCCACCGAGGAGACCGCCACGGTCTACGGCACCACTTCCGCATATCAGTCCATTCAGGGGCTGGAGTTAGAGCATGGCCGCTGGCTGAAAACCGTGGACGTGACCAACCATACCTATGTGGCCGTCATCAGCGCCTCCACTGCGGAGGACATTCTGGGCAGCACGGATGTGGTAGGGGAGAGCATCAAGCTGGACGGCATGGCCTTTGAAATCATCGGCGTACTTGTGGACGACGATGAGGACAGCAGCTCCGCCCTGCTGGGCTCCAGCTACGATATTTATATCCCCTATACCACGCTGGTGCGGCTCTCCAACAGCGTCTCCACCAGTATTACAACCTTCTACGCCTCCGCCACCAGCGACGACACGCTGGACGACGCGGAGAGCGCCTTGGAGACTATACTGCTGGAGCGGTTTGAGGATGACGAGGATGCCTACACCATCTACAACCAGTCTACCATTATGGACGCGATGAGCTCTATCACCGGCACGCTGTCGCTGCTGCTGGGCGGCATCGCCGCCATTTCCCTGCTGGTGGGCGGCATCGGCATTATGAACATCATGCTGGTCTCCGTCACCGAGCGCACCCGGGAGATCGGCATCCGCAAGGCCATCGGCGCCAGCCGGGGCAGCATTATGACCCAGTTCCTCATCGAGGCTCTTGTGGTCAGCCTGATGGGCTGCTGCATCGGCATCGGCCTGTCCTGGGTGGCCATCCAAATCGTCAACCAGGTGGGCGGCACCAGCTACGGGCTGGCGGGCAACGTGGTCATCATCGCCGTGGTGTTCTCACTGCTGGTGGGTCTGGTGTTCGGCCTGTACCCCGCCAACAAGGCCGCGAAGAAGAAGCCCATCGACGCCCTGCGTTACACCGGGTAAACCCGTTATCCGCTCCGAGAGGAGTGCAGATAGGGCGGAACCGCACAATTCGACAAGAGCGGATTGCGAAGGAAATTTTCGACAGAACAAGACGCAAAAAACGCAGGAATCCCTTGTGGATTTCAAGTTTTTGCAACGCAGTTATGGCGGAAATTTACCGCAAGGCGCAGAAGCTCTAGTTGTGCGGGGATGCCCGTAGATGTCCAAAACGAACGAGCCTGAACTGAGACTTTGCTCTGTCCAGGCTCGTTTGTTCTGTTATTTTTGCTGTTTCCCGTTGTCATCCAGCATTTTTTCAGGGACGCTTTCAGTGAGGCGGTAAAGTCGCACATTTCCTGGGAAACCCGTTTGTCGGAGGAGTGGAGGACGTAGCTGTGGTAACTGCGCACCAGGTTCAGTTCCTCCCAGATGGTATCCTCCATCAGGTCCATGCCATTGAGCAGTCCGGCAGGGTTGACCGCGTCCTTTATCCGGAAGCTGCTGCCCATTTTCCCGGCCAGCTTCCGCAGCAGGTCCTCTATTTTCCGATAGTCCTCCAGGAACTGCTGCAAATCCCCCTCCTCGCCGCCGGAGCCGTCGATGCGCTTCTTGTACCGTTCGCTGATGCGCTGTATCTTATCCGGGGCCACCACCAGCAGGATGAAACACATGATGCAGAAAATGGTTGCCGATGTCAGCCAAAGGGTCTCGTCCATGAGGAACCGGTGGACCCCCTCCGGAAGCAGGGTGTTCTCCGCGCCGTAGAGCAGCTGAAAGCCGTTGGCCATCAGGGAAAGAAAGGCCAGCACCGTGATGAAAAGGGCCAGCCGGTTGTAATCCCGCTTCAAAAGCGCAATGGGGTCAGAGAGGGTTTCGTCCTCCCGGCTGTCCCGCTGAATGTGTTCCAGAAAGAAGATGTACCAGGTCAGCGTGATGCCGTACAGGCCGGCCACCACCGAAGCGCTGGTGGAAAAAAGGGCATAGAGAGCGTCGGCGCTGATAGTCGTCAGCCTGGTCTGACAGTCCCAGACGATGAGCAGGTGGGGAAGCGTTGCGAGCAACACCGCCAAAACCAGCATGATTTGCTCGATATGCTGTTGAAGGATTTTTTGGGAGGGCTTGTACCGCTCCATCAGAGGCTTGTTGCTCATGGACCGCTCCTTTCGCGGGGAAAGCAGGCAGGGAACGCCGCAAATACAGCGCTCCCTGCCTGTTGAAAACTGGATTCAATTATTAGCGGACCGCACGGATCTCAGCGAAGCAGCTGCTGCAATAGACGGGGCGGTCGCTCTGAGGCTCAAAGGGCACACGGGCCTCGCCGCCGCAGCTGGCGCAGACAGCGGTGAAGAACTGCCGCTGGGCGCGGGGAGTGCCGCCGTTCAGGCTGGCCTTGCGGGCATCGCGGCAGCTCTTGCAGCGCTGCGGCTCGTTCTGGAAGCCGTGCTCAGCGTAAAACTCCTGCTCACCGGCGGTGAACACGAACTCGTTGCCGCACTCTTTACAAACCAAGGTCTTATCTTCGAACATTTTTTACCCTCTCTTTTTGATTAGTCGCCACTGTGGGCGTATATTGCGTTCAGCTTATGCTGGAATCGCCGCTGGGGAAAGGAAACACCTACGCCTGACTGCTCTCAGGAGTCCAGCTTGCGCCGGATTCGTTGGATAGCGTTGTCCACGGACTTGGCAGTGCGGCCCAACTGGTCTGCGATCTCCGAATAAGAAAGGCCGGAAAGGTACAGCTTTAGTATCTCCGCCTCAAAATCCGACAGTTTGCTGAACATAGACCCCAGCCGCTCCTGGACGCTCTCCCGGGTGATGAGGATCTCCTCCGGGTCGGTTTCGGGCAGCATGGCTGTGCAGTGGCAATTTTCGTCAAAAAGGGGAGTCTCGATCGGAATAGAATCGTTCAATGGGGTATGATGTTTTCCTGAGGCGGACCGAACAGCTGAAATCATTCTGTTTTTGACGCAAACCTCCGCATAGGCATGAAAACTGCCCCCTCGCTGGGGGGAATAGCTCCGAATGGCGGCCAGCAGGCCCACCATGCCTTCCTGGGTCAGGTCCTCGCTGTCGCCCCCCATCAGGAACAGAGGACGGGCGCAGACGCGAACCATGCGGACATAGCGCTGAACCAAGGTCTCTTCCGCTGCCTGGTCACCCTGGGCAACCCGGGGGCAGAGGGTTTCATCGGTCAAAATAGAATCATTCATGTTTCGATCCATTCGTTTGTAAGTATAACATTTTTTCTTCGTCTGTCAAGCGTTTTCTCGAGATAATACGGAAAAATTACAAATGTTGTACATAATTTCGCTGAAAACGCCCAAATGTCGGCAGGAAACACTCAAAACAGGCTTTGCTGGGTCTGTCCCTCGAAGGGGATGTGCAGGTGGTCGTAGGCCCGCTGGGTCACGCAGCGGCCCCGGGGCGTGCGGGTCAGGAACCCCTGCTGCAAGAGGTACGGCTCGTACATATCCTCCAGGGTGACGGTGTCCTCGTTGATGGTGGCGGCCAGGGTGTCCAGCCCCACGGGGCCTCCATTGTAGAACTCGATGATGGCCAGGAGCATCCGCCGGTCGATGTTGTCCAGTCCCAGGTCGTCCACCTCCAGAGCGGTCAGCGCCTCGCTGGCCACCCTTTGGGTGATAACGCCGCCGGCCCGCACCTGGGCGAAGTCCCGCACCCGCCGGAGCATCCGGTTGGCGATACGGGGGGTGCCACGGCTGCGCCGGGCGATCTCCATGGCCCCGTCCTCGTCGATGGGCACGTCCAGGATACCGGCGGACCGCTTGACGATGAAGCACAGCTCCTCCGGGGAGTACAGTTCCAACCGCAGGTTGACGCCGAATCGGTCCCGCAGGGGCGCGGACAGGGAACCGGCCCGGGTGGTGGCCCCGATGAGGGTGAACCGGGGCAGGTTCAGCCGGATGGAGTTGGCGCTGGGGCCTTTGCCGATGATGATGTCCACGGCGTAATCCTCCATGGCGGGGTAGAGGATCTCCTCGATGGTCCGGTTCATCCGGTGGATCTCGTCCACAAAGAGGATGTCGTTTTCCGCCAGGTTGGTCAGCAGAGCCACCAGGTCCCCCGGCTTCTCCATGGCGGGGCCGGAGGTGATGCGGATGTTGACCCCCATCTCGTTGGCGATGATGCCTGCCAGGGTGGTCTTGCCCAGGCCCGGCGGGCCGTAGAGCAGCACGTGGTCCAGCGGCTCCCCCCGCAGCTTCGCCGCCTGGATGAACACGTCCAGATTTTCCTTGGCCTTTTGCTGCCCGATGTATTCCGAAAGGGTCTTGGGGCGCAGAGAGTACTCGCTCTCATCCCCGCTGGTGAAGGAGGAGGTCACCAGCGGCTGGCCGTAGCCCCCGGCTTCGTCATACTGGTTCTCCATCTCGTTGTTGATGGCCATGGTGTCACCGCCTTTACTGCATCATGCGCGAAAGGGCCTGCTTGATGACCTCCTCCAGGGTCAGGGAGGCCATGTCGATGCCCTTCAATGCCTTGTTGATCTCGCTCTGGCTGTAGCCCAGTACGGCCAGAGCCGCGCTGGCCTCTCCCGCCTTGTCCTCCGGGATGAGCGTCCCGGCAGTGCTGGGCAGGGGAGAGGCGGACTCAAAGACCACGCCCTGTTCCTTGGCCAGCTTGTCCTTCAGCTCCAGCACGATGCGCTGGGCGATCTTCTTGCCCACGCCCTGGGCGGCGGTCAGCGTTTTCACGTCGCCGGTGATGATGCTCAGCGCCAGGTTGGAGGGAGTGGAGGAGGAGAGGATGGAGAGCGCCGCCTTCGGCCCCACGCCGGAGACCGAGAGCAGCAGCTGGAACAGGTTCAGTTCCTCCTGGGTGGAGAACCCATACAGGTCTACCGCGTCCTCCTTCACCGACAAGTAGGTGAACAGCTTGGCCTGCTCGCCCTTATGTATCGTCCCCAGGGTGTAGTTGGTGGTTTTGCAGGCGTAGCCCACCCCGCCGCAGTCGATGACCGCCAAAAAGGGGGCGATGTGGGCCACAGTGCCGGAAAGATAATAAAACATACGCTGCCTCCCTCCGTGGGCGTGGAGCTTATCTTGTGTCGTACTTTTTCGCGTCAAAAGTGCGGTCTGCGTTGATGAGACTGGTGGCCGCCCGACTGTGGCAGATGGCCAGGGCCAGGGCGTCCGCCGCGTCGTCCGGGCGGGGGATCTTGTCCATGCGGAGCAGCCGCTGGGTCATCAGCATGACCTGCTTTTTCTCCGCCTTGCCGTAGCCTACCACGGACCGCTTCACCTGCATAGGGGTGTATTCGTAGATGGGGATGCCCGCCTGCTCTCCCGCCAGCAGGATGACTCCCCGCCCGTGGGCCACGGAGATACCAGTGGTCAGGTTGGTGTTGAAGAACAGCTCCTCCACCGCCATCTCCGCCGGGTGAAAGGTAGAGATCAGCTCGTTCATATCCGCATAAATTTGGGTCAGCCGTACCGAAAGGGGCTGACCCGCCGGGGTGGTGATGGTGCCGTATTGAATAAGCCGGTTGCGGCCCCGCTCCGCGTCAATGACGCCAAAGCCCACGGTGGCCACGCCGGGGTCGATGCCGAGAATGACCATACCGCGCCTCCTGTCAAGCTGCCTCTCAGCCATTTATCAAATCTATGTTCTAGTATAACACACATCCCCGGAGATAGCAAAGAAAAGTTTACGGAAGGCAAAAAGTGTGGTATAGTAGAACTATCATCAGGGGGACCGTCCAAGTCTCCCGCGAAAAGGAGCCTGCAATATGTCCAAAGTGATTTCCGCGCCCAACGCCCCCGCCGCTCTGGGGCCTTATTCCCACGCCGTTCTGGTGGGAGATACCCTGTTCACCTCCGGCCAGGTGCCGCTGGTCCCGGAGACCGGCAAGCTGGCCGGGGACACCATCGAAGCCCAGGCCACCCAGGTGCTGGCCAACCTGGAAGCCGTGCTGGCCGCCGCCGATATGACCTTCGCCAACGTGGTCAAGACCACGGTTTTCCTGACCGACCTGGCCGATTTTGCCGCCATGAACGCCATCTACGCCACCAAGTTCCCGGAGAACCCGCCCGCCCGCTCCTGCGTGCAGGTGGCCAAGCTCCCCGCCGGGGCAAAGATGGAGATGGAGCTGATTGCCAGCAAGTGAGCGTTACGCCGCAATCCCCCTGCTGTTGAAGCAGGGGGATTTTTGCTACAGCAGCCCGCGCTCGTTCAGCACCGCCAGCGCCTGTTCGTGGATGTCCTCGATGGGCCTCAGCGTTCCGTCCGCGTCCATGCAGGGGACCACCTGCACTTCCTCGATCTCCGCCGCCAGCCGCCGGTAAAGCCCGTGGCAGCGAGTCAATAAATCCTGAGAGCGTTCGTACACGTCCAGCCCCTCCACATAGGCCCGCTGGCCTTTTTTCAGTACGTTTTCGCCGGTGACGGACGCCTGGGTGTCGAAGTAGAGGTACACGTCGGGGCCAGGCAGCTTCCGCCGGGGGTGTTCCAGGGCAAACACCCCCTCCAGAAAGGCCCGGTCGTAGCCGCCGCACCCTCTGGCGGTCTGGTACACCGCATTGGAGAGAACGTAACGGTTGAAAATGACATAGTCGTATCGCTCCAGCGGGAGCTTGTGGATGATGTCCCAGCGGTCGATGGCGTACCAAAGGCACATGGATTTTCCGTCCAGCTCCATGGCCGTCGCGCCGTCCTTCCCGGAGAGCAGCGCTCCGATTTCCTTGCCGAAGAAGCTGGAATACTGGGGAAAGTCCAGCACGAGGACGGTTTTCCCGGTTTTGCACAGGGCGGCCCGGAGCCGCTCCGCCTGCACCGTTTTGCCGGAACCATCCAGCCCCTCGATGCCGATGATGACAGGCTGCGGGCGGTCTGCCTGCGCGGTCCAGCGGTCAAGTATCTGCGCCGCCGCGTCCTCCGGCAGGGAACATGCCTGGGCAAAAGTGGACGAGGAAATCTCGCTCGGCTGCCGGGCCAGCCAGAGAAGCGCGCTCTGCGCCCGCTGTGTCTCCTCCTCTGTGGGGAAATACACCGACGACTGCCCGAACCACTGCAAAACAGCCCGGCGTTCCCCGCCGGAGAGGGGCACGCCTGTGTCGACCTTCTGGGCCAGTTGGTGAAGTGTCTGTTTCATCTCTCTCTGCTCCTGATAGAAGAATCTCCCCCGCCGCAGAGGCGGCAGGGGAGAGGTTTCACGTTGCAAATGACTCTGCAAACAGCTTACTTGGCCACGACCTTCTTCAGGTGGACGAAGCGAGGCAGGCTGTTCTCCTTCTTCATCTGAGTCTCGCCCTGGATGAGAGGCAGAGCGTACTTGATGAACTCGTCGGAGACATCGTTGCCGCGCTCGTTGATCCACTCCACGGGGACCTTCTTCTCGTAGTTAGCGACCTTGGACAGGGGCAGCAGCTCGGTCTCGCACTTGTAGCCGTTCTCGTCACGGGTGCACTTGAAAGCGACCATGTGGTCGGTCTCACCGGCGACAGCGCAGTTGACCGCGGCCTGACCGGCCATGAACGCCTCGTCGATGTCGGTCTGGGAGGCCAGGTGCGCACCGCAGCGCTGGAGCAGGGACAGCTCGATGGGACGGACCTTGACGCCGTCGATCTTGCTCTTGACCACGTCGGCCAGCATAGCGGCCAGGCCGCCCAGCTGGGCATGGCCGAAGCCATCGGTGGCGGAGGTCTTGGCCTCGGAGACGAAGGAGCCGTCGGCGTAGTGGATGCCCTCGGACACGGCGATGAGAACGTTCTTGTTCTCGTTCCAGATGCGCTCCACGTCCTCGATGAACTCGTCCATCTTGAAGTCCACCTCAGGCAGATAGATCAGGTCGGGGCCATAGCCGGTGACCTTGGCCAGGGAGGCGGCGCCGGCCAGCCAGCCCGCGTGTCGGCCCATGATCTCCACGATGGTGACCTGGCCTTTGTCGTAGACGTGGGCGTCCTGATAGACCTCCACCAGGGAGGTGGCGATATACTTAGCGGCGGAGGCGAAGCCGGGGCAGTGGTCGGTGCCATACAGGTCGTTGTCGATGGTCTTGGGGATGCCCATGACACGGCAGTCATAGCCGACCTTCTTCATATACTTGGAGATCTTGTTGCAGGTGTCCATGGAGTCGTTGCCGCCGTTGTAGAAGAAGTAGCGGACGTTGTATTTCTGGAAGATCTCAAGGATGCGCTTATAATCGGTGTCGTCCACATCGGGATCGGCGATTTTATACCGGCAGGAGCCGAGGGCAGAGGACGGGGTATACTGCATCAGCGCCAGCTCGGCGGGGTCTTCCTCGTCCATGATATACAGCTTGTCGTTGAGCACGCCAACGATGCCATTGGCCGCGCCATAGACGGTGGTGATGGCGTCGTTGTCCAGCCCGGCCTTGATGGCGCCGTAGCAGCTGGAGTTGATAACAGAAGAGGGGCCGCCGGATTGGCCGATGATCATTGCGCCTTTGAGTTTACTCATGTTGAAATTTCCTCCTATTTGGTTGTTTTAGTGACCGCCACCTGGGAAATGCCGCAGACTTTTGTGGAAATTCCCGACACAAACTGCGTCAAATGCCCCAAACGGCTATTTTCAGGGAATATCTTTTTGGAATTTCATCTAAATCATACCACACCCTCTTGCTTTTTTCAATCGCTTCTGTTAAAATAATAACGTAAATTTTAGAAGGAGTTGATCCGTATGCCTCTCGTTACCACAAAAGATATGTTCGCAAAGGCTTACAATGGTGGTTACGCCATTGGCGCCTTCAACGTCAACAACATGGAGATCATCCAGGGCATCACCGAAGCCTGCGGCGAGCTGAAAAGCCCCGTCATCCTGCAGGTCTCCAAGGGCGCCCGCGCCTATGCCAACCACACCTATCTGGTGAAGTTGGTCGAGGCCGCTGTCATTGAGAACCCCGAGATCCCCATCGCGCTGCATCTGGACCACGGCGATACCTTTGAGCTGTGCAAGTCCTGCATCGACGGCGGCTTCACCTCCGTCATGATCGACGCCTCCTCCAAGTCCTTCGAGGACAACATCGCCCTGACCAAGAAGGTCGTCGAGTACGCTCATGACCACAGCGTCGTGGTCGAGGCCGAGCTGGGCACCCTGGCTGGCGTGGAGGATGAAGTTTCCGTCGAGGCTGGCAAGGAGAGTTACACTCGTCCCGAAGAGGTCGAGGAATTCGTCACCCGCACCGGCTGCGACTCCCTGGCCATCGCCATCGGCACCTCTCACGGCGCTTATAAGTTCACCCCCGCCCAGTGCACCCGCAACGAGGACGGCATCCTGGTTCCGCCTCCCCTGCGTTTCGACGTGCTGGAGGAGTGCATCAAGCGTCTGCCCGGCTTCCCCATCGTGCTGCACGGTTCCTCTTCCGTTCCTCAGGAGTTCGTGAAGATGGTCAACACCTACGGCGGCAATATGCCCGACGCCATCGGCATCCCAGAGGATCAGCTGCGCAAGGCTGCCAAGCTGGCTGTCTGCAAGATCAACATCGACTCCGACATCCGCCTGGCCATGACCGGCAACATCCGCAAGTATTTTGCCGAGCATCCCGACCACTTCGATCCGCGCCAGTACCTGAAGCCCGCTCGTCAGGCTGTCAAGGACATGGTCGCCCACAAGATCGTCAACGTCCTCGGCTCCGACGGCAAGATCTGATTTTGCGCATCTGTCACTGAACCAACGAATTGCTCCCGGCGGGGCCTACGCCTCGCCGGGGGCTTTCTATCATCCCCGGAGGGAACCATGAAACGTATCGAACTGTCCGAAATGTGCGACAGCAGCGTCATCCACGAGGATTCTGTGGCGCTGGTGAAGGCGCAAATGCCCGATGAAGGCCCGGTCTACGAGGTGGCGGAGCTGTTCAAGGTGCTGGGGGACTCCACCCGCACCCGCATTATCTGCGCCCTGACCATCTCCGAGCTGTGCGTCTGCGACCTGAGCTGCATTTTGAATATGTCCCAGTCCGCCGTCTCCCACCAGCTGCGCATCTTGAAGCAGGGGCGCATCGTCAAAAACCGGCGGGCAGGGAAGGTGGTCTACTACTCCCTGGACGACGAACACATCAAGAGCCTTTTCTCCATCGGCTTCGATCATGTGATGGAGGACTGACGCATAGGATAGGGGAGAGGTGATGCTCTATAGAACCAACGCTCTTTCCCTATCAGCGGCAGGCGGCGGTGGCCTACGCCCACCGCTGGGCCTATGCCCGAAATCCCGCCTACCTGGATTTCGACCCTTACGGCGGGGACTGCACCAGCTTTGTCTCCCAGTGCGTCTACGCCGGGAGCGGCGTCATGAACAACCGAACGACCTTTGGCTGGTATTACCGTACTGCCGCTGACCGCACGCCGTCTTGGACTGGCGTGCCTTATTTTTTCAACTTTTTGACCCGAAAGGAACGCTCTCCCGGCCCGGTGGCGGCAGTCACGGCGATAGGGGAGTGCCTGCCAGGGGACTGCGTACAGCTGAGCTTCGATGGGGAGCGGTTCGTCCACACTGTGGTCATCGTATCTGTCTCCTGCCCGGCGGAGCCGGAAACAACGCTGGTGGCGGCCCACAGTGACGACGCAGATAACCGGCCTCTTAGCACGTATCCCGCCAAAAAGCTGCGCTTTCTGCACATTTTAGGGGTGATACCGGACTAAATCCCCCTAGTTTGAAGAATTATCAGCATCAGAAGGGGAGGGCTTCTTTCGCTTCTCCCGGCTCAGTGGGTTGGCCTTGGCCGCAATGCGGAGGCTGTCGCTGTCCACATGGGTATAGATTTGGGTGGTGTTCAGGTTGTCGTGGCCCAGCACCTCCTGGAGGGTGCGCACGTCCACGCCGTTTTGCAGCATCAGCGTGGCGGCGGTGTGCCGCAGCTTGTGGGCGGAGTAGAGCGTGGGGTCAAGGCCCGCCTCCAGCAGCCGCTTTTTCACCATTTTGTGGACGGCGGCGGTGGTCATCCGCGTCCGGCGGGAAGTGACAAAAAAAGCCTGTTTGTCGATCAGCGTCATACCGTTTCGCACTGCCAAATAGTCGGAAATTGCCCGTTTGCAGCCGTCATTCAGGAACAAAATGCGTTCTTTGTTACCCTTGCCCAACACGCGAATGGTGTTTTCCCGCACGTCCATGACGTTCAGCCCCACCAGCTCGGAGATACGCAGGCCACAGTTGAGGAACAACATCAGAATACAGTAGTCCCGCTCTTGGTTGTTGCCGTCAACGGCTTCCAGGAGCTGGATGCTCTCATCCAGCGTCAGGTACCGGGGCAGCGCTTTTTTCTGCCGGGGGGAGTCCAGATCCTGGACGGGGTTGCTGTCCAACTGGTGGGTCTTGTTGGAGAGATACTTGAAGAAAGACCGGATGCTGGAGACCTTGCGGGCGCGGGATGCGTTGTTCAGATTTTTTTCCCGGGACAGATACGCCAGGTAGTCGTAAACCTCGCTGAGCGAGATACTGCGGACGAACGCCAGGTCAACGTCAGTGATGTCCACAGACTCCGGGTCCAAATCGGCCAGCTCCGGGTTTCGGCGCTGTTTCATGTAGCGGAGAAAGCTCCGCAGGTCCAGGAAGTATTCGTCTACAGTTCCAGAGGAATGACCCTGGACGCTCTCGTGGTACGAGAGGAAATCCACCAAAATCTTTGGTGCGCTGCGATAATCCATAAAAATGCGTTCCTTTCTCGGTGGTAAATTCGCTGAAAATCGGGGGGTTACCCGGAGGGAGGCTGGATTTTGCCTCCCTCTAAGTCAACAAAATTTTTATTTTGTTGACTTTTCTCAGGACCCCTTCCCCGGAGGGAAAAGGCGCTGAGGGGGGTCAGTTCTCGTTTTTCGAGGGATTCGTTGACGGTTTCTTTGTTTTTCCTCCGGCCAGACCTGACCGAGAGATGCCGAAGCCCGTTTGAATGAGTACGGGCTGTTCATTCACTTTTTGAATGACATCCAGCAAAACCGCTTCGGCGGCTTCAAGCTGTTCATCGGTCAGGTCAACGCCGGTGTCATACGCGAGACTATAGCGGTATAAATCGAGCTGCTCCTCCAGATAATTCAGCAGCCTGGTTTTAGAGATATAAACGTCGTTGTTCATGGTTCCCTTTCCTCACAGCAGCACCGCCAGCGCTTCCCGGATGTTCTTCACGGGAATCAGCTGCAACCCCGGTATCTCCTGGAGTCGTGCGCTGTTCCGGCTGGGGATCATGCACTTGGTAAAGCCCGTGCGATGCACCTCGCTGAGCCGCTGGCTCAGGCCGTTGACAGTCCGCAGCTCACCGGTCAGTCCCACCTCGCCAATGGCGGCCAGGTCGTTGGGTACCGGCCTGCCCCGGAAGCTGGACGCGAACGCCAAAATGGTGGCCAGGTCCGCCGCCGGTTCCCCCAGGTTCAGTCCGCCGATGACGTTCAGGTAGGCGTCGCAGCCCCCCACGTTCATGCCGCCCCGCTTCTCCAGCACGGCCATCAGCATCATGGCCCGGTTGTAGTCGATGCCGTTGCTAGTGCGCCGCGGCACCGCAAAGCTGGAAGAAGTAACCAACGCCTGCACCTCCGCCAGGACGGGCCGCACTCCCTCCATCACGCAGGTGACGCAGGTCCCCGGCGCGCCCTCCGGTCTGCCGCTGAGCAGCATTTCCGAGGGGTTGGGAACCTCTGCCAGCCCCTCGTCCAGCATTTCAAACACACCGATTTCATTCGTGGCCCCGAAGCGGTTTTTGGTGGCCCGGAGGATGCGATAGGACAGGTGCTGTTCCCCCTCGAAGGAGAGCACGCAGTCCACGATGTGTTCCAGCACCTTTGGACCGGCGATGGAGCCTTCCTTATTGATGTGGCCGATGACGAAAACGGTCAGCCCCTCCCCTTTTGCCAGCTCCATCAGCGCCATGGTACATTGCTTGACCTGGGTGACGCTGCCGGGCAGAGAGTCGGAGCTGCCGGTCAGGATGGTCTGAATGGAGTCCACAATTAAAATATTGGGCCTGACCTGGTGAACAGCGTCGGTGATGTCCTCCAGATGAGTCTCGGAGAGCAGATACAGGGTCTCCCCTGTCACGCCCAGCCGCTGGGAACGGAGCTTGATTTGCCGGGTGGATTCCTCACCGGAGACGTAGAGGACGGTGTACTGCTTGCACAGCTCGTTGCAGATTTGGAGCATCAGCGTGGACTTGCCAATGCCCGGCGCGCCGCCCACCAGTACCAGGCTCCCCTGGACAGCTCCGCCGCCCAGCACCCGGTCCATCTCGCTCATGCCCGTGGAGAACCGCAGCTCCTCCGATGTGGTCACGTCCGCCAGGCGCTGGGGGACGGCCTTTTGCCGCAGACCGGAACGGGCCGGAGATGAAGCCTTTTTGCTCTCGGCTGGCTGCTCCACAATGGTGTTCCAGTTGCCGCAGGCGGGGCATTTCCCCTGCCACTTGGGAAACTCGTTGCCGCAGGAGGTGCAGTAAAACAGGGTTTTCGTTCTCATTTGACAATCCCCTAACAGTAAGACTAAGAAGGGCTGAAAAGCAGATAGGACGCCGTCAGCGCCGCCGCGACGCGGGTCTGGTACCCGTCCGATTCCAACAGAGCGTTTTCCTCCGAATTGGAGAGAAACCCACACTCCACCAGCACCGCCCGGCAGGAGACGTGGTTCATCAGATAGACGGTGCCGGGGATCTCCGCAGCCTGGCGAGTGTTATCTGGGTCCAGGCTCTGCCGCAGAAGTTCCTGGAGCTGCGCCGCCCACTGCTGGCTCTCTGTATCGGCCCGGTAAAAGACCTGCGCCCCGTGGGAGTCCGCGCTGGTGTAGTTGTTCTGGTGGATGCTGAGCAGCACGGCGTTTTCCGTGTTCTCAATAAGTTCCACCCGGTTCAAGAGGTCGGTGTGTTTCTTCTCCCGGAGGGTGGCGGCGTCCTCATCGGCCAGGGACACATCCTCGGTGCGCACCAGCAGAGTCTGCACGCCGTAGAGGCCGCAGAGCTGGTCCATTTTCAGCGCAATGGCCAGGTTGATGACGCTCTCGGCTGTGCCGGAGAGGGCCACCGCGCCGCCGTCCTCCCCGCCGTGCCCGGCGTCGATCACCAGCGTCTGGCGGGGAAAGCGGCAGTAATTGGCGGTCGGGACGCTCTCCTGTAGGTCATACAGCAGCCAGGACAGGGCCAGCAGGAACAGCAGCAGGAGCAGGAACGGGGTCTGTCGGGAATTCACCATCTTCATCACCGCTGTATCCTATGCCCGTCCCCCGCGAAAAAATAACCGGCAACCGCCTCACTGACAGGATACCACAAGTCCGGCAAAATGAAAAGCCCAAATTGCAAGGCGGCGCCTTGCAAAGACGCCGCCTGATGAATGATATAACTCTGTCTTACCGCTCCTGCTTGAGGATTTTGTCAAAGCGCAGCAGGAAGGTGGTCACCGTGACGATGGCGGCGGTCACGTCGCTAATCGGCTCGGCCAGGAACACCGCCATGACCTGGTTCCCCACAAAGATGTGGGGCAAAATGAAAATCAACGGGATCAGCAAAATCAGCTTGCGCAGGCAGGCCAGCAACAGGCTGACCCTGGCCTGGCCCAGGGCCATAAAGCTCTGCTGACAGGCCATCTGGAAGCCCACGGCGAAAATGCCCGCCGCGTAAATGCGCAGCGCCCAGCCGGTGTACGAAACCAGCTCCGTATTCGCGGTAAACGCGGAGGCGAACACCTGGGGCGCCAGCATGATCAGCGCCCAAAAGGCGATGGCGTAAATCGCGCAGGACGCCAGCTGCAATTTGAAGGTCTGGCGCACCCGCTGCTCCTTCCTGGCGCCGAAGTTGTAGCTCATAAGAGGTTGGCCGCCCTGGCAAATACCCTGGATGGGCAGCACCGCCATCTGGTTGACGCTGGTGATGATGGTCATAGCGCCCACGGCCAGGTCGCCGCCGTAGCGGGACAGGCTGGAGGTGAAGCTGATGGAGAGCAGACTCTCGGTGCTGAGCATGACAAAGCTGGAGACGCCCAGGGCCAGACAGGGTAAAATCACATTGGCCTCAATGCGCAGGTTCTGCCGCCGCAGGTGCAGGATGGTCTTTTTCCCTGTCAAGAAGCGCAAAATCCACACCGCGCTCACCGCCTGGCTAAACACCGTGGCGATGGCCGCGCCCCGCACGCCCAGGCCCAGGCCGAAGATGAGGATAGGGTCCAGGATGATGTTGAGGACCGCGCCAATGACCGTGGTCAGCATACTGATGCGGGAAAAGCCCTGGGTGGTGATGAAGGGGTTCATGCCCATGACGAGCAGAACAAAAATCGACCCCAAAATGTAGATGCGGGCATAGGCCACGGCATAGGGCAGCGTGGCGTCGCTGGCGCCGAACAGGCGCAGCAGCGTGGGCGCAGAGAAGTAGAAAACCGCAGTCAGCACAACCGCCATACACAGCAGCAGCGTGAAGCAGTTACCCATGATCCTCTCCGCCACGTCGTTCTTTTGGCTGCCCATGGCAATGGCGGCCCGGGGCGCGCCGCCTGCCCCGGCCAGCTGGGCAAAGGCGTTAATTAGCATTAAAATGGCCGTGAACAGGCCCACGCCCGTCAGGGCTGTGGCCCCCACCTCCGGGATGTGGCCGATGTAAATGCGGTCAACGATGTTGTAAAGCAGGTTGATGACCTGGGCCACCACCGCCGGAATGGCCAGCTGGGCCAGCAGCCCCCCGACGCTGCCGCTGCCCAGGTCCTGGGTGGCAGCCTGGCTGGTATCATGTTTGTGCTTTCTCATATGTCCCCTCTCCCCTTTTTGTGTTGCTCTGTGTACCTGACAAAGCAGCCCGTTCCGGAAAAACGGCGGAACAGGCTGCTTTGGGAATGATAAATTAGCTGTTAATGGCGTTGCCGGTGTAGAGCTGATAATATTTGCCCTTCTCGGCGATGAGCTGGTCGTGGGTGCCGCGCTCGATGATGCGACCCTGCTCCAGAACCATGATACAGTCGGAGTTGCGGACGGTGGACAGCCGGTGGGCGATGACAAAGGTGGTTCGCCCGTTCATCAGCTTATCCATGCCGTCCTGCACCAGCTGCTCGGTACGGGTGTCGATAGAACTGGTGGCCTCGTCCAGGATCAGCACCGGTGGGTCGGCCACCGCCGCCCGGGCGATGGCCAGCAGCTGCCGCTGGCCCTGGGACAGGTTCGCGCCGTCGCCGGCGAGCATGGTGTCGTAGCCCTCGGGCAGGTGGCGGATAAAGCCGTCGGCGTTGGCCAGCTTCGCCGCCGCGATGCAGTCATCATCGGTGGCATCCAGCTTGCCGTAACGGATGTTCTCCATCACGGTGCCGGTGAAAAGGTGGGTGTCCTGGAGGACGATACCCAAGGACCGGCGCAGGTCCGGCTTCTTGATTTTGGTGATGTTGATACCGTCGTAGCGGATCTTGCCGTCCTGGATGTCGTAGAAGCGGTTGATGAGGTTGGTGATCGTGGTCTTGCCAGCGCCAGTGGAGCCGACGAAGGCGATCTTCTGGCCGGGCGTGGCGTAGAGCTTGATGTTGTGCAGCACCATTTTGTCGTCGGTGTAACCGAAATCCACGTCGTCCATGACGATGTCGCCAGTCAGCTCGGTGATAGAGGTGTTGCCCTCCTGGCGGTGGGGGTGCTTCCAGCCCCAGACGCCGGTACGGGTGGGGCTTTCCAGCAAGGTGCCGCCGGCCTTGACCACGTTGACCAGTTCGCAATAGCCGTTGTCCACCTCAGGCTCCTCGTCCAGCAGAGCGAAGATACGGTCCGCGCCGGCCAGCGCCATGATGATAAAGTTGAACTGTTGGGAAATCTGGTTGATGGGCTGCATCAGACTCTTGTTCAGGGTCAGGAAGGAGGCCAGACGGCCCAGGGTAAAGCTGCCAAAGCCGCTGATGGCCAGCATACCGCCCACCACCGCGCAGAGCACGTAGTTCAGGTTGCCCAGCTGGGAGTTGATGGGGCCGAGGAAATTGGCGAACTGGTTGGCGTTGAAGGCACTGTCAAGCAACTGGTCGTTGCGCTCTTTGAAGTCCTCCAGGGTCTTTTCCTCGTGGCAGAAGACCTTGACCACCTTTTGGCCCTCCATCATTTCCTCAATGAAGCCGTTCACAGTGCCGAGGTCCTTCTGCTGGGCCACATAGTACCGGCTGGACCGCCCGGCCAAAACCCTGGTGACCAGCAGCATACCGCACACCACTACCAGAGACAGCACGGTCAACACTGCGGACATCCGGATCATGGAAATCAGCACGGCCACAATGGTGATGAAACTGTTCAGCATCTGAGGGATGGACTGGGAGATCATCTGCCGCATGGTGTCGATGTCGTTGGTGTAGATGGACATGATGTCGCCGTGGGCGTGGGTGTCAAAATACTTGATGGGCAGCTTCTCCATATGGGAGAACAGGTCGTTGCGCAGCTTCTTCTGGGTGCCCTGGGTGATGTAAATCATGATTCGGCTCTGAATCAGGGACGCCAGCACGCCGCAGGCGTAGAAAATACCGACGCGGGTGACGGCTGCGGCCAGCCCGCTGAAATCCGGGTCCGGCTGGGTCAGCAGTGGTGTGATGTAGTCGTCAATTAGGGTCTGCATGAACAGCGTGCCCTGCACCGTGGACAGCACCGTGGTCACGATGCAAATCACCACCACGATCCAGGCCAGGGCGTAGCTCTTCATGATGTACGCCAGCAGGCGGAACAGCAGTTTCATGGGGTTGTTGACTTTTGGCTTTTGACCTCTGGGTGTGTTGGGTCCGGGCATTACTGCTCACCTCCTGCATGGTCGAAGTCGCCGCCGCCCTGGGTCTGGCCGTCGTAGACCTCGCGGTAAATCTTGTTGGTCGCCAGCAGTTCCTCGTGGGTGCCGAAGCCGTTTACCTTGCCGTCCTCCAACACCAGGATGCGGTCCGCGTTCTGGACGCTGGAGATACGCTGGGCGATGATGATCTTGGTGGTCTCGGGGATGAAATCGGCCAGGGCCTTGCGGATCTTCGCGTCGGTGGCGGTGTCCACCGCTCTGGTGGAGTCGTCCAGCACCAGCACCTTGGGGTGCTTCAGCAGGGCGCGGGCGATACAAAGCCGCTGCTTCTGGCCGCCGGAGACGTTGCTGCCGCCCTGTTCGATGTAGGTGTTGTACCGGTCGGGCATCCGCTCGATGAACTCGTCGGCGCAGGCCAGCTGGCAAGCTTCGATACACTCCTCCTCGGTGGCGTCCTCCTTGCCCCAGCGCAGGTTGTCGAGGATGGTGCCGGAGAAGAGGACGTTCTTTTGCAGTACTACGGAGACCTCGTTCCGGAGGACCTCCATGTCGTACTGCCGCACGTCCAGGCCGCCCACGGAGACGCTGCCGTCCCGTACATCATACAGACGGGAAATCAGGTTCACCAGGCTGGTCTTGGCGCTGCCAGTGCCGCCGATGACACCGATGGTCTCGCCGGATTTGATGTGCAGGTCGATGTCGGACAGGACCAGGTTGCCGTCCTCTTTATAGGCAAAGTCCACGTGGTCAAAGGCGATGGAGCCGTCCGGCACTTCCATGACAGGGTTCTCGGGGTTGGTCAGAGTGGGTTCCTCCTCCAGGACCTAACAAATCCGCTTGGCCGCCGCCATGGACATGGTCACCATGACAAAAATCATGGACAGCATCATCAGGCTCATCAGGATGTTCATGCAGTAGGTCAGCAGGCTCATCAGTTCGCCGGTGGTCAGGCTGCCCACCACGATCATCCGCGCACCGATCCAACTGAGCAGCAGGATGCAGGTGTAGACGGTGGCCATCATCAGCGGGGAGTTCCAGGCCACGATGCCCTCTGCCTTGACGAACATCCGATAAAGGTTCTGGCTGGCCTTGGTGAACTTGGAGGTCTCGTAGTCCTCCCGGACGTAGGCCTTGACCACCCGGATGGCAGAGACGTTCTCCTGCACAGAGGCGTTCAGGTCGTCGTACTTCTTAAAAACCTCGCTGAAATACTTCATGGCGCGGCTGGAGATGAGGATGAGCAGCGCGCCCAGGACAATGACCGCCACCAGATAGATGCTGGCCAACCGGGCGTTGATGAAGAACGCCATCGCCATGGCGCAAATCAGCGACGCCGGGGCGCGGGTACACATCCGCAAAATCATCTGGTAGGAGTTCTGGACGTTGGTCACGTCGGTGGTCAGCCGGGTCACCAGTCCGGCGGTGGAATACTTGTCGTTGTTGGCAAAGGAAAAGCGCTGGATGTTGGTGAACATGGCTTCCCGCAGGTTCCTGGCCAGGCCGGCGGATGCCAGAGCGCCGTTTCTTGCGCCCGCCATGCCAGCGAACAGTCCGACCAAGGCGCAGACAATCATCCAGCCACCCATCTGGTATACGTGGGTGATGTTCCCCGCCTCGATGCCGTTGTCGACGATGGAGGCCATCAGAAGTGGGATGATGGTCTCCATGAGCACCTCCAGGAGCATAAAGAGCGGCGTCAGAATAGATGGCCGTTTATACTCACCCAGATGTGCGCCAAGGGTTTTGAGCATAGTGGATATACCTCCTCCGTTTACATTGGTTGCTGCATACAGAATATTATAAAGAATGGTTTCGTCTCTGTCAATCAGATGAAACGTTTTTTGCCGCTAACGGATATTTTCGTAAACCATCCGCAGCAGACGGCTCAGCTCTTGCTGTTCCTCCTCGGTCATGCCGACCAGCATCTGCCGCTCGGTGTTTTGAATCATCTCCCAGCTCAGTCGGTTCCGCTCCCGGCCCAGCTCAGTCAGGCTGACGACCTTGACACGCCGGTCCGATTCGTCGGGCAGAGCCTCCACCAGCCCCTTTTTCTCCAGACGGGAGACCGTCCCGGCGACGGTGGACTGGGCCAGGTGGAAAAACCGCTCCAAATCCTTCAGCGTACAGCTCTCCCCTTCCTGAAAGCCCAACACCCGCAGGATATGGCTATGGGCGGTGGTCAGGTCTATCGTGCAAAGATTCTGATCCGCCCGCTTTTTCAGAGATTCCTCAATTCTTTTCAATAAAAGCCCGTTGCCTAACGACTGCGATGCATTGTCCGGTAAAGTGATCATGCTTTCCACCTCATTTCCACAAAATTTGCACTGCGCTAAACAACTACATCGTCATTATAGGGCCATATTGCGCAAAAGTCAACCGCACGCTGTTAAAATGCAGGGCAACAGCATTTAAATTTAACCCAAAAGAATAGACAAAAACGCTTCAGG
>JAJPXY010000131.1 GCA_021205205.1 Clostridiales bacterium
TATGGGTTATTCTCAAAAAAATTTCTAATAATTTATCAGAAATTTGCTTAAATATCCCTCTTGTCTTTGGTAACTTTGCACAAACTCTTATGTCTTTTTATGTCAAATGTTTGTTTTGACTTTGACAAAAGGATATGGTATCATACAGTAGAGCAAAGGAGATTGTACGGAGTGCATTTGTGTATCAATTTTTACTTTAGGTGATTTGTATGAACGAAAAAAATCTATCCCCATCTCCATCAACCCTGATTTTGAATCCCCCAAACCCTTCATGACCGTCAATGAAGCAGCCGCTTTTTCAGGCTTGGGTCGTGACTTCCTCCGTAAAGGTTGCAAGGCCGGATTTATCCCTCACATCATGAGCGGCAACAAACCAATGATAAACATGAAAAAGCTGGTTGAACTTGACGAAACTGCAAAAGAGGAACATAAAGCATAACAAAAAGCTCCCTCGCCCGGAAACGGACGGGGGATAAATCTTAAATATGGAGCGGTAAAGAATGGCAACCATTAGAAACTTACACCGTCAAACAAAAGACAATGAGACTTGTTACAAGATAGAAGTCTTTTGCAAGGGTAAGAGAATCAGCAGAACCGTCAAAATTCCTAACGTATGGACGAAAAGAAGCAAGGACAGAGAACTAAATAGGATTGCTGCGGAACTTACCAGACAACTTGAAACAGGGGAAATTGAGACAAGAAAAGAGAAATTGGAGCGGGAACAGAGGGAACGAGAACAGGCCGCTAAAATTCTAACAGTGAAGCAGTACGCCGATAAAGTCTTTCTTCCTACTAAAGCCCGCTCTCTTGCGCCTAAAACCTATGATAGCTATGTATGGACGTTTGACAAGTTCATCAACCCAACTTTTGGAGATATGAAGTTAGAGGACGTTACAAGCGCACAAATCAATTCTTTTCTGCTTGACCTTGATGTAAAGCACTCCACCGTGAAACGCTTTCACTCCATTCTATCAGGATTCTTTAAGATGGCCTACATGGACTATTCAATAAAAGTCAATCCTATGGACAGGGTAGAAGTGCCAAAAGCAAGGAAAGATGAGGATATAGCGGGAAAACCGGACAGCTTGACAGAGGATGAACTGCGCCGATTGCTGGAATGTATGGAGCAAGAGCCGCTAAAATGGCAATGCTATGTTTACTTTATGGCTGAAACAGGGGCAAGGCGCGGGGAAGTCTGCGCTATCCAGTGGAATGATATAGACTTTGATAGTTCATCGGGGAATGTGCCTGTAAACGTTGGTAAATCTGTTAGCTATCTACCGGGAAATGAACTCTTTATAGGAAAGCCAAAATCTAGAAAATCTAGGATAGTCTATATTTCAAGGGGAACAGCGAACCTATTAAAGCAATATCGTCTGGAACAGTCAGAGCGGGGAATTTCGCAATGGGTATTCGCTCAGAACGATAACCCATGGCAACCAATGCACCCCGATTCTGCTAGTAGTTACTTTCAAAAAATTAGTAGAAAGTACGGTTTTGAAGGTCTGCACCCTCACGAACTGCGACACACCTTTGCTAGTTTGGCAATCACCAATGGAGCGGATGTCGTTTCAGTGTCGCAAATCCTAGGCCACTCCGATACAAGTATCACCCTTAGAACCTATTCCCACGCCAATGAAAACAGTAAAAAAGTTGCGTTCAATACTTTCTTGGAAGCTATTGGAAAATAAAAACTACGCTTTTTACTCCGTTTTTTTCTAAAACTTGTGTTTATTAAACCTATTAGTAGATACGAAATATCGAATTAAAGTTCACAAAACAAAAGGAAAAGCACTTGAAACGGTGGTTTCAAGTGCTTTTTATTTGGAGCTTCTGGTCAGAATCGAACTGACAACCTTCTCATTACGAGTGAGATGCTCTGCCATTGAGCCACAGAAGCGTTCCGCGAAAGTTAGTGTACCACAGAATTTTGCAAACGTCAACGATTTTCTGTGGGAGAAACGAAAATTCCTCCCGTGTGCAGCACGCCGCGCCCGCCCCGTTGGCCGAAGGCCAACGAAGATGCGCCGGTCAGGTGAGAATGGGCACCACCGCCTGTAGTTTTTGAAGCAAAAAGCTGGCGGACAGCAGCTGGCCGGACAAAATCCCCAGCCGGGAGAGGATGTATAGCATCGCCACTTCCAGTACGGCGCCCTTGACCAGACCGAACACGGCCCCGCCCAGCTGGCCGAACTTATTCACCGCGGGGAAATGCTCTGATAGCTGGAAATAGCTGCAAGCATAAAGCCACACCACCAAAATCAGCAGGAACGCCAGCGTGAACAGCAGAGGCCGCACCACGGTGTTCTGGAGCGAGGCCAGCGAAGCTGCCGCCACGGTTTCCAGACGCTCCGTCAGCCATGGGGTCAGCGTCCCGGCGCAGAGGATCGCGCCGACCACCGCCGCCAGCAGCGCCACGGTGCCCGCCGCCGTCCGGGAAAACCCCCGCATCGCGCCAAAAATCGCCTCCGCCAGCAGCCCCAGCAGCAGGACGTAGTCCAGCAGGGCAAAGTTGTTTGTCACAGCCATGGTAAATCCTCTTTTCTCTATCTATACCGTCGTATATGTAGGGTCGGCCCTTAGTCGCCCTGGGTTCCACATTTTAAATACGGACGTGCGGTAATATTTTACTTGACATTGCTGAAGCCGATGCAAACGCACGACCGCAAAATCAGCAGCACCTGGCCAACAGCTCTGCAACAGCTGTACCGCTGCTAGGGCACGAATAGCCACGCTTCGTCGGTGCCGATCATCATGGCGGAGCCGTCGTCGCGCATAATGACCCGGCGGGCGGTAGTGTTGACAGTGGAGGCGTACTCCTCCAGATTGCTGTTGTACACCACCAGGGAGCTGGTGGTCAGCACGGCGATATACCGCCCCGCGGCGGAGACAGAAAGCACTTCCTCGCTGACGCTGCGGGAGACCTTCTGCTGGCCGCTGCTGTCGATGACCCACAGCTCACCCAGGCTGCCGGACTTATACTTGCTCATCAGCTCCACAGCGTAGCCGTCCCCGTCCAGGGAATAGCGCTCCAGATATTTGCTGGCGTCCGCCCAGGTGTCCAGGATGCCGCCGTCGCTGTCCGCTACGGTGACGCCATATTCCCGCTCCAGCCAAATGCGGCCATTCTGCCACCGCAGGTCCAGCACCAGCTGCTCCCCCAACTGGGTGGTGGAGGTGACGCTGGCATCGCTGACCAGGTAGATGACCAGGTCGCTGCCCAGGGCGGAGTCGTCCTGGTAGATCTCGATGACCGCCACCGAGCGTCCGTCCGGCGACAGCACCGCATCGGTGATGAAGTTGGTGGACTCGTTGATGGCGATGCGGGGCTGGTAGTCGCTTCCGTAAACGGTGACGGTGGCCTTATAGCCGGAGGTCTGCTCCACCACCACCAAATAGCCGTTCTCGTTCACCCGGGCAGAGAGCAGGGCATAGTCCCCGCTGGTGCTGTAGGAGAACACCTGCTCCGCGCTGTGAAACACATAGAGGTCACTGCCCCCTACATCGTAGACTACGGCGTAGTCCCCGGCGGTGGAGATCACCGGCTGCTTCATGCTCACGTCCGCGCTCAGCGCCTGTTCCCCGCTGCGGGAGAGCAGCTGGATGGTGTTGTCGGAGCACAGTAGCAGTCCCCCGTCCAGGGAGGTGAACGCGCTGCCGCCGCTGCTGAACGAAAATCGCTCGGCCTGCCCGTCCTCGTCGGTGGAGAGGGAGCCATAGGCCACCCACCGCTTCAGCGCGTCCAGGTTCAGCCGGTCCCGGTAGACGATGGCCAGCACCGCGCAGACCAACATGACGGCGGTCACCGCGTAAATGACCAGCTGCCTGGTCACTCCGGCAAAGACCCGGATGCCGTTTCTGTTTCGCTTGCGCTTTTTTCCGCTCTGAGCAGCCATGGTTCAGTCCTCCCCGTCTGTGTCTAGGCCCACCGGCTCCCGGTACCACAGTTTGGTCATATATAGCCCGCCAGGGGGGACCGTCGGCCCCGCCTCGGTGCGGTTCCCCCGCTCCAGAATGCCGTCGATGTCCTCCGGGGCGAATTTTCCCTCCGCCGCGTAGAGGACGGTGCCCGCCATCACCCGCACCTGGTTATAGAGAAAGCCGTCGGCGCAGACCTTTAGCTCGATAAGGTCGCCGCTGCGTTGTACCGTAAAGTAGTGGCAGGTGCGCACCGTGGAGCGGGTGGGGGTCCCTACGTCCCGGACGGCCCGGAAGTCGTGGGTGCCTACGAACCGCTCCGCCGCCCGGCGCATGACGGTCTCGTCCAGGTGCTTGGGGTAAAAGTAGGCCCGGTCCACGTAAAAGGCGTTGCGGATGCGGGAGTTATACACCCGGTAGGTGTACTCCTTCTTCCGGCAGGAGCCAATGGCGTTGAACTCCTGCGAAACCTCCCGGGCCGATTCCACCACGATGTCCGCAGGCAGACGGGCGTTCACCGCCAGGGGCAGCCGGTCCAGAGGGATGTTGCAGTCCGCTTTAAAGTTTGCGATATACACCTGGGCATGGACCCCCGCGTCGGTGCGCCCGGCCCCCACGCAGCGGACCGGGTGCTTGAGCACCTTGGTCAGGGCGTTTTCCAGCACCTCCTGCACCGTTACGGCGTTCTTTTGAATTTGCCAGCCGTGGTAGGCGGTGCCTACGTACATCAGTTTTAAGGCAATGTTTTTCATTATCGTTTCGTATCGCAGGGGTTTCTTTGATTCAGCCCTGTCAGGTCTCCAGCAAAACCCCTCCACCATGCTTCGCATGGTCCCCCTTTTTCAGGGCAGGAAGCGTAGCGGAAGTGCCGCTTGACGGCGGAGGCGAGAGGGGTGGTCAGTTACGGAAGGATACTTCTTTATGGGTAAAGTTCCTCTATTGATTAAAATGATGTTGCAAAATCTATCTCGTCTGAGCAAAAACGCAACGCAATCGATATGCACTCGCCCCTTGCCTCCCCTGAAAGGGGAGGAGGGCCGCCGCCGCAGGCGGTGGCGGAGGGGGTTCGTCTGCAAACAGCGACCACGCCGAAGCAAAAGCACAACCGTGGAACACCGTTCATTGCAAATTGCACATTGCAAATTGCAAATTTTATCAGAACGGCGCGACCCGCCGCAGCACGAACATCGCCGCCACCAGCACCCCGAACAGCCCCATGACGAGCCAGTCGCAGCGTTGATAGTGGAGCTGGTGGAGCCGGGTGCAGCCCTCCCCGCCGTGGTAACAGCGGCACTCCATGGCCGTGGCCAACTCGTCTGCCCGGCGGAAGGCCGAGACAAACAGCGGCACCATCAGCGGCACCATGGCCTTAGCTTTGTCGATGACCGAGCCGCTCTCGAAGTCCGCGCCCCGAGCTTTCTGGGCGGACATGATCTTGTCCGTCTCCTCGATGAGGGTGGGGATGAACCGCAGGGCGATGCTCATCATCATGGCCAGGTCGTGGACGGGAACCTTGAGCTTTTTCAGCGGGTTCAGCAGCATCTCCAGTCCGTCGGTCAGGGAGATGGGGGAGGTGGTATAGGTCATCAAAAAGGTGCCGGAAATCAGCATCATAATGCGCACCACCATGAAGAAGGCGTTGGACAGCCCCCCGGTGGTGATCTGCAAGAAGCCAACCTTCACCAGAACGGTGCCGGTGGTGGTGTAAAACAGGTTCAGGATACCGGTGAAAATCAGAATGAACAGCACCGGCCTCATGCCCCGGAGCAGGGCTTTTGCTCCCACGCCGGAAACTTTCACCGCCGTCGCCAGCATCAGGAACACCAGGCCGTAGGCAATAAAGCCCTTTGCGGTGAACAGGGCCACGATATACAGGACCACGCAAATCAGCTTGGTGCGGGGGTCCAGCCGATGGACCAGCGAGTCGCCGGGGAAATATTGCCCCAGGGTGATGTCTTTCAGCATTCCTGTCCCCCCTCCCGGTAAAGCGCGAGGAGGGCGGCCTTGGCCTCCTCCATGGTGTAGACGGAGCCATCCACCGGCAGGCCCATCTCCCGCAAGCGGTGGAACACCTGGGTCAGCTGGGGGGTGTTCAGCCCCATGTCCCGGAGCCGGTCGCCCTGGGCGAACACCTGCCGGGGTGTCCCCTCCAGGGGAATTTTCCCGTCGTTGATGACCACGATGCGGTCCGCCAGCCGGGCCATGTCCTCCATAGAGTGGGAGACAATGATAATGGTGGCGTTTCGCGCGTCGTGGAAGGACTGGATGTTGCCCAAAATGGCCTCCCGGCCCTGGGGGTCCAGTCCTGCGGTTGGCTCGTCCAGGATCAGGACCTCCGGCTCCATGGCGATGACCCCGGCGATGGCCGCCCGGCGCTTCTGCCCGCCGGAAAGCTCAAAGGGGGACTTGTCCAAAATGTCGTCGGTCAGCCCCACGAAGTAGGCGGCTTGATGCACCCGGCGGTCGATCTCGTCCTTGTTCAGCTTCATGTTCTTGGGGCCGAAGGCGATGTCCTGGTACACCGTCTCCTCGAAGAGCTGGTACTCCGGGTATTGGAACACCAGCCCCACCTTAAACCGGGTCTGGCGGGTGGTTTTGGAATCCGCCCAGATGTCCTTGCCGTGGAGCAGCACCTGTCCGCCTGTGGGTTTCAGCAGCCCGTTCAGGTGCTGGATGAGGGTGGACTTGCCCGAGCCGGTGTGGCCGATGATGCCCAGGTACTCCCCGGGGTAGGCTTTGAAGTTGACGTGGTCCAAAGCCACGTGTTCAAAGGGGGTGCCGATGCTGTAGGTGCAGCACAGGTCTTTGGTTTCTAAAATCGGGTCCAATGGTTACTCCTTGTCCCTTTCGGTCATCAGGCGGTAGATTTCTTCGGCGCACTCCTCCACAGAGAGGGCGTCCACCGGCAGGTCCAGCCCCGCCTGGTTCAGTTCGTATAACAGCCCCACCGTGTCCGGCACGGTCAGGCCGATGGCCTTCAGCTGGTCCACATGGCGGAACACCTGCCGGGGAGTCCCGTCAGCCACGATTTTGCCGTGGTCCATGACCGCCAGCCGCTGGGCCTGGGACGCCTCGTCCATGTGGTGGGTGATGAGGACCACCGTGGTGTGCTGCTCCCGGTTCAGACGGAGAATGGTCTCCATGACCTCCTCCCGGCCGATGGGGTCCAGCATGGCGGTTGGCTCGTCCAGCACGATGCACTCCGGCTGCATGGCGATGACCCCGGCGATGGCCACCCGCTGCTTCTGTCCGCCAGAGAGCAGGTGGGGGGCGTGGCGGGCGTAGTCGCTCATTCCCACGAGGGCCAGAGCGTCGTCCACCCGGCGGCGGATTTCCTCAGGGGGAACCCCCAGGTTCTCCGGGGCGAAGGCGATGTCCTCCTCCACCACGTTGGCGACGATTTGGTTGTCCGGGTTCTGGAACACCATGCCCACCATGCGGTGGATGTCCAGCCAGCGGTCCTCGTCGGCGGTGTCCACGCCGGAGACGTAGACCTTACCCCCGGCGGGCAGCAAAGTGGCGTTCATGTGCTTGGCGAGGGTGCTTTTGCCGCTGCCGTTGTGGCCCAGCACCGCCACGAAGCTGCCCTTTTCGATGTCCAGGCTCACGTCGTCCAGCACCACTGGGGCTACTCCCTCCTCCGTGGTGTAGGAGAAGGTGATATGTTCCATTTGGATGATTGGCTCTGCCATAGTTATCTCACTTTCACGTTGAGGACCAGCGGCCTGTGGCCCCGCAGGGCAGTGCCAGGCCGGAGGCCGTCACCGGCAGCCCCAGCTCATGGGACTCCGTGTGGCCGCCGTAGCGTTTGCCCACCAGCGTCTCCAGCAGGTAGGTCAGCACCGAGGGGGCCAGCCCCGTGGTGTAGGAGTTCAGGATGATAAACTGCGGCCGGTCGCTGAGCACCTGCACCGCCAGCTCCAGGAAGGGATAGAGGTCATCTTCCAGCTTCCACACCTCGCCGGAGGGTCCCCGGCCATAGGAGGGCGGGTCCATGATGAGGGCGTCATATTTTCTGCCCCGGCGGATCTCCCGCTCCAGGAACTTGGCGCAGTCGTCCACGATCCAGCGGACAGGGGCCTTCTCCAGCCCGGAGAGGCGAGCATTGTCCCTGGCCCAGGACACCATGCCCTTGGCCGCGTCCACGTGGCAGACACTGGCCCCCGCCGCCGCGCAGGCCACGGTGGCCCCGCCGGTGTAGGCAAAGAGGTTCAGCACATTGACGGGCCGCCCGGCGGCGCGAATCTGCTGCTGAGCGAAGTCCCAGTTGTCGGCCTGTTCCGGGAAGATGCCGGTGTGCTTGAAGTTCATGGGGCCAACCTGAAAGGTCAGGTCCCCATAGGTCACGGTCCAGCGCTGGGGCAGGCTGCCCCGCTCCCAGTGTCCGCCGCCGCTCCTGCTGCGCTGATAGCGGCCGTCCGGGTGCTTCCAGCCCCGGTGGGTCCGGGGCGTGTCCCAGATGGCCTGGGGGTCGGGCCGCACCAGCAGCTTATCCCCCCAGCGCTCCAGTTTTTCTCCCCGGCCGCAGTCCAGCAGCTCATAGTCGTTCCAACGATTTGCCATCCACATATCGACAATACTCCAGCTTAATCAAAGTCTAACATGGTATTTTACCATTCTTCTCGTGCGCCGTCAATAAAAAGCAACTGAAATTCAGGGCAACAGCATTTAAATTTAACCCAAAAGAATAGACAAAAACGCTTCAGGA
>JAJPXY010000053.1 GCA_021205205.1 Clostridiales bacterium
CCTCGAATTTTTGCTTTTCGAGTGTCTACTCTAAGGGGACTATATCAAAGCGCCGGGGGAGAGGAAGGGAACGGTTACCCGATATGCAGTTTTTCTTTCAGGGCTTCCTGGAGGACGCCGGAGAAGTTGAGACCGTTGCTTTCGGCCAGATCGTTCAGCCAGCTGGGGATGGTCAGCGTCTTTTTTACCGCCTTGCTGTCATAGAACCGGCGATACCAGTCGGTGTCACATCCCACCAGCGAGACAAATTCGCCGCCTTCATGCTGGACATCGTTGACCCCGGAGGGCGCGGGGATGGCCTCTCCGTCTTTCTCCATCCAGTACAGGGTCAGACACAGAGCGTCCTTCGCCATCTCAATTCCTTCGTTTACGTCGGCGGCGCTGGTATAGCAGCTTTCCAGGTCGGGAAAGCGGATGCTATAGCCTTCTTCTTCCTTCGTGAAAATCGCCGGATATGCGTATTTTGCCATGATAGAACCTCCTGTTTCAGGGTTGGAGTTGGGGCTTTACAGGCCCGCGTCCCGTAGGATTGATTTGAGTGTTCCTTTTGGTATCTCTTCTGTTTTGTGGCGGCTGACCGGAAAGCGCTTCCCTGTGATGGGACTGTACCAAATACAATGGTTTGCACCCTCCCGAAGCACTGTGCAGCCTGCTTTTTTCAGTTGCTTTTCCAGTTCGCTGTATCGCATTGCCGTCCCTCCTCTTTATGATTCTATATTACACGTATTTTATACGTATGTCAAGGTCTAAATGTAAAAAACCGCTCCGGTGCGCCAACGCCGAAGCGGTTCAAAGGGTAGTGAATGCTTGACGGGTTCCACTGCCCCTACTGTAACTGGAAGCAGACCCACGAACCGTTCAAAAAGAAGCGGCGCAACCGCCCGAAGGGGACGGGCAGCGTCTACAAGCTGGCTGGAAACCGGCAGAAGCCGTGGTACGCGGTGTATCAGGGCAAGAAGCCACGCCACCAGAGCGGAGGCAGAGGCCGCGCTGGAGCGCGTGGAGTTACGTGCCGGACAGCGTCCGGCGGCTCCGGGCGGCAAATGATTCATTGTTGGCCTCCGGCTACACCGTGGACTGCGGTATGCTGCTGCTGGGCATCGCTTTGCCTCCGGCCCCAGGCACCCTTTTCGCCCCGCAACATAGGATAAAATGTGACCGGCCTCAACAGCCGGGCGCAAATTTCCGAAATGGTTGGAGGTACTTTTTTTATGGGATGCTGCAATAATGGCTGCGGCGGCGGGGGCTGCCTGTGGAGTAACAACCTGCCTTTATTTTTAATTGATATATCAGCTAAAAATAAATCAGATGTTAGAAAATGGTTCGCTATAGGCCACGCCTTGCTTTGCGCGGCCCTATTTTTACACCGCGTCCTCCTCCGTCAAATACACCCACATCATCCCCAAAAAATCCCCTGTCCCTGGTCCACGTTCCAGTGGTCTCCTTGCAATCTCTGTCAACAGACCCGGGTTTGCCTCCCACGCCCGGTGAACGACGGTGCGCAGGTTCCGCTCCACTGCTTTCCAGTGCCTCCCGGTTGCTTCGCCCACTGGCACATAAACCTCCTGCACTAGGGCGGTCAGCCGCGTCGGGTCCTCCAGTGCAAGCTGTATTGCGAGGTGCATTTCCTGATACCCCACATAGTTGGGGCAGATGCCCAGGCGGCACAATTCGACACTTGTCTTTTTCATGGTAATTACCTCCTGAAAATATTTCGGGATAATAATAGCACCTTTTCTGCCATGTTTGGCAATTTTCGACAAAACTAGTGCCATTTCGACAAAAGAAGTGTAAATTCGACAAAGTTCGACAAATAAAGAAAAAAGGGCCACACCGGAACAAAATCCGATGTGGCCTTAATCATGCGCTCGCGTGCGCAAACATACACGCGCGCGTGTTAATCGTGCGTTTGGGTGGATAGATGGTTAGGATCAGCCGCAGTCCGCCAGCAGAGCAGCCCAGGTCAGCGGGCCGCAGATGCCGTCGGAGTCCAGGCCCTTCTCGGTCTGGTAGTCCTCCACGGCGGTCTGGGTCTTGGCGCCAAACTTCTCATCGACATCCAAGTTGCGCTGAATCGCGGCGTTCAGCAAAATCTGGAGAACGGCAACCTGTTGGCCCTTGTCTCCCTTGCGCAGAGTTTCCATATCCTTCGTCACCTCCGTTAAATACAGTTCCCGCTCCGCCTTGCGGCGGCTGGTCAGGCCGGACAACACCTTGCCGCCCGCCTTGTTGTAGAGCAGCAGTGCCTCCGCGATCTCCGCGATAGTGCGGTCTTTGCACAGCGTCTTGAGATTGCTCTGGCCACAGTTAAAAGCGAAGCTGGTCAGCGCGGAGCGCTGGTTCTCGTTCATGGACTTCGCCAGCGGCACATAAGACGTGTTGTTGGCGCAGGCCCAGAACTTGGCCACATCGGACTCCAAGAGGCTGTTCGCCTTGCTCTGGGTGATGGTCATGCCCTTGCAGACGGATTTTCCGTCCACCTTGCCGGTGTGACCGTACCCGATGGTCCAGACACCTACGCTGTCCTGGTAGGCGGTCAGTTTGCAGCCCTCGTACTTCTTGATGATGGCCAGTCCGGCGGCGTTGATGGCGTCAGCCATTGTCATCACCGCCATTCACCCCGAAAATGCCGGACAGTTTCGATGGCATAAGGTCGGGGTTGATTTTGCAGATATTCTCCAGGCTGGAGCCAGTCTCCATGATTGCGATGTAGGCGCACACGGCTCCCGCCACGGGGACAGTGACGCCCATATCCACAAACCCCTGGGCGTAGTCCACGAGGATGCCCAGGGCAATGCACATCAGCAGGGCCAGCTTGTGGAAAAGCCCCTGCCGCATGACGGAGCTGGAAAAGGTGCCGGTGGCCACGGCCTGCACCAGGCCGGTGATGAAGTCGAGCGCGATAAACGCGCAGGTAATGAGATAAGCCATAAATAAATCAATCCTTTCAGGTATTAGGCATAATGACGACCAGAATGGGGCTGTTCTTGGTGTAGCCGCTGGTCAGTTTGACCTTGGTGTACTTCCCGTTGGCCATCTGTTTGGACCACTCATGGCAGGCCCAGATGCTCCCGTCCCCGCCGCAGGCCGCGATGTTAGAGTCCTGCACGTAGATATAGCCCTTCTTTTTGTACTTGCTGGCAAGGGCGGCGTAGTTCTTCGCCCCCACATACTTCACGGTGCATTTGGTCAGATCCAGATTGTCATAGCCACTCATCGACTTGGCGATGGTGGTTTTGGTGGTCAGGATGCCCCCGGAGCAGGCCGTCTTGTGGCTGATCCGTTTACCGTCTGGCAGGATTCCCGCCAGCGTGGCCAGCCTGGACACTGGGATGGTGCAGTTTACCTTTTTGTCCTTCATGGCGGTCGCCCAGGTATAGGAGCCGCTGACGTGCTTGCAGCCGATGCAGGCGTTGAACACTTCCTCCAGGTTGGCCTGCGCCAGCTCCAGCGGCGTGTCGGTGTACTCTGCGAAGTTCCCAGCCGCCGCCCAGCGGCGCACCCCGTCCACAACAACGGGCAAATAGGTGGTGCTGCTGCCGCCCCTGGTGTTGATGTAGGTGCCGCTGGCGTCCACAGAAACGATGGTCCCCTTGGCCAGAGTGGTCACAAGGGAGCCGCTGGAGCTGTCCGGGAATTTGCGGACGTTGGCCCCGGAAGTGCCGGTGACGATGTACTTTTTGGTATCGTAGCTCATGTTTTTTGTCCTTTCCCCGCCGTGTTGGCGGATTAAATGATAGTGTAATGCGGCTTGCTCTCTCCGAATAGCCGCCAGCGCAGCCAATCATCCAGCAGGACGGCCACAATGGCCAGCCCCACCCATGCGATGGAAAACGAGAGGCAAATCTGCCCCATGCAGTTAAGCGGCATATTGCTGTAGTCCCAGATACCCAGCCCCAACCAGATATTCAGGACGCACCCGGCGGCCAGCTCCACGGCGGTGACGGTCACACCGCCAATCAGGCCCTGCAACAGCAGAGGCATCTCCCACGGGAACCAGTTGTTGATGCCGCCAATCAGGACAAACAGTAGCCCACCCAGTACAAACATGGTTGGGTGGGAATAGCCTCGGAACAGCAGCTCAATGACTACGTAGACGGCCCCTCCGATAGCAAACAGGGCGCCGTGCTTTACTAATGCTTTCATCCCATGCTCCCGTCAAGCTGCGACGCCAGTTCCTGGTACGACTTGTACACGTCTGACTGGTACTCCCCTGGGACAGCGATTCCCCATTTGATACCCTTGATGGCGGTAGCGTCCTCCAGCGCGTTGATGTAGTTTCTTAGGCTGTTGAAGTACGCCTGACACCATTTGCGCCAAATCGTCATGGCGTTGACGATGGCGGCGAAATCCTCCGCGCTGAAATAGGTGCAAAGTTCCCCGTCTGCGTGGTACTCCACCGTCGCTGACGCAATCGCAGTGATTTCCTCCGCCGTCGCACCGCCGAGGATGGCCTCCAAGAGTTTCTGCTGCCGCTCCGTGACCAAGCCGTTGATGTCAGCCTGGTCGTCCGCCGAAAAGCTAAAATGATGCACCCCGTCCGACAGCTCCACATACAGTCCTTCGGTGATTTGCACCTTACAGATTTCCGACATCTCCGCGATTTTGTCCACCCGGATGCCCTCCAGCGTGGTGGGTGCCTCCGGGTCGTAGGTGCCGTTAAACAGCGCGTCAAAGTTTGCCGCCACCTCATCCCGCGTCAAGTCGGTGTGGATGTAGGTCTCCTCTGCCTCCCAGCCCCATGTGTCCTCATCGTCTACCTGGGTGATGTTCCGCCGCAGCCACACGTCCGCGCTGCCGTCAGGCAGGGGCATGTACTGGATGGCCTCCGGCTGTTGGCTGTACGATACTGTTTCCATTTTTGGCCTCCTTATCGTGGCGGCTGATTGTTGCAGCCGCTTGTGTAAATAGCTTTCTCAGCCGCAGGGCCTTGATGATTCTGCGGCTGTCCGTGCGCTTAAAATAGCCTTTGTAGGCGCACAGCCTCCGGGCCTGTCCCAGCGTCAAACGCTGCCGCCGCAGGACGTGCAGGGCCACCCGTCTGGCGCGCCGAAAAATCCGGGGCCGGATGGTCGCCCGCCTGTTGGCGTAGTGCCGGAACCCCATCATGTCCGCCGGGTGGTTGCCCATGTCCTGGATGCCCCATGTTGACTTGATGGTCAAGCCCAGCTCGTCCCGCTCGAAGCGGATCAGCTGCCGGACGGCTGATTTCAAATCTCGCCGGGACGCGCTGAACAGCAGCTGGTCGTCCATGTAAAAAAGGGCATGTGTCACCAGCTTGTGGCGTTTGCCGCGCCGGGACTTGTGCAAGTCCATCACATAGCGGTAGGCAAACGACAGCAGATACTGACAGGCAAACTGGCTGATAAGTGCGCCAATCATAAAGCCCTCGTTGCCCTCCGCTTTGTGGGATTCCAGCAGCGTCTCCCACAGCCACAGCAGGTTAGCGTTGCCGCAGTCCCGCCGGAAATAGCGCAGGAACACCGCCGTCCGCAGGGATGGGTAGCATTTGCGCACGTCCAGCTTTGCAAAATAGCGGCATTTCCGACTGTATTTCCGCTTGTGAGCGTAGGCCCACCGGGCGGCCCGGTTGTCCTGCTGTATCCAGCCCCGAATGATGTTGGAGCCATAGACCGGCCCGCGTCCCCGGAGGCTGGACGCCTGCTGCGGCACAAACCGCCGCCGCCAGATAGGGCCAGCGGCTCCCACGGCAATGTGGTCGAAGACTTGCTGCATGGCCTCCTCATCTCCGATTTGCCGGGTTTTGCCGCTGCTGCGGTCTACCCGCTCCCGGATGCGCACCGGGCGGAGGCGGAGGTCGCGGGTGGCGATGCGCTGGGCGGCCTCCTCTGCCACCTTGCGGATGGCCGGTTGCCATGCGGTATAGTCCCCGGATTCCAGCCCCGCGTAATATAGCCGCTCCGGTAGCTTGCCCACCCGGACAAGCAGCTGCCGGAAGTCGTGCCGCTTTTTGTGCCGCATGATGCAGTCTATCACCCAGGGCAGGACGGTCTCCGAGTCGGTGATGTTGATGTTTTTGCAACTTGTTATCACATTTTTTCACAATCTTTCTGACAGTACGGGGCTTTCGGCTTGCGCTTACCGGCCCCGCCGTGTTAGCTGTCAATTTTCCCCGCAGGGAGGCGCGACCTTGTGGCCGTGTGCGGCTGTTTTCCGCCGCCGCCGTGCAGTGCATTGATTTTGATTGTGTCAGATAGCCGGGCGAGGTAGTTCCAGTTCCCGTTCGAAAGGCCGTTGTTGCCGTTCAGGCAGGACAAGCTAGCGTTCCCGGAACCGTTGTTCAGGTTGCCGAACGCCAGCCACAGAAGCCGGAACCCCCGCGCAAAGCACCGCACGACCCTATTAGTCGTGTTTTCATGGGGCCCCCGCCGAAGCCCAACAAAGCGGGTTCGGTGGGGAGAGGAGGAGTAACGGAACGGATGAGCTTTCGGCTTTAGCCGGAAGCGAAGGATGTGGAGTTTACTCCGACGAAGGGGCGCTGCCCCTCTTGGCGGCGACGCCGCCAATTCACCCCGGTTTCCGTTGGGGGAAAGCCGGGCGAGGGAGTGCCAGCCCCCGTACGAAAGGCCGACGTGGCCGGCCAGGCAGGACAAGCCAGCGAGCCCGGAACCGGAGTTCAGGGCGCCGAACGCCAGCCACTCCCGCGTCCCAGTGGACGCTGCGTTTTGATAAAAAGCGTCCCGCGTGTAGGTGGAGCTGCTGCCACCCGTCTCCGCCGGGAAGAATACACCCATGGCATATTGCAGCTTTTTGATGTAATTCCAACCCGCCGTTGCGGGCTGTGCGATTTTCAGCCCGGTGGCCACATAGTTGCTGGTGATACTGGTGGACTGGTTGGCCCGGAGGCGCACGATATACGGCTCGTAGTAGTAGGTGGCGTTGCCGTCGTCGTCGGTGGCGCTGTACAGTGACAAAATCACGTCTGCCAGTACCTCGTAGCCTCCCGACATGTATTCAATACCCTGCAATTTTGCGGGGTATTTGCCCGACGTGCAGCTGACGGGGGACCCATCGTTGCCCAGTACGCCGTCACAGCTGCCGGTGACCCAGTGCCAGGTAGAGAGATAGGTGGTCCCCTCCACAGCAGAGCCATTTGCCGCCGTGTCGAAGGTGTCCGCCAAATCCACGTAGACGGCGCTGTACTCTGTGTCGTCGATGGTGACGGTCTCGATGGCAGTGATGCGGCAGCCTCCATTGCCAGAAATGCTGTACATGGCAGACTGTCCTCTGTCCGCATTTCCGGCGTAGTTGCCCAGGATAACCGACATACCCACTTCCAGGTTGGCGGAGCTGGCGGCGGAAAGGATGATACGGCTGACGCCCTCCTCGGCCACCTGTGCAATATATTGATAGTTCATATTGCAGCAGCCTTGCAGGATGCCGTCCAGCGTCAAACTGCCGTACTTGATGTACGCCATAAGCACCAGCCAGCTGTAGTCCGCAGCGGTGCCGCCGCTGTAGCCGTCGCCGTTGGCCGCGCTGAGAGTGTGCAGTGTGTTGTGACTGGTAAAGGCCGTTGGGATGACGCCGCTGTAGGAGGTCATCTTGCCGTCTACGGTTTTGGACACATACTTGCTGTGGACTACCCACTGCCGGAACGTGCCGTCCGGGTTGACAGCCTCCGCCACCGGCTCGATGCTGGCGTAGGGTGTGCCGGTTGTGGCGGTATAGCCGTGGGTGTATGTGGTGTCGTCGTCATACCAATAGTGATAGCCGGACATCTGCAACACGCCCACATAAGCCTCCGGGTCGTTGCGGGTAAAACTGTCGTTGATGCCGTCGATTGCCGTGACAAGCGGCTGCAAGGTGTCCGGGTCAAGCTCCCAGTTACAGTCCACGCACGCAAAAAGGGGCAATCCCGCATAATCGTCCTGATTTGCCACGGTGTCGGTGGACGGGGCACAAGTCAGGCTGGCATTGTCTCCGCCTTTGGTGCCGGTGCTGACCGCTGACACGTCGGGCTGGTAGAAGGTGACGTTGCCGTCCCAGCTGGGCCGGGTGACGTTGTACCACTTGTCGCACAAAGCGGTAAGTTCCGCCGGAGTGGCGTCGTCGGAGCCATGGGCGCGGAACCACAGCCGCATGGTGGACTTGTAGCCCTCGGCGGTGCCGTCCAGGCCGGAGAGGAGGGCGTATTCCACGCTTTCGGCGATTTCCGCCTGGATTTCCGTCATGGTTTCCGTCAGGGCGGCCTTGATTTCTTCCAGGTCTTCCTCTGTGACACCGCCACCCACGCCGTTGACGGCCATGTAGTAGAGGTAGTGTTCCAGCCGGGTGATGGGCTTTGGCAAGTCTCCGCTGTAGTCGCCCGTGATGGTAGCGGCGTAGATTTCCGCTCGGGTGATGGGCGTGATGGTATCAGCCATTCGTTTTCACCTCTTCGGCCTGTTTCTCCTGCTGCTTCTCCCGCTCCACGGCGGCCCGCTCCAGCTCCACCAGCTGGCTGCGGATAATGTCCAGCGCCAGTCGGGCGTTGACCGGCGGCAGGCCGCTCTCCCGCACCAGTTTTGTCAGCGCGGCAA
>JAJPXY010000043.1 GCA_021205205.1 Clostridiales bacterium
TCAAAAATGATACCTATAATGCCGTATTTCTGCGTGTTTAGGACGCCTTTTCACGCCATTTATACACAGTCCCTGATGTGCCGCAAACAGGGGCGTTTGGGTTGGGGTAAAATTGGGGCAAACGAGTCTCGTTAAGCGCCCTGTACCCGCTCCATTTTGACCCGGCACTTTTTCTTATAAAATGCAATGCCGTAGTGGATGATCTCCGGCGGCACATCAATGCCAAAGAACGCATCGTAGTTCTTCGATGTGATTTGCTCCAGTGCTTCCTGTGCCTTTCGCTCCAACTGCCGCTCGTCTGTGGCGTATTTCACTTCAATGATAACACCAAAATTCTTTTGCCGTTTCTTGATTGGTTCAACTATAATATCTGCCCGTCCGTTGCCTGCTTCACGGTTGGAGCGGATGCGCCATGCCCGGTTAGACTTGAGCATACCAATCAGCATACCGTGATAGAAGTTCTCTCTGACCTCGATGGTCCCGCCGTCCAGGAAACTGATAGAATCAGCCATACAGTCGTTGAGATATTCCTGTATTTCAACCGGGTCGCCGTTTTCAACCGCATCCAGCAAACTGCTCAGTCCTTCGGTGTCCGCAGAAATTTTGTCAGAAAACCACTTGTCAATTTTTTCGATGAAGATAGAACGAATTTCCTTGTTGGGAATCACCAACTCATATTCACCAAAGTCGTTCATTCCACGTTGGGTCAAATATCCAGTGGTAAACAGCACACTCCAAATATGGTCTGGATCCTCGTCAATTTCCGGGTAGGTTAAATCAAGCTGCAGCTCTTTATACACAGACTCTCCCGCAATCAACGCTTCGATTTGCTCACGGGTGCCTAAATCAGCCTTCTCCGCGAAGCGGACGATCATATCGTTGCTGCTGGTGTTGGCCCAAAAGTTCTGCGGCACCTTACGGGACTCGTACAAAAGGTGGTCGCACCAGTTGATTACATCCCACGGGCAGTAGACGTTCGTCTGTCCAAAGCAATAGCCATCATACCATTCTTTTGTGAGAGCGTAGTACTCACTAAGGCCATAATAGCGGAGCAGGTCCTGAACCTCTGCATCTGTAAATCCGAACCATTCATCATACTTCTCATCCACGATAGTATTGACATTCAGATTGTTCAGCCCGGTAAAAATACTCTCCTTGGAAATACGCAGGCAGCCCGTCAAAACCGCAAGCTGCAAGGCGTCGTTGGTTTTCAGGGCGGCGTTGAGCATCTGCCGAACGAGCAGAATCATCTGGTCGTAGTAGCCCCGCTGATAGGCTTTGTCCAGAGGAACATCGTACTCGTCAATCAGGATGACAACTTTTTTGCCGTAGTGTTCATAGAGCAGTTGGGAAAGCAGTCTAAGACTATTTTCCAGTTTTCCCTTTTCCATCTCTAAGTCGCGGAACATTTGTTGTTCCGTCTGACTCAGTTGGCCACTATTTTCAAGAAAACGGAACCGTCTTGCCTCAAACCCAATAATACTCCACAAGCCTTGCCGGGCATCTTCATACTCCCAGCCCTCCACACCTTTCAAACTGATGGAGATGACCGGATACTGCCCAATATGCTGCTGGCACAGGGCTGTTTCTTTGGAAATAGCCAGCCCATCGAAGATACTCTTATCCGTCTCCACTTCAAAGAAATACCGGAGCATACTCATATTCAGGCTCTTGCCGAAACGCCGTGGGCGGGTAAAAAGCGTTACCAAGGCACCCTGGTTCAGCAAATCCCGAATGAGATTGGTCTTATCCACATAGTAGTAGCCGCGAGTGCGCATATCCATAAAGTTTTCAATTCCCAGTGGCAACTTCAACCTGTTCATTTGCTGTTCACCTCCAAGTGCATTGAACGAAGGATTTTATATTGTAACTAGCTTATCACAAATCCCGCAGTATATCAAGCAATGTTTTCCCGGCCTTGCAACAGGCCGTTATTTGGGCTTTCCAGCTGGTATCGGCGGCAAAAAATCTTATTTTCCTTTGCAAATGGAAACTGCACCAAAGCGACGCTATGGTGCAGTCCCATTCTTTCAGATAATCGGCAGCCCTGTGGGAAAAAGTGAATTGAAGCAAGCAATAGAAGGCCGGAAGGGAATCGGGTGAAGACTGCCGCGAGCCGACACGATTTCAGGCGGTCAGCCTTGCAGCAGCGCCACCGCCACGTCGTTGACGTTGGTACCGGTGGTGCCGGTGACCACCAGCCCGTCCACCGCTTGCAGGGCGTGGTAGGCGTCGTTGTGCTGCAAAACGGCAAATACGTCCTTCCCGGCGGCGGTCAGAGCCGCCAGGGTGTCGCCGTCCACATAGCCTCCGGCGGCATCACAGGGGCCGTCGGTGCCGTCACTGCCCACGGAGAACACAGCGGCTCCCTCCAGGCCCGCAATGCCGGTTGCGGCGGCCAGGGCCAGCTCCTGGTTCCGCCCGCCCAGGCCCTTGCCCGTCAGGTGGACCACGGTCTCACCACCGGCGATGTAGGCCACCCGTTTGCCCTCCCCGGCGTGGGTGCGGAGGATGCTGGCCAGAAAACTGCCCGCCTCCCGCGCCTCGCAGCAGAGCTGGTCGGTGAGGATGACCGGCTCGTAACCCAGCCTGGCGCAGGCCGCCGCTGCTGCGGCGCACAGCTCCCGGACGCTGCCGGTGATCTGCGTCTCCACGTTGTCCAGCACCTTAGGGGTCTCCTGGTCCAACAGAGCCAGCGCCCGGTCGGACAGGTGCAAGCCGTACTTTTCCACCACAGCTTTGGCCTGGGCGCAGGTGGAGCTGTCGGGATAGGCGGGGCCGCTGGCGATCATGTCCAGCGGGTCACCCAGAATATCGCTGAGTACCACGCTGAACACCTGGGCGGGGGCGCACGCCTGGGCGAACCGTCCGCCCTTGACGCCGCTGAGCCGCTTGCGCAGGGTGTTCATCTCCACGATGTCAGCGCCGCTGGCCAAAAGCTGGTTGGTGATGCGCTGTAGCTCGTCGCCGGGGATGAGCGGCTGCTCAAACAGGGCGCTGCCGCCGCCGGAGAGCAGGAACAGCACCGTATCCTCCTTCCGCAGCCCCTGCACCAGCTCCAGCGCCTTGCGGGTCCCGGCGAAGCTGTTCTCGTCGGGGACGGGGTGCCCCGCCTCATAGCAGGTCACGCCGGGGATGTCCCCCATGACGTGGTGATATTTCGTGACCACCACACCGCCGTCCACATGACCCAGCGCCTTGACAGCGGCGTTTGCCATCTGCCAGGCCGCCTTGCCCGTGGCCACCAGCAGGGTCTTGCCGCCACGGGGGCGAAACTGTTTCAGCGCCCGCTGCACCGCCTCGTCCGGGAGGACGGCGTTCAGACTGGCGGAGATGATCTGGTCGGCCTCGCTGCGCAGTATTTCATTCATAACATTCCCTCCTCGGAAGTTCGATGTGGGATAAGGCTGGCAAAAGGGACACTTTGCCCGATTGCCAGCCTTATTATATCACACTTGAGACGTCAGCGCACCAGGCAGGGCTTTTTGTTGTCAAACTTCCAGCCGGGGATGAGGTACTACATTCCGGGAGCGCTGGCCGAATGGCCAATACACACCTCGAAGGATTTGAAATAGATTTCGGCCATGCTTCTTTTTTTCAAATATCCAGCGCGGCGTGGTAGCCCCAATACACGGCGTTGGTGATGGTGCTGACCCGGCTGGCGTCGCCAATGACCCGAACGAAGGGGGCCGTTCCCTGCAATGCCGTCACCACGTCGGTGCGGGAGCGCTGGCCCAGGGCGCAGATGACGCTCTTGCCGGGGACGAGAACTTCCTGACCCTCCGGATTGGCGCAGATGACGCCCTCCTCCGTGACGCGAAGCGCCCGATAGCCGGTGTGGACGTGTACATATTTGTCGATTTCTTTCAGCAGGAGCGGACGGCGCCGAACGTTGGCGTCTGGGGCCAGGGTGTCCCGCATTTCCACCAGATGGACCGTTTTGCCCTCCTGTCCCAGGTGGATGGCGCACTCGCTCCCGGCCAGACCGCCGCCCATGACCACTACGTCGTCACCGACCTTGTCTTTTTCCAGGTAGTAGTTGTTGACCACCACCACGTTGTCCCCGTCCAGACCGGGGATGGGCGGCACCAGCGGGGCGGAGCCAACGGCAATAATCAGGGCGTCCGGGGCCTCCTGCTCCACATACTCTTTTGTGACCTCGGTGTTCAGACGAATTTCCACGCCCGCGTCCCTGGCGAATTTGGCGTAGGTGCCCGCAAGCTGGTACATCTCGTACTTGAAGGGCAAAGCCTGCTCGCTCTTGAGGATGCCGCCCAGCTCGGCCTCCTTTTCGCAGAGGATAACCCGATGTCCCCGGCGGGCAGCGGTGTAGGCGGCATACAGACCGCCGGGGCCGCCCCCTGCCACCAGCACCTTTTTGGAGACAGGGGCGGGACGCACTTCATCCCCTTCGCACTCCCGGCCAATCAGCGGATTGACGGTGCAGCGGCGGGTGGAGGTAGCCGCCCGCTCCGCCATGCAGGTGAAGCACCGCAGACAGCGCACGATGTCCTCGCTCTTATTCGCCATGACCTTGTTGGGCAGGAAGGGGTCGGCCAGCAGCGCACGGGCCATATAGACCACGTCCGCCTTGCCGGAGGCAATGATCTCCTCCATCTTGGCCGGGTCGTTCAAGCCGCCGATGGTGGCCACAGGGACCTTGACGTGCTTCTTGATTTCGGCGGCCAAATAGACGTTGCAGCCGTGTTCCTTGAACATACTGGGATGGGTGTCCCCGAAGCCCCGCTGGTAGGTCCCGGCGGAGACGTGGAGCAGGTCGATGTAAGGTTCCACCTGCTGGGCGATACGACAGCCCTCCTCCAAATCATAGCCGCCGTCGAACAGCTCGGAGCCGGACATACGGAACTCGATTGGGAAAAACGGCCCCACCGCCGCCCGGACGGATTGCAGCACCTCAATGGCGAACCGGCAGCGGTTTTCCAGGGAGCCACCGTATTCGTCGGTGCGCTTGTTGAAGTAGGGGGACAGGAACTGGTTGATGAGCCAGCCGTGACCGCCGTGGATCATCAGCATCTCGAACCCGGCTCGCTTCGCCAGGCCCGCCACATGGCCATAGGCGGCCACGATTTCATCGATCAGGCCTTTTGTCAGGGCCTTGACCTCCACCCCGTCGGGGCGGGTGCAGGCGGAAGGTCCCCACTGGTGCATGGACTTCTGCTTGGACTTGTCGGTCATATACGTCCCGGCGTACATGCCGGAGTGGGACAGTTCCAGGCTGGGAATGGCCCCGTGGCGGCGGATGGCGTCGGCGGTGTAGGTGGCGCAGGCCAGCGAGTTCAAAATGCTCTCGTCCAGATGGTAGGCGTGGGAGCCGTCGGTCTGGGGGTGCACCATGCACTCGGACACCGTAACGGCTCCAGCGCCGCCCTTGCCCCGCAGTTCATAGAAAGCGGTGGACTTGGGGCCGATGCAGCCGTCGTTGGTGATGTCGGTGCCGCCCATGGGGGCGGAGAACATCCGGTTGCGGAAGGTGGTGCGGCCCAAGGTGATGGGGGCGCACAGGTGGGGATACTGATAAGCCATAGGGATACCTCCTGTATTTTTCCTGTTAAATGGTTTTCTTCTTTGTGGTTTTCTGATAGAGCAGCGCCAGCACGATACTCAGCACGGCCAGTCCCCCCGCGATGAGGAAGGCTCCGCTGTAGCTGCCGGTGGAGGTGAGAACCCTCCCAACCACTGACGGCCCCAGGCACCCAGCCAGGGCAAAGCCGATGAACATAATGCCGTAGTTGACGCTGTTGTTCTTTGCCCCGAACTGGTCGGCGGTGAAGCCGGGGTAGACCCCCATCAGCGCGCCGAAGCAAATGCCCATGATGGACACCCCGGCGATAAACTGAGCCACTCCGCCGGCGCCGGTGGTCAGCAGAATGACCAGACCGACAATTTCCAGCAGGAAAGCGGCCAAAAGCACCGTCACACGGCCAAACCGGTCTGAGAGGGAACCGGCCACCACCCGTCCGGCGGCGTTGAACAGCGCCAGAACGGAGACCACCATAGCCGCAAGCCCCGCGCCCATGCCGGTAATGGACTGGGCCATGGGAGACGCCTGAGAGGTGATCATCAGGCCGCTGAACGCCCAGCACATCAGCATGAAGATCATCATGTAAAACGTGGGGTCGGCCAGCATTTCCCGCCAGTTTTTGTCGTTGGAGAGGACAGCCCCGCCCTGCGCCGCTTTTGGCTGATACCCGGCGGGGCAGTAGTTTTCGGGACATTTCAGGATGAACTGGGAGAACACGCCCACGATGAGGACAAACGCCACGCCCAGCACGATAAACGCCTGGCTGATGCCTGAACCAGAGATGAGCAGGTTGGCCACCGGCGGCACCAGCACCGAGCTGAGGCCATAAGTGGCGGTGGCAATGCCGCCGATGAGTCCCCGCTTGTCGGGGAAAAATTTGACCGAGTTGTTGATGGTGCAGCCGTAGGCTAGCCCCATCCCCAGGCCGCAGCCCAGGCCATAGGTGACGACGAGCATAGGGATACTGGTGGCGAAGCCGCTGGCCAGCATCCCGCCGCCGAACAGCAGCCCACCGGCAAAGACCACCCACCGGGGACCCAGCTTGTCGTTGATGTACCCGCCGGAAATCATAGTGACGGGGCCAACGGAGTTGGCCACGGTGTAGACGATGGAGAGGCTGGCGGAGGTCAGCTCCCCGCCGGAAAGGGCGCTGAGCTTCTCCGCCAGGGGCGAGGCAAACACGCTCCAGGCGTAGATGGAGCCGATGCACAGGTTGATGAGGCAGCTTGCGATTAGCACCAGCCACCGGCGGCTGTCCAGATTTTTCTCTTTCATAAGACTTTTCCTTCCTGCCTAGTGCAAAGGGTATCAGGGGTATTTCGTCCCCTGATACCCTTTTTTGTTTTGATATGGTGATATTGGCGCACCTTTAGCTATTCGAGCGATTCGCTTTTATCCTGGTGATGCTACCCTTTCAGCTCTGTGCGTTTGGATCGCAACACCTGACTAACAGCTAATAGCTAATGGCTAATGGCTATTTACTTACTTCTTGCGTTCTTCCAGGTCAGCGTGGATCTGAGGCATTTCCTTATCCAGCTTGTAGAACAGCATGATGATGAAGCAGACAACGATCATTGCCACCGGCAGCCAGTTGTACAGGAAGGAGATGGCGCTCTGAGCGGAAGCGGACTGCACCTCGGCAGCGCCGTCGTACCCGCCGAAGGCCAGCACCCAGCCCAGGACCACCTGGCCGATGCCGAGGCCCAGCTTCTGGGCTGCGGAGATGGCGGCGTTGCCCATGCCCACGGACTTGATGCCGGTTTTCCACTCGCTGTACTCCAGCGTGTCGGCCACCATGCCGAAGGCCATGCCGCCTGCGGCGCCCAGGCCGACGCCTTTCAGAACGTTAAAGACGATCAGCAACATCACGTTGGGGCCGCAGAGACCGGTGCCCGCAAAGCCCAGGAGCATTCCCACCAGGCCCAACTGATAGGTGCGGTGCTTGCCGAACTTCTTCATGAAGAAGGGGGTGAAGAACATGGTGGCGAACTGGGAGATGGAAAGGGCGTTGTTTACAGGGGTGTACAGAGAGTAGTCGCCCAGCACGTCCTTGCAGTAGTAGATGGCCCCGGCGGAATACATAACGATGATGAAGAAAATCACGAACATACAGAAGATCATCGTGACCCAGTACTTGTTGGTCACCAGAGATTTCAGCGCCACCAGAGCGGGGATGTCGTCGTCCTTGGGCTTTTCGTCCTCAGAGGCTACCTGTACGGCGGTGCGCTCCTTGGTGCCCATGACGCAGATGAACGCGGAGACCACGATGAAGATACCGACCACGATGGTGGCCATAGTCCAGCCCTTCTGGGCGTCAGGGGTGTACAGGGTGTCGGTTCCGGCGAACATGATGACCCAGCCCATGAAGAAGGTGTTCATGGTGATGTTGGCGATGGTCTGGAAAATCATGCTGATGTTGCCCAGCATACCGTGTTCGTAGCTGTCATTGGTGGTCAACGAAATCAGCGAGTTGTAGGGGACGAACATGGACGTGTAGAACACGGAGTTGACCAGGTTGTAGATGACGAAGATGTAGACGTACTTCACCATTCCCGTGAAGGAGGAGGGGATGCTGAACAGCAGGATCACCGCGATGGCCATGGGGATGCACATCCGCACCAGCCAGACACGAGCCTTGCCCATTTTGGAGTGGGTACCGTCCACGATGCGGCCCATGATCAGGTCAGAGAACCCGTCAAACAGCTTGGAAATGGCGATGATGGTGCTGGCGACCCCCGCGTCCACAAGGGACACGTCGGTCAGGTAGGACATGAAGAACGCGGACATCATGCCGTTGACCCACGCCATACCGAAGTTGCCGACGCCGTAGCCGATACGGTCGTTCCAGCCCAGTTTGGTGTTGGGGTCGTTGGTTTTGGACGCAAAATTAAACATTTCTTTGGAACCTCTGATTTATTCCGTTCTTTCTCTCAAAATATGCTATAATGTAGAAAAG
>JAJPXY010000130.1:0-4656 GCA_021205205.1 Clostridiales bacterium
TTCCCGTATCAGGAAACCTCTGATTCCATAATTCCCGGCGTCAGTTAATTTTCACCATCCCGCCCGACAGAGTAGCCTGCGCTCCGCCCTTCAGGTCCAGGGTGGAATCCGCCTTGACCTCCGCCGCGGCGCCCTGGAGGGCCAGCTGGTTGCTGGCCTTGCCCTTGATGGTGGCCGCCTCCAGCCCGATCTCCGTGGACGCCTTCTGTGTGATTTTGCCGCTGGCCTCCAGCACGATGGAGGTATCTCCGGCGGACAGCGTCAGCTTTTGATCCGCCGCCACCGTGACCTCCCCCTTGTCCAGCGCCATGTTGAGCAGGTTCTTGCCGTCCTTATCCGACAACGTGACCGCCTGATTTTCGTCGTCCAGGCACAGGGTCGTGCCGGAGGGCAGCGTCAGCGTCGCCTTTTGCTTCTCCGGCTCGTCATAAAGCAGCAATTCCGTGCCGTTGGGGGTCTTGATGGAAAAGTTGTACACCTTTCCGTCCTCGATGGTATAGGGCGGCGTGACCTCGCTGTTCCAGAACGCCCCCAGCACGATGGGGCGATGGGGGTCGCCCCCCAGATAGCCCAGCACCACCAGGTCGTTGACGTTGGGGAAGAAGAACTGCCCGTGCTCCTTGCCGCCCAGCGGCGCCATGACGTAGCACCAGTCCGTCTCCTCCACCTCCTCGTTCTCGATGGGGAGGCATTTGACCCGGTTCAGCTTCTGGTCGTCGTTGATGTTGGTGACGACGGCCAGAGTCAGCCCCGGACGCTCCATCTGGTGAAACAGGCCGTAGCCCGCCTGCTCCAACGTGTCCTCAAACTGCTTTCCGATGCTCACTCTGTCTTCGCCCCCTTCACCTCAAAGCTGGTATAGTAGCCCTCCGCCGAAAAACAGTGTACCACCTTATTTAAAAAGTACACGCCTTCTGTCTCGTCCTCCAGGCCGTCGATGGTGATGAACCGGCCGGGGATCAGCTCCGGGATGCCGATGCACTGTCCCTCGCCGGACACCAGCTCCATGGCGATGCTGTCCAGCCGCGCCTGCGCCAGCTGCGTACATTCCTCGGCGGTGCGGGCGTATTCGCTGTACTCCCGCAGTTCCGTATCTTTCAGGGCGGATACCAGCTGGGCGGCGCTCTTTCCCTTGCCGCCGATGCTCACGCTGTCGGCAGTGCCGGAGATGAACTTCTGGTTCACGTCCCTGCCCCAGACAGTCACCTTTCCCACCTGTTTTTTCAGGGAGACCCGCTTGTTGAAGCTGAGCAAGCCGTTGCCCATGGTCAGCTTGATGAGGGAAGCGGAGTCCTTCCACAGTGCGTCAAAGACCAGCTCCCCGTTGACCCCCATCAGAACCATGCCGTAACGCTCCGCCAGAATCCGCAGGAACTTGAAGTCGTCCACCTGCTCCTTTACCAGCGGCGTCTCAAAGTCTTTCAGAGCGCCGACCGTATCCACCGTCACATCCGTGGCGAACCCGGCGGCGACGCTTTTTTTCAGCAGCTCACTGATGATCTCCTTGCACTTCTTTTGCCCGCCGTAGTACGGCTCATAGCAGCTCATCAGGAAGCCCAGGCCGTCGATGCCGTTGACGATCAGCCGGGGCGCGCCTGCGTTGATGTGTTCCATGGTGTAATCGTCCACATAGCCATAGAACAGCGGCTTTTTCTTCACATAACCGCCGGAGATTTCCAGCTTTGCCCCGGCCTTGACGCTGGAGGCCAAATCGTTGTTCCACTTCCGGTTTTCGTAATCAAACAGGCCGTCCACAGTGAACGTACACCCACCTGCGGAACCGTCTGCGGACAGCTCTACCTCCAGCTGAGGAATGGGAATTTTGGTGCTGTCCAGCGTCCGCCCGCCCAGGGTGATTTCCACCGCCGGGGCCAGGAACCGGTCGTATTTGGTTTCCAGTGCGGTTATATCATAGGTTGACCAGTCCATAACGGAGCACTCCTTCCCCACCTGCGGTGTCCGCTATTTCAGCGCGGGCAGCGCAATGGTGTCCCCACTGCGAAGCAAACGGGGATTTTCGATTTGGTTGGCTCTGGCGATCTCCCGCCAGCAGCTTGCCTCGCCATACTCCCGGGCGGCGAAGGACCACAGCGCGTCCCCCTGGTGTACCGTCCGATACTTTGTGGTGTCGGGCGACTGGAGAGACTTGGTCGCCAGGTTGCTGTTGAACTGGCGGAACACGCACTCCAGCCAGGCGCGCACAGGCACGCCCTGCTCGTTAAAGCGGACAAACTTCTGCTGGCACCGGATGAGATGCCCGGTAAAATTCAGCGAACCCCAGGTCAGCAGCAGCAGCGGCGGAACGTGCAGCTCCTCGTCGATCTCCATCAGCTGGTACACCTTATTGGTGTATTCCCGCACGTCGATGGTCTTGGTGGCCGAGGGCAGGAGCTGGTTGGCGGTGAACTTCAGCCGGTCCCCCGCCGTACCGCCCACCTCGCTGCCTGCGGACATACTGTCAAAGAACAGGCTGAACTGCAAAATCTCCGCCGAGCCGTGGGAAAACTGCGTGATCGGCATATCCATGGAGAGGCCGGCCTTGTCGGAATACTGCACCTCCCGCCCCTGGACATAGGACTCCGGGTTGTACAGCACGTCAAAGCCGCTGTCGCCTTCTCCCACCTTGGATATGTGCATTTTTTTCAGTGGCATCAACAGGTTTGGATTTGGCGTTCCCACATACATCTGCACGCTACCTCCTCACTTACAGGCCCAGCCGCCTGCGCTCCCGGCGGATCCGCTCCTCGATCATCTGATAAACCTTGTCGGCGGTGCGCCGCAGCTCGCTGTCGCTCATCCGCCCGGTCTGCGCCGTCTGATCCTGCGGTTCTTCCTTTTGCTTGTAGGTGATTTCCGCGGGGCGGCGGTTGGCCTGATTGGCCTGTGGCGCGGTCCATGTCACCTGCTCCTGCTGCGCTGTCCCCGTTGGCAGGGTGGCAATGCTCCGCGCCACCCCCATCTGTGTGCCGGAACCGGATGTCTCCGCCCCCGGTCTGCCCTCTTTCAGGAAGTTCTGCGCCCAGCCCGGAAGGCTGCGCACATACTCAGAATCCATGGCAGGCTGGGCAGGCGGCGGTGCGCTCTGGGGCTGCTCCGCGCCCGGCTGCTGCGGCAGATAGGACAGCTCCACCTGTTCCGGCCAGCCACCCTCGCCGACAGGCTGCTTGGGCAGCGCCTGTGTGTCGGGCGTCCTCTGGGACAGAGGCGTCTCCCGCCCTCCGTTGGCAGGGGCGAAGGGGACGCGCTCGCCATTGCGTCCGCTCGGTGGGACGCTGTCCGCCAGACTCCGGTCTCCCCGATGGGAGAGGAACCCCGGCGAAGGGAAGTCGGGGTGCCCAACGGGCTGAACGGCGGCGGGGGTAGTGCCCTGCGGGGCGTCTGCCGTCCCGGCTGGAGCATTGCCCGGGAAACCAGAAGTGTTCATTGTCCGCTGCACCGTCAGAGGCTGGCGGCGGAGGATACTCAGTCCGCCGGTTTCGTATGCGGAGGGCAGATAACTCGCGGAGGCCGCTTCGCCCCGCCCTTGGGGCTGTACGCCCGGGCTTGCTGTCGGCATGGAGGCCCCCCGCGCCGTCGCGGCTGTCCACTGGTGCCCGCCGGGACTGGCGGCCGTGCGATACTGACCGCTGCTGTCGGGGCGCCGAGAAGCCAAACGGCTCCCTTCCCCGTCAACAGCTTCTGTCCCCCTCCGGGAGGACCTGTCGTGTTCCAGGGCGACCGCCGCTGGCAGTTCGCCGCCCTCCTCCGCCGTGAATCGAGTCAGCGTTTCCCGCCCGTCCCGGACGGTCTGCGCCATACTCGCCCCCCGGAGGGGATGGGTTCCCGGCTCTGTCAGGGTGGTGCGGATCTCCCGCAGCACCGAAGGGGTTATTGTCGGCGCAGCCAACGGCTGCTGACCGCCCTGCTCACGCGGTTCTGCCGGTTCGGCGGGGTGCGCCCCGTGCGCGGAGGGCTGGCTTTGGTTCCCAGCCGTCCGGCTGGTCTGCGCCAGCGTTTGACCGCTGCCGCGTTCCGTCCCGCCGCTCTCTGCCTGTCCCGGAAATGGCGGGCGCAGGTTTTGGTTGCCCGCTCCGCCGAGCGGCTTCGGCTGCCGGGGATAGGCAACGCCCTGTCCCGGCGCACCGACTGCGCCGTCCCGACGTTCTCCACCTGTCCGATGGGTCAGCGTCTCCCCCTGTAGACCATAGGAGGTTTGGTATGCTGGTTTCTCCGGTGCTGTTGTCGCATCCGGCCCATTTGACACCCTCTGCGCCGATGGCGCGCTCTGTCTGGCTGTTGCAGTCCCCGGCTTCTCATCTGCCCGGGAACGCGCCGCCCAGGGCGGGGCAACCGGCGGCAAAACGGCCTTTCGACCCGCCTGGGGCGGAGCGGTCGGCAACGCGCTGCCCTCTGCGCTCACCGCCGGATGAACCAGCGGCTCATTCCCGTTCTCCGCAAAATCGCCCGGCTGCATCTGCCGGAGGAGAGCGGTTTCTTCCGTTGGCAGTCCGGGGATGGCTCTCATCGCCCTCTCTGCTAGCGTCCCCATCTCCCGCTGGACAATGGAGATCCCGTCAAAATGGGGCTACGGCTGCCGGTTTCGCTGAACCTCCCCGGGGGCGGTCTGCGCTGTCTCGGGGTGGTGCAGCTCTGCCATTGGGGGCTGCGGCTGCCGGT
>JAJPXY010000130.1:4756-8464 GCA_021205205.1 Clostridiales bacterium
CGGCGGCGGTCTGCGCCGTCTTGGGGTGGTGCAGTTCTGGCGTCGGGGGCTGCGGCTGCCGGTTCTGTTGCGCCTCCCCGGCGGTGGTCTGTTGCCTCGTCTGGCCCTCCGACGCAGAATTAGTCAGCGCCTCCTCACTGTGGCCTTCCTGGCGCAGCGGCTGCGCCGACCCCTGCGTATTTCCGAGGGAATCGCCGCCCGCCATGCGCACATCCCGGCTCACTGTGGCAAGGCCCGGGCTGGAAGCCCCCAAGGAGGGCCGTTCTGGTGCCGCTGCCCGTTCTCGGGCGGGGGAGGGGGCCTGGTCCGAGGAGTTCCCCCGGGGGGTAGTAGTCCGTTCGTCTGCGTCCTGCCCTTTCGGGCCTGCCGCAGACCCAACAGGTTGCTCTCTCCGTTGGGACGTGGTCGAGTTCTCGCGGGAGCCAAGCCGCGCCGCCCCTTCTTCATGGACTGCGCTTTCGTCCAACTGTGCCAGCTCCAGCGGCTCCAATGGGAGCCATTCCGCGGGTGGCTGCCCCGACGGTTGGTCAGGCTGCACAGCGACTGTGCCCAGGCTGTCCCGCCGGGGCAAAACGCGCTGGCCGCTCCTATGCCAGGAAGCCGCAGACGCATCTTCCTCTGGTGTATCTGTCTCCCGCCATGGCGTCCCGCTTTTTTGCGGCGGCACAGTCCCTGCGGTCCGCATTTCTGGAACCAATGCGGCGGCAGAGGTTGACGGATGTTCCGCCGTCCCCGCCCCTTCCGGGGCGGCGTTCGCGGCGGTCAGCCGCGCCGCATCGCGGGATTCCTCCCTGAGTGCTTCCGGCTTCGACTCCCGCCAGACGGGTGCTGTCTCACGCTGGGAAGGGGGGCCCGTGAAGGACGGCGTTCCCGCTTCCTCCGTGACACGGTTCGTTCTGCTCTGTCGGTCCTGCTTTTCGCGCTGCTTCTGCCGCTCTCCCGCTGCCCGCGCCGGGGCGGGAGGGGCCGGAGGTTCCGGCCGAGCCGCCGTCTGCCCTCCCGTATGTTCGGGGGAGGACGCTGTCTCCGGTCGTCTGTCGCGCTGCTGCCCCGCCGTGGGAGTCCGGGTCTGCCCCGTGGGGGTCTGCGCCACCTCCCGCGCAGGGCGGGACGGGCGCGCATCCTCCAGGTGGCGCTGTAACACCCGATTCACCGCGTCAGAAACCGTCTGCGCCAGCTGTCTGTCGGCTGACGGGGCGACGCTCTGCCCCTCCTTTTCCTGCTCCGTCCGGTACGTCAGCGGCTCCGGCGGAAGGCCGTACCTGCCGGTCTGTCGGCCGGTCGGCTCTGGCTGCACGGCGAGGGGCCGTGCAGCGGACACCTCCGCCGCCCAGTCCTTGCCCGGGGGCGGGGCGTCCTGTTCGGACAGGGCAGAGCGCCAGGTCATCCGGCGGCCAGGCCGCCCCGGCGCGGCAGACTCCGCCCCATTGGGATGGCTGCGCTGCCAGGCCATGATCGCCTGTACAGGCAGCTGCACGTTAGCCGCCTGTGACCGGTTCCCGGCGTTTTCCCCGTTTCGGGAGGGGACAGCGGTCAGTCGCTGCCCCTGGCGGCCACCCAGTGCAGTCAGCGGCGCGGCGGCATCTTCTGAGTTTCCGCCGTGAAGCAAGCGCTCGGCGTACACCGTCTGCTGCCAAAGGGTGGCCGGGTACAGCTGCACGGTCAGGAACCGCTGCTCTGCTCCCGCCTTTTCGCCGCGGGTCTGGGCCGATACCTGCTCCTGGAGTTGCAGCACCTGGGTCAGCAGCTTCTCCGCCGCCTGTTTTTCCTGACGGCGCTCCTTCTCCTCTTTCCGCAGAGATTCCAGCACGATGCTCAGGTCGATGTTGAATACGTTTTCCACCGGAGGCGGGCTTTCCTGCCCTTCCTCCAGAAAGTCCAGCGCCGCTTGCTGATACAGGCCATCCTCATAGCCTGCGCGTTCCAGCAGCCGCAAAGCAAATGCCTGGCACAGCGTGGCAAAGGCCGCCTGTGACAGCTGCTCCTGGGAGAGCAGCGCCATATTCTCTTTTGCCGATGTAATGGTTTTCATCAGCTGCACCCGTTATACATCAGTTCAATGCGGCTGACGGCCAGCTCGGGCTGATTGCTGTTCAGGCTGGGGCCAACATACTTGACCAGGTGCGCGCCGCAGATGGTCCAGACCCGCATTGTGTTCCCGAAGCTGTCCCGCAGCATGATGGTACCTTCCAGCGGCACAGAGACCCCCAGGTTGACCAGGTTGATCAGCACGGACACGCTGTCCACACTGGTCACCGTTCCCTGCTCCAGCACCAGGGTCTGGGGCTTGGCGTTCTTGAAAAAATAGCGAGGATAGCTGCTGCCGCCCTCGCAGTAGACCTCGTATTCAAATTCCATGTCCAATCCGCTGACAGAGAGAAAGTTACCCCCCAGGCTGACCCCGTTGCCGAACAGGTATACTTCAAAATATGAGCCGGATAGCAACGACATTGTTCTCTCCCTCCGTTCTATATGGAGCCGACGCCTTCGGCGGTCGCCTCTGTTGGTCTGGAATCGTCCCGGTCTAAACCGTCTCTGTTTTCCGCTCCATCCCCTCGATGGCAAAGGTCAGGCTTTCGGAAAGCACCTCGCTCCTGCTGCCGTCCATGGGGGCCAGTTCATAGCCGATGGGCAGGGCGTTGTGCAGCGTCCAGGTGACGCCCCGCCTGCCTTGGCTGTCCAGCGCGACGATGTTCAGCGTCCGGCGCAGGGATTTGTCGCTGGGGCCGTCATACGCCCCGGCGGCGGCGGAGAACATCCAGTCCAGGAAGTCATTGTCGCCAATGACCCCCTTGGTCAGCGTCACCGGCGCGAAGGAGGTCAGCACTGGGATGTAAGACTGCACCCCCCGCGGATCGTCGCCGGAGCGCCCCTGCACCGTCTGCACCTCCATCCTGATGCCGGAAAACTGAGAGAACGCCGCCACAACGACGCCGCTGTTTTCCACCTCCACCAGGAATCGAAAGACCTGAAAAGGGTCGTTTCCCGCCATCTGCCGTCACCTGCCTGTCATCGAAATTCAAAGGTTTTTTGTCGTCGCCGCTTAACTTTTTGTTGATGGCGGACACCTCACGGCACCAGCGCCGCCGCTCTCCATGCTCCAGCTCCATCAATTCCTGGAAGGACCAGTGCAGATAGTAGGCCAAAAAGGCCATCTCCTGGTAAAGCCGATCCTGGGGGTAGAGCTGCATCCCCCGCGTTTGTCGGTTTTGCAGCGGACTGTCCGGCCGCAGAGGGATAGATTGCCACGCAAAGGTCGGCATCGGCTCCTGATTCACACCCGGCTCACACGCTAGCCCAGCAGAAAATCCAGCGGCACCTCAAACTGCTGGCCGCAGTGGGGGCAGGTCACCTTGTACTGAGGCATCTCGGACATATTGATCCGCTGGTACATATCCTGCAAATACGCCAGGTCCATGGTGAACAGGTTTTCGATGACCCGGGTGTTGATGGTGCTCAGCGTACCCAGCTTCGTCACCACCCTGGACAGCAGGATGATGGTCAGATAGCCCGCGTTTTGCTGCACCCGCTGATCCCGCATGGGCAAAATCTCGTCGGCCGCGGTGGCCAGGCGCATCACGCCCCGCTTATGCACGTCTCCGTTCTGGTCCACATACCCCTTGGGCAGCTCAAATTCAAACTCCGTCTGCATAGTATCTTCTCCCTGAACAGCGCCCCACAGCCCACAGACCAGGAAGCGTCTGGGGC
>JAJPXY010000066.1 GCA_021205205.1 Clostridiales bacterium
CATAGAAATCCTTTTTCGTTTTTTCACTGTCTACTTGACAGGAGGCACATCAAAATTTCCCTCCGCTCCGTTTTTTGCGTTTTTCCCCTTGACAAAGGGCGGCGTCTGCGGTATTCTTTGTTTGAACATATGAACAACCGTTCAAATGATAGAACAGAAAGCGGGTGTCCCCCATGAGTGAAATCAAGAACGACCCGGCGTTGACCCCCGAGGACGTGCAGGAGCAGGAGCATCATCACCATCACGACGAGAACGAGTGTGGGTGCGGCCACGAGCATCACCATCACGACGAGGACGAGTGCGGGTGCAGTCACGAGCATCACCATCATCACGAGGACGAGTGCGGCTGTGGCCACGAACACCACCACCACGACCACGAGCCAGTGGAGCCGGTCCACCACGCAGAACATTTGCGGGGCAAAACCGCCGTTTATCTGGTGGAAAACCTGGATTGCGCCAACTGCGCCGCCAAGCTGGAGCGCAAGCTCAACGATGTGGCCGGGGTGGAGGACGTGACCATCACCTACGCCACCCGGCAAATGCGGGTCACGGCCCCTGACCCGGAGGCGCTGCTGGGTGATATTCAGGAGGTCATCGACCGCGCCGAGCCGGGCGTGGTGCTGCGGCCCCTGGAGGGCCGTCCCCGGGCCTCCCATGCGGAGCCGGAGGAGGAGGGCCACGACCTGGTGGAAATCTGCATCGGCGCGGCGGCGCTGCTGGCGGCGCTGCTGACCCACCACCTGCTGCCGGAGATTTATTTCTGGGTGACGCTGCTGTGCGCCCTGGCGGGCTACCTGCTGGTGGGGCGGAATGTGCTGCTCACCGCCGGGAAAAACCTGGCCCACGGCAAGGTTTTCGACGAAAACTTCCTGATGTCCATCGCCACCATCGGGGCCTTCGCCATCGGGGAGTACCCGGAGGCCCTGGGGGTCATGCTGTTCTACCGGGTGGGCGAGTTCTTCGAGGACCGGGCGGTGGCCCAGTCCCGCAGCAACATCATGGACGCCCTGGACCTGCGGCCCGAGGTGGTCACCCTGCTCCACGACGGGGTGGAGACGATTCTCCCCGCCGAGGAGGCCAGGGTGGGCGACCTGGTGCAGGTGCGCCCTGGCGACCGCATCCCCCTGGACGGGGTGGTGGTCCGGGGCGAGAGCCAGGTGGACACCTCCGCCGTCACCGGTGAGCCGGTGCCCGTCTCCGTCCGCCCCGGCGACAAAGTCGTCTCCGGCTGCGTCAACAACACCGGCCTGTTGACTGTTCGGGTGGAGGCGGTGCTGGCCGAGTCCATGGTCAGCCGGATTCTGGACAGCGTGGAGAACGCCGCCGCCGCCAAGCCCCAAATCGACCGGTTCATCACCCGGTTCTCCCGGGTCTATACCCCCGTGGTGGTGGCCGCCGCCCTCATCGTGGCGGTGATTCCGTCGCTCATCACCGGCGACTGGCTCTATTGGGTCAAGACCGCCTGCACCTTCCTGGTCATCTCCTGCCCCTGCGCCCTGGTGCTGTCGGTGCCGCTGGCCTTCTTCGCGGGCATCGGCGCGGCCTCCAAGGAACAGATCCTCTTTAAGGGCGGCAACGCCATGGAGGCCCTGGCCAAGGTGAAGGCGGTGGTGCTGGACAAGACCGGCACCATCACCCAGGGCAACTTTGTGGTGCAGGCGCTGGAGCCTGCCCCCGGCGTGGAGGCCAACGAGCTGCTGGCCGCTGCCGCCGCCTGTGAGCTGCACTCCACCCACCCCATTGCCCACTCCATCCAGGCCGCCGCCCAGGCGCAGGGCCTGGAGGTCACTGCCCCGGCGGACGTGCGGGAGGTGGCGGGCAAGGGCGTGGCCGCCGCCGGGTTCCTCTGCGGCAACCGGGCGCTGCTGGAGGAGGCGGGCGTGGCTCTGCCGGAGCTGGAACCGGCCCCCGGCTGCACCCAGGTCCTCACCGCAAAGGACGGGGCCTATTGGGGCCGCATCCTCATCTCCGACACCGTCAAGCCCAACGCGAAAAAGGCCCTCACCCAGCTGCACCAGCTGGGGCTGACCTCGGTCATGCTCACCGGCGACGGGGAGGAGAGCGCCCGGGCCGTGGCCGACCAGGTGGGCATCCGCCAGGTACGGGCCAGACTGCTGCCCCAGGAGAAGCTCTCCGCCCTGGAGGAGGTGCGCAGCGCCTCCGGCGGCGTCCTCTTTGTGGGGGACGGCATCAACGACGCCCCGGTGCTGGCGGGGGCCGACGTGGGGGCCGCTATGGGCAGCGGCGCGGACGCCGCCATCGAGGCCGCCGACCTGGCCTTTATGACCGGCGAGCTGACCGCCATCCCCAAGGCGGTGCGGCTGGCCCGCCGCAGCACCGCCATCTCCCGGCAGAACGTGGTGTTCGCCCTGGTGGTGAAGGCGCTGGTGTTGGTGGCGGGTCTGCTGGGGTTCGCCAATATGTGGCTGGCGGTGTTTGCCGATACCGGCGTGGCCATGATTTGCATTGCCAACTCCATCCGCATTTTGTATCAGAAAAATGGATGAGCCGTCAGCAAAAACCGCTCCCTTTTTCGCTGTAGTTTCATTTTACAGTGCGTCATTGCAAAAATCCGCCTGAAACGGATTTTGGGTGGAGGCAGCGAGTTCGAGTGCTGCTGAAAAGCGACCAGCTAAGGAAATCCCGCCAAAGCCTCCCCGCTGGGGATTCCCTGCGGTCACAGAGCAAGCGGGTTCGGCTGGGACAGGGAGGGGCAACGTCCCGGAAGTGCCGCTTGACGGCGGAGGAGACGCAACGGAATGGATGCGCTTTTCTATATAAAATCCCACCGAAGCCCAGCGCAGCGGGTTCGGTGAGAAGATGAGGAGCAACGGAATGGATGAGCTTTCGGCTTTAGCCGGAAGCGAAGAATATGGAGTTTGCGACGACGAAGCCGGAAGCGAAGGATATGGAGTCTGCGGCGACGACGCGGGAGACGAGGCTCGAACCCGCTACCCTGCCCCGGAAAAGCCCGTTGGTCTTTTCCGGGTACCGGGAACCTCTGATTGCAAAAATCCGCCTGACCGGCGGATTTTGGGTGGAGGCAGCGAGTTCGAGTGCCCCTCAAAACGCGAAGAAAAAGGGACTTACCGTAGTAAATCCCTTAAACGTGGAGCGGGAGACGAGGCTCGAACCCGCTACCCTGCCCCGGAAAAGCCCGTTGGTCTTTTCCGGGTACCGGGAACCTCTGATTGCAAAAATCCGCCTGACCGGCGGATTTTGGGTGGAGGCAGCGAGTTCGAGTGCCCCTCAAAACGCGAAGAAAAAGGGACTTACCGTAGTAAATCCCTTAAACGTGGAGCGGAAGACGAGGCTCGAACTCGCTACCTCCACCTTGGCAAGGTGGCGCTCTACCAGATGAGCTACTCCCGCATAACAGAGATTAGTTTACCACAAAAACCGGAAAAGTCAAGAGCAAATTTTCGTTTTTCAAAAAAGCGCCGGAGACGGTTTGTTCCGCCTCCGGCGTTGCTGTTTCATTGGTTGACTGCGCCTGGCTAACAGCTAACAGCTGTCAACAGCCCGTCGGCTCCTGCTGGGGCACAGGCCGCAGCACCACGGCGGTGCGGCTGGGCAGGTACAGCTTCACATGGCTGCCCTCCACGCCGGGGACCAGGGAGGCATAGCGGACGTGGCCGATGCGATCCTGGCCGCCGAATTTCCCATCGTCGCTGGAGAGGGCCACTTCGTAGTCGTGGGGCTGGGACACGGGAATCATATAGTCGCTGAAGGACTTGGTGGGGTGGAAGTTGAACACGAACAACAGGCTGTTGCGCTCAAAGGCCAGCACATGGTCCCCCACGTTGACCCATTTCAGGTCGGCCATCCCCTGGTCGAAGATGCGGTAACGCTTGGTGACGGCGATCATATCCCGGTCGAAGTCGCCCAGCCACTGGTACTTCAAATAGCCGTTGTCCAGCAGGCTCCACTGGCGGCGGCAGTATTTGAAGCTCCAACCGTTGCCCTCCCGGGGGAAGTCGATCCATTCGGGGTGGCCGAACTCGTTGCCCATGAAGTTCAGATAACCCTCGCCGCCGCCGCCGATGGTCAGCAGACGGATCATCTTGTGCAGGGCGATGGCCCGGTCGATGACCAGCGTGTGACAGGCCTTGTCCATGTCGGTGTACATGGCGGCGTCCGCCAGTCGGAAGATCATGGTCTTGTCGCCCACCAGGGCCTGGTCGTGGCTCTCCACATAGGCGATGGTCTTTTCGCCGGGGCGGCGCAGACACATGGAGCCCCAAATCTGCTGGAGGTCCCAGGCGTCGTCGGACTGTTCCTTCACCAGCTTGATCCACATATCCGGCAGACCCATCCCCAGCCGGTAGTCAAAGCCGATGCCGCCGTCCTGGATGGGCAGGCACATCCCCGGCATACCGGACATATCCTCCGCGATGGTGACGGCGTGGGGGTTCACCTGCCGGATCAGCTCGTTGGCCAGCTGGAGGTAGGTAATGGACTGGGTGTCGGTGTTCAGGGAGAAATACTTGTCGTTGGTGTTGAAGTCGGTGCCCAGGCCGTGGTCGTGGTAGAGCATGGAGGTGACGCCGTCGAACCGGAAGCCGTCGAAGTGATACTCCGTCATCCAGAATTTCAGGTTGGAGAGCAGGAAGTGCAGCACCTCGTTGCGGTCATAGTTGAAGCACTTGGTCCCCCAGGCGGGGTGCTCCCCCTGCTCGCCGGGGTGGAAGAACTGCTCGGTGGTGCCGTCGAAGAGGTTGATGCCCTCGGCGGTGTTCTTGACGGCGTGGGAGTGGACCACGTCCAGCAGCACCCGCAGACCCATGGAGTGGGCGGTGTTGACCAGGTATTTCAGGTCCTCCGGCAGACCGAACCAGCTGGAGGCAGCGTAGAAGCTGGACACCTGGTAGCCAAAGGAGCCGTAATAGGGGTGCTCCATAATGGCCATCAGCTGGATGGTGTTGTAGCCGGCCTTTTTGATGCGGGGCAGCGTCTTGTCCGCGAACTCCCGGTAGGTGCCGATGCGCTCCTCCTCCTGGGCCATGCCCACGTGGGCCTCGTAGATATAGAGGGGCGCGTCCAGGTGGAAGCCGTAGTCCGTCCAGGGGAACTGCTTCTGGTCGTCCCAGACCTCGCAGCACCATTGCAGCGTCGTCTCGTCATGCACCACCCGCCGGGCGTAGAGGGGGATATGCTCGGTCAGGGCGTCGCCGTTTTTCACCACGGTTTTCACCTTGCTGGCGTTGTGGAGGGCCTCCTCCGGCAGCTTGATCTCCCAGGTACCAAAGTAGGGGTCGATCTTCTCCATAGGATGGCTGGTCTTGTTCCAGCCGTTGAACTCGCCCTCCAGGTAGAGCTGGTCCGCCCCGGGCGCCCACTCCCGGTAGACCCAGCCGTCCTCCACATGGTGGAAGCCGAAGTACAGATAGGCGTTGGCGAACTCGTTTAGGGTGCGGCCGTCGCCCACCAGCTGGTCTTTCTTGCGATAATAGTTGTCCATCCGCAGCTGGATGTCCCCTTCGAAGGGCTTTAACTGTGGGTTCAGTTCGAGAATACGGTACATAGAAAAACTCCTTTCGTTGTAGCGGGTCCAAAGGGAGAAGCTGCCAAACCGGCAGAGGAAAACGCAATGTCGTTCGTTGTTATTTTACCAGTTCCCGGCGGTTTTTACAATAGACTTTTGGACAGTTTTGAAAAATTGCAGTCCGCGCCGCGGCCCTTCCCCCGCTTTCCCGTTTCTTTTTCAAATCCCCGCGCCCCGTGTTGACAAAACCGCCATGTTCCTATATAATAAAAATCGCTGTCACAAACGATGGTTGACAGCTGTTTTTTTATCCGCGCAATTTCGCACCACACCGCGTTAAAGTGTGAAACAAAAGACTGTTTTGGCGGCACTTTGCCGCCTGAGAAATGGAGAGAGACCCCTATGAAAAACATTGTACTCATTGGCATGATGGGCAGCGGCAAGACCACCTGTGGCCTGCTGCTCAGCGAAAAGCTCGGCCGCACCCTGGTGGACGCCGACGTGACCATCCAGACCCGGGAGGATCGCACCACCTCGGAGATCTTCGCCACTGACGGCGAGGGGTACTACCGGGACCTGGAGACCGCCCTGTGCCACGAGCTGGAGCACATGGACGACCTGATCATCGCCACCGGCGGCGGCATGGTGATGCGGGAGGAAAACGTCAAGGCCCTGCGCAACAACGGCGTGGTGTTCCTGCTCAACCGCCCGGTGGACGAGATTTTCGACGGCGAGGACCTGGCCGACCGCCCCTTGGCCCAGAACGGCAAGCAGGACTTCATCGACCGCTTCGAGGCCCGGAAGCCCTACTACTTCGGCGCCGCCGACGAGGTCATCACCGACTTCACCACCCCGGAGGTCACCGTGAACGAGATTTTGGAGCGGATGAAAAAGTACCAGTGACACCCTTTCCCGCCCGGCGGTCCGCCCCGGGCGGTTTGGTTTGTAAAAACCGGGGCAGGCCGCGGAATTGTAACGGAAAAATGTGTACAGAATGTGAATAATGCAAGTTATCCGCCAAAAAGTTCCCATTTATAATTGACTTTTGGGATGCGCCTCCTTATAATAGAGAGTGGCGGCGGAGCCTTGCGGCGCGCCGCCCGGCAGTGAGAAACCCTGCGGTTTTCAAAAACAAAACAGCTTGCTTTAAGGCGATGTCGCCTTGCTTGTCGCGCCCGAAGGAGGACAGAACGGAGTTCTGCGTCTCCTGCGGGCGCTGTTGTTCCGCGCCGAAACGTTAGGAGGTTCGTTATGTTTGAGGTGTTGGTCTGTATGGAACGGGATGAGGCCGGTGAAGGTCAGATGGCGGAGGAGGTCCTGGCGCGGTTCCAGGCGCTGGTTCAAGAAAACGGCCTGACAGAACAGGTGGCGGTGCAGCCCGCCCCCAGCCTGGGGCTTCGCGGGGCGGACGGCGTCACCGTCCAAATCGGGGCGAACCTGTACACGAGCGTCACCCCCGACAACGCGGACTACGTGTTCCGGGAATATGTGCTCCATATCTTCCCCGGACAGGGAAAAGATGACGTCGGGTAGGAAAACCACAGTTGTGGCAGCGTTTCATCACTTAAATCTCTTGACTAATAGTAAAAATTGATATATTCTATAGGCGTAAAAAAGGGCTTGCGGTGAACAGGAGAGAGACGAGATATGACGCTGAATCAAATCATCTATTTCGAGAAAACGGCGGAGCGGATGCACATGGCCAGCGCCGCCAAGTAGCTGATGATCGCTCAGCCCAGCCTGAGTATGTCGCTGAGCAAGCTGGAGGACGAGCTGGGCGTCCCCCTGTTCGAGAAGCGGGGCCGGGGTATCGCCTTGACCGCCGAGGGGGAGGCGTTCCTCTACCACGCCCGGCAGATCATCCGGGACGTGGACGCCGCCACCCGGGAGATGAAACGCCTGAAGGACCAGGCGGAGGACACCCTGACCATCGCCTACATCAACCCCCTGTCGGAGCACTTCCTGCCCCAGCTGTTCCGGGCGTTCCGGGCCAGCGGCCGGGCCGCCACCGCCCACCTGAAGTCCGTGGAGATGGACACCGGCGAGATCGTCCAGGCGCTGCAAAACAACACCGTGGACCTGGCGTTCAGCTCCGCCATCACCGGCCACAGCGAGCTGACCCAGATCCCCATCCTCCGCCAGCCTCTGGTGCTCATCGTCCCCAAGAGCCACTGGATGGAGCGGAAGTATCAGCAGTCGGGGGTCCCCCTGGCGGGGGCCGAGCTGAACGGGGTCCCCATGGTGACATACTTTGACCGCTCTCCCATGCACAGGCCCATTATGGAGTACCTCCAGCAGCAGAACGTCCAGCCTGACCTGTGCCACTACGCCTACAACGAACTGGCCATCGTCAACCTGGTGGCCGATGGCATGGGAGTGGCCATTCTGGCCAAGGTGAACCAGCTGCCCTGGGACCGGGTTACGGAGGTCCCCCTGGAGGGGCTGACCAGCAGCCGGGACATCTTCCTGACCTACCGCACCAACCGGAAGCTGTTCCACACCGCCCGGCAGATGGTGCAGTTCGTGCAGCAAAAATGTCAGCTGGAGTGAGTGCGCAAACCCCGCAGAAAATCAGACAGCAGAGCTTTTCCGCTCCCGCCGTCCCAAAAGGGCGGCGGGGGCGTTTGCTTTGGGGCGGCGGAGTGTGTGACCGCAGGGAAAACAATTTTGAAAAGCTGGCGGAAAAATTGCACTTTTTTGTAGGGGCGGCCCATAGCCGCCCCCAGGTTTAGCGTGGGGTTCCCGGGCCGCCCAGGGCCCCCCCTAAAAGCCGTTTGCGAAAA
>JAJPXY010000068.1 GCA_021205205.1 Clostridiales bacterium
GGTGGTCTCCCCCTGGTCGTAGCCGGGGAACATCCGGTTGATGTCGGTGTTGTCCATGGCCCAGAACCGGCTGCCCACGTTCATGGAGAAGTGGTTCACCGAGTGGACCACCAAAATCTCCCGGTCGCTGTTGATGGCGCCCTGCTCCTCCAGCTTTTTCAGCGCCAGCACCAGCTGGGAGCAGACGTACATTTGCTGTACCTCGTTGCCCCGCAGCGCGCCAACGATGGCGCAGGACTTGGAGCCTTGGCCGAAGCGGAAGCCCGTCACCGCCAGGCTCTGGCGGTAGGGCGTGTCCAGAGTGAAAAGCGTCTCCTGCTTCATCGTTCAAACCCTCCCGTCAAAATGCGGCCCAGCAGGCTGCCAGGGTAGACCACGGGGTAATCCCGCAGGGTGAACAGCAGCCCCGCCTCCGGCGCGGTGACAAGCTCCTTGTCCTGGCCGGTCAAGGGGTCGGCTACCACGCCCAGCAGCTGCCCCTTTTCCACCATATGGTTATGACGTACCTCGGGGATGAAAATACCGGCGGCATCGGCGTTTAAAAACGCCACCTCGTCCCGACCGATGATAGGCTCACGGGGCTTGGGCGTCTCGCCCAGCCACATCCCCTGGGTGCGCATCAGGTTCAAAATGCCGTCCAGCAGCTGGTCGCCGTAGCTGCGGGTCAGACGCATCCCCACGCCCATCTCCACCACCAGGCAGTCTGTCCCCGCGCTGTTCAGCGAGTGGGCCAGGGTGGACTCCAGCACCGTGGCGGCGGCGTGGACCCAGATGAAGTCGATGTTCAGCTCCCGGGCCAGCGGCACCAGCCGGGGGGCGGTCTCCTCAGAGATGCGCACCTGGGGAAGCTCGGTCAGGAAGATATTGCTGGCGTGGACGTCGATGGCGATGTCCGCCCCCTTGATGTCCTCCACCACCTCGCAGGCGATGTGTTCCACCATGGCCCCGTTGGGGTCGCCTGGGAAGACCCGGTTCATGTCCAGGTCAAAGAGGGGGATGCCCCGGGTGATGGAATTGATGCCCAGCGGGTTGATGGCGGGGTAGATGTCCACCGTGGCGGTGAGCAGCTCCGGGTGAGCAGCCAGCGCCCGGTTCAACCGGTAGGCCAGATACTGCCCCTCCAGCTCGTCGCCGTGGATACCGGTGATCACGCAAATGCGCTTTCCGCTGTCCCGTTCCGGCGCGGGGGTGATACGGTTTTTCTGAATCTCCAACGACTCCTGCACGGGCAGCTGGACGGAGACGACCGTCTGTGTCATGGGTGATGCTCCTTTGCGTCGTAAATTCCAAAAATCAGAAAAAGAGGGGATACCTCTTTGCGATGGGTCTTGTTTTTCGTGCCATTGCACATTGCACATTCCATGTGCAGCCCAATGGGAAACCAAACTTTATTATCCCCCATCTTTCCCCGTCCGTCAAGGCCAAATTCGCCCCAAACAGCACGTTACGCCGGTAAAAGGCGCTGCCTTTTACCGGCGAAGGGGACATTCTGGTTCATTCCAGCTGCATGGAGGCAAATACCGTCTCGGTCTGGCCAGTGACGCCCTGGAAGGTACCCCGGTCCACGGGGCAGTCTTGGGCGTCCCGTCCCACGGCGAAGCGCAGATAGGTCTCGTCCACCCGGCAGGCGCGGGTGGGGTCCAGCCCCAACCACTGACCGTTTTGGTGGACTTCTACCCAGGCGTGGGTGACGCCCTCGCCTTCGGTGATGCCCATGCAGTACCGGGCGGGGAGGCCCTTCAACCGGCAGAGCACCAGCAGCGTCTGGGCGTAATCCTGGCAGACGCCCTTGCCCAGGCGGAAGCTCTCCGCCGCGGTGGTGGCTGCGCCGGTCACGCCGGGGGTATATTGAAAGTGACTGTGAACGGCGGCGGCCAGCTCCTCCGGGTCGGCGGTGTTCTGTGCGGCGGCGAAGTCCAGCAGGGCCTCGTCCGGTTTGGCCAGCAGACCCGGATGGCGATACATGGGATGGGCCTGGCTCCGGGGGATTTGGGTGCAGCCGTTCTCCACAATGCCCGCCGCCCGGTAGGCAAAGTGGTCGTGAGCCGGGGCGTAGCTACCGGAAAGCAGCCGGTTTCCAAAGCCGTCCTTACTGCAATAGAGGGGGAACGAGGGATTGGTGGTCACGCCGCAGCGAACTGCCCGCTGGGCCGGGGTGGACTCCGGCAGACAGCGGAGGACCACATAGTGCCGCGTCACAGGGGATGTGAAGTCCAGCGTGGTGGTAAATTCGTAGTGATAGCGTTTCAAGGGAACCGTCTCCTCCTGTGCGCCGACGGGCAGCGCAGGGGAGCGGCTGCGGCGTCGTTGGCGCAGTACAATTAGCAATTAGCAATTAGCAATGTGCAATGTGCAATGGAAAGCCAGAAAACCCCTCCGCCACCGCCTAAAGGCGGCGGCCCTCCTCCCCTTTCAGGGCAGGGAGCGAAGCGGAAGTGCCGCTTGACGGCGGAGGCAAGGGGGCTGGTGCTTGTAGTTTGGTTTGTTTTCTTACTCAGAGGGAAAAAGGGTTGGAATGATAATTTGCTCAATAGAGCAAACTCTAACCACAATAGAGTATTCCATAATGTCCCCGCTCGTTGTCCCTGGAAGGAGGGCGAACCAGATTTCGCAAAGGCAAATGCACACGCCCTAAAGAACGTCTAGCGTTCAGAATTGGGTCATTGCACATTGCACATTGCTAATTGCTCATTGGTTCAAACTTCCGGGAACAACCCCTCCACGCAGCGCAGCAGCTCGAAGGGGGGCAGCTCCGGCTTGGTCTCGTCCAGCACGGAGTCGATGAGCAGACCTAAGTTGGTCTGGTCGGGCGTCAGCGGGATCTTATACACCCGGTTGATGAGCCGTTCACACTCCACCCGATACATCTCAGGGGGATAGTCCAGCCGCAGGTACAGGTCCAGCCGCTCCAGGTTGGCCCCGGTGCGCAGGATGGTGCGGCTGCTCTCGTCCATCAGGCTGTACTCCGCGCTGCCCCGGAAGGCCATGATGTCGTCCAGCACCCATTGCAGCTCCATCTCCGGGTGGGTGCTGACCAGCGCCTTCTCCATGGCGTTGCAGGCCAGCTGGATATAGCTGAACGTGTCGGTGCCGATGGTGTCCCGCAGGACGATGGCGTTGTCGTAGGCGGCGTACAGCAGCGAGACCAGGGAGCAGGGATTGCTCCGGTCTCCCAGGTAGCGCAGGCAGAAGTCCTCGGTGGAGGTGTAGACGTTGGGGATGCCCAGCGCCGTGCAATACTGCGCATAGTCGTATTCCGTCCCGTCCACATAGCAGTCGTAGATGGGGCGGGTGTTTTTCAGCGATGTATACACCCGTTCGGTGTAGCGGCCCAGCCAGAACAGGCGGCCCGCCTTGCTCAACGAGAGAGTACCCATGTGTCCTTAAAACCTCCTCCCTGGGAACTGTTGACAACGAAACTGGCGGGGTTGCGGCTGAACCGGGTCAGGCCGGAGGGCCAGACGAGGATTTCCTCCCCGCTGAGGACGAACACCCGCAGGTCGGCTTTCCGCTCCACCCGCTGGTCGCCCTCCATGATGGGCAGGTCCTTGAAGTCGATGACCTCCTGGGCGATGAACCGCCGGGGTTCGGTGCGGATGGTCTGCCGGAACTGCTCCAGCTGGGCCGCGTCCAGGTCCCGGCCAAAGACCACGCCGTAGCCCCCGGCCTCCGCCACGTCCTTGACCACCAGCTTCTCCAGATTGTCCAGCACATACGCCCGGTCCTCCCGGTAGAAGGGCAGGTAGGTGGGGGCGTTGTGGAGGATGGGGGTCTCGTGGAGGTAGTATTCGATCATTTTGGGGACGAAGTAGTAAATGCCCTTGTCGTCGGCCACGCCGTTGCCGGGGGCGTTGATGAGGGCCACGTTCCCCGCCCGGTAGGCGTCCATGACGCCGGGGATGCCGATGAGGCTTTCCGGCAGGAAGGCGGTGGGGTCCAGGTACTCGTCGGAGATGCGCCGGTAGATAGCCCCCACCCGCTCCTTGCGGCCCCGGGTGCCCAGGTAATAGACCACGTTGTTCTCCACAAACAGCTCGCCGCACTCGGCCAGCACCGAGCCGGTCTGCTCGGCCAGATAGCTGTGTTCAAAATAGGCGGCGTTGTACCGTCCCGGCGTGAAGATGACGTTCAGGCCGCCCACGTTCACGTTGTCCATGACGGCTTTCAGCAGCGCGCCGTAGTTACGGTTGTCCACGATGGGGTTCTCCCGGAAGGTCTCCGGGCTGCACCGGCGGCACAGCCCCGGGCGATGAGGGGGTAACTTGCCCCGGAGGGGATGCGCAGGTTGTCCTCCAGGATGAACCAGCCCCCGTCCTTGGCCTGCACAAGGTCGATGCCGGAGATGTGGCTGTAAATGCCCTTGGGCGGCGTGATGCCCTCGCACTGGGGCAGGTAGCCGGACCCGGCGAACACAAAGTCCTCCGGTATTACCCCGTCCAGGATGATCTGCTTCTTGCCGTACACGTCCCGCAGGAACAGGTTCAGGGCGTTGACCCGCTGCACCAGGCCCCGGTTCAGCTCGTCGAACTCTGCCGCCGTGATGACACGGGGGATGGGATCGAAGGGAAACAGCCGCTCCTGGAAGGTCCCGTTTTTATAAATGCCAAACTTGACGCCGTAGCGCTGCAACTGGTCGTTGATGCGCCCGGCGTGTTCGATGATTCTCTCCATCTCATTTCCTCTCTCAAAAACACTTGGGATAAACAAAAAAGAAGAGGCAGGAAAGCACACGGCTTCCTTGCCTCTTCATTCTATCCTCTATTGTACCTGTTCAGAACGGCCTCGTCAACTTCGACTTTACCCAAATTTCACAGAAAAAACGGCGGGTTTTCCATTCGTTTTTACAAAATAGTCATAAATCTACAAAAATTCGACTTCTAACAGTTGTAGCTGAGTCGCTGCCAGGAAAAGCGGAACCTATTGCATGGAGGCAGTCATTATAAGTCGTAGCAACGTTTCGCGTCCCCACAAAAGTACGCCGGTTTTTTTCGCAAGTGCCTGTGCGGAAGCGGTGAAATGCTGATTGGTCAGGACTACGGCAACATGGCAGTCATAAAAATTCTTCCCTGCGAGAGCCTCTTGCACGGCGTCATTGCCAACATTGCCTTTGTACCGCTTACACTGGATAGCGTATTTCACACCGTCACGCTCCGCTAAAATATCTATCCCCTGATCTCCACACCCCTGCGTCACCTGAACTTGGTCATAGCCGTTCAGGGACAAAAGAGCACCACAATATTTTTCAAATGCCAGACCATCCATGCTGTCAAAATCCAATAAAGCTGATGGAGATGATTCCCTTGTTACTGGAGGATTATTTTGAACTTCATCCATGGCGGTGCCCATGGTCTTTGCCAATTCCAAGTTGGGGTCCAATGAGCTTTTCTGACTAATCTGTAATTTCATCTCGCTCCAGCGTTCCTTGCTGACCAGAATCGCTCTGGGTTTAGAACCCTCGAAGGGACCGACAATTCCTTCCTCTTCCATTTGGTCTATTAGATGTGCGGCACGGTAGTAGCCCAATTTTAGCCTTCGCTGGAGCATGGAAACCGAAGCCATGTCTGTTTCCATAACAACGTCCACAGCATCTGCAAACAAGGGGTCTCTTCCCGTATCCTGTTCAAACTGATGTTCTGTGTTATCTGATTTTTGTTCCATCATGTCTGTCTGTTGCTCCGTTGTCTCCGGCTTGGGTGAAAAATCAACCGCTGGTATTCTGGGTGGAGGGAGTATATCTTGCTCTGTAAGCCTACGCTCATCGTTTTGTTCTAGTGGTTGGACTTTTGCTTCTGGTTTAGCCGAAGGGTCAACCACTGGTGTTTTTTGCGGGGGTAGCGTATCTTGTTTTGCAAGTTTGTTCCCTAAAACCTGTTTGCGCTGGAAATGCAAACGAATCCGAATGATTATCAAAATAATGTCCAATGGCCAAAGTAAAAGGGACATAGGAGTAACTAGCACACCAAAAAAACCAACAAAAGCCAAGAATATAAATACGTACCAACGCAAATATATGGGAACTTTTCTGCTTGTTAAGGGCGTAGCTTCTGATTGGTGAAAATCGTCCCATATTGCCTGGACGACCCAAAAGACGACAAGGATAATAAGTATAAACGCAAAAAACCACATAACGAGTACACTCCACAAAATTTCGCCTTATTGCTCCAAACTGTCCCGGGAAATCTCCATTTCGTCCAGGGAGAACTGTCCCGGCCCCGGCAGGTTCATCCTGCGCTTGCGCTCGCTGGAATAGGTCAGCTTGGCGTGAATGCGCTCCACGTCCCGGTTCTCCACCGCCACCCGGTAGGCGTGGAGGTTGTCCTCCATCCGCCGCAGCACCTCGGAGAGAGCGGGGGCGTTCATGGTGAACAGCTCGGTCCACATGTCCACGTCCAGCGCCGCCACCCGGGTCACATCCCGGAAGCTGCCCCCCTCGAAGCCCTGGCACTGGAACAGGTCCACGTCGTCGCAGACGGCGGCGGCCACCACGTGCATCAGCTGGCTGGTGTAGGCGATGATGCTGTCGTGCTTCTCCGGGGTGGTGGTGATGATGTCCTTACAGCCGATGTACTTGGCCATCCGGCGCACCAGGGCGATGTGGTCCGGTGTGCTGGTGGCCCTGGGGGTCATGATGAAGTGGGCATCCCGGAACATGGTGGGGAAGGCGTGTTCGATGCCGGAAAACTCGGTGCCCGCCATGGGGTGACAGCCGATGAAGTCCACCGTCTCCGGCAGGGCCTCGGCTCCCTTCATAATGGCGGTTTTGATGCCGCACACGTCGATCACCAGGCTGCCAGGCTGGAACAGATCCCGGTTGCGCTTCATGTAGTCCACGATTTGCCGGGGGTCCATGCACAAAACGGTCACATCCGCCTGGGGCAGCGCCTGGGCCGGGTCCAGGGTGACTGCGTCCACCACGTCGTGGGACAGGGCGCAATCCGCCGTGGCCTGGCGGCGCACTACCCCCAGGCGCTGGCAGTCCTCAAAACCCTTCAAGGCCATGGCCAGGGAGCCGCCGATCAGTCCCAGGCCCACAAAGGCGATTTTTTTCATGGCAGAAACTCTCTCCTGTTTGTAGTCGTTAGTGGCTAGTGGTTAGTGGTTAGAAAAGGCGATACCAGACGGTAAGCACTATCCTCTCTTGCCTCCGCCGTCAAGCGGCACTTCCGCTTCGCTCCCTGCCCTGAAAGGGGAGGTGGCACGGCGTAAGCCGTGACGGAGGGGTTCCGCGCTGAAATCACAAACCAGGTTGATTCAAAGGGATAACCAGATGGTTCGATTATATAGGCAAGCCCCGTTTTTGTCAACGGAGCATACTCACTTTACCGCTTTTTGTCGCTAAAGTCAAGGCAACAGTTTGTTGCTCAAAAGCGGGAGTTTTGTCAATATGTAGCTCAGTGGCTGCGGTTTTTTTGTAAAATCGGCGGAAATGGCCCCTGTTTTTGAAACAAAACGCTTGACAAAATCGCTTGTCGCTGATATGATTATAAGCACGTTCAAACGCAACGACTGGGAAAGTCAGACCTGCACCGCGGCACAGAGAGAGCGCGTTTTGCTGAAAGCGCTTCCAAGGTCCCGTCTGGAAGTCACCCACGAGCGGCCCCGCCCAACCGCCGGTTTTCCGGCGCAGTAAGCGGAGACGGCGCCCCTCCGTTACCAGGGAACGAGTGCATGGGAGTGCTCTGAAGTGCAGTTTCATGAATTTAGGTGGTACCACGGAGTTTCAGCTTCGTCCTATTGGCGGGACGGGGCTTTTTTCATGCCTTTCCCCGCAACTGAACCGGCGGCCGGCAGAGATATGGCACTGCCGCCGCATGACCCTTGAGGAATACATACGTTTGGAGGTAACCCATCTATGAAAATGACAGCATCTCAGGTCGTGATGGAGTGTCTGCTGGAACAGGGCGTCGATACTGTCTTCGGCTACCCGGGCGGCACCATTCTCAACATCTACGACGAATTTGAGCTGCATGGCTACAGCAAAAAGATCCGCCACATCCTGACCACGCACGAGCAGGGCGCGGCGCACGCGGCAGACGGCTACGCCCGCAGCACCGGCAAGGTGGGCGTCTGCTTCGCCACCTCCGGCCCCGGCGCCACCAACCTGGTTACCGGCATCGCCACCGCCTATATGGACTCCTCTCCCGTGGTGTTCATCACCGTCAACGTGGGCGAGAACCTCATTGGCAAGGACTCCTTCCAGGAGGTGGACATCACCGGCATCACCATGCCCATCACCAAGT
>JAJPXY010000017.1 GCA_021205205.1 Clostridiales bacterium
TGGCTAGCAGGGGCGGTTACTTCTTATTATTGTATGCCTGGATGACCAGGTTGCACGCACTGATGATAACCAACAGAAGCTGCAAAACTTCAGAAGTCGTCATAAGGCAAGCCCCCTTTCCGGGGGCCATAGAAGTTGCCCCCATAAAAACAGGGGACTTAACCGCCGCTGTGATGGACAGCACCCTGGCTCCTTGGAGCCAACCTCAGAGTACCACATCTTTAATCAAAAATCAATATGTTGTGGTGTAGAGAAAAAGCCCTTGGTTCACGCGCTTTTTCAATTTACGATATTTAAGATTCTAGGTCAGTGGCTTTGATTGAAAGTTTACAAACCCCAACGTTGACAAAAACAAAGCGCTGATATATAATACAGATAGAAAAAGGGCGCTGTCCGACAACGGTTAGCCCGAGTTGTGTTCTATGTTTCTACAAGAAACCGTCACTTGGCCGAGTGGCGGTTTCTGCGTTTCACGATGATCGTCACCGTATAGGCTCCGATGTGCAAGGTAATCCGCATAGCGTCACCTCCCTTCGGGAGATGTGACCAACCGCCGCCGTAATGGACAGCGCCCATTGATAGAATACCACATCATTTTACAAAAAGCGTGGGAATGCGGACTGTCCGCACTCCCACGCTTGCTTTTATCCGTTACTGACCGTCCCGGAACACCTTTGCGGCCCGGATGAACTCCCGGAACAGGGGATGGGCCTTGTTGGGGCGGCTTTTCAGCTCCGGGTGGAACTGCACCCCCACCATCCAGGGGTGGTTGGGGACCTCTACGATCTCCACCAGCCGGTCGTTGGGGGAGAGACCCACCAGCTTCAAACCGTTGCGGGTGAGGACCTCCCGGTAGTCGTTGTTGAACTCATAGCGGTGGCGGTGGCGCTCGTAGATGACCTCCTCGCCGCCGTAGGCGGCAAAGGTGTGGGAATCCTTGTCCACGATTTTGCAGGGATAGGCCCCCAGCCGCATACTGGCGCCCTTGTCGTGGACATCCCGCTGCTCCGGCATCAGGTCGATGACCGGATGAGGGGTGTTGCTGTCCAGCTCGCTGGAGTGGGCGTGTTCCAGACAGGCCATGTTCCGGGCGTACTCCACCACCGTCATCTGCATCCCCAGGCAAATGCCAAAGGCGGGGACCTTGTTGACCCTGGCCCAGTGGAGTGCGTCGATCATGCCCTGGATACCCCGGTCGCCAAAGCCGCCGGGGACGATGATACCGTGGACGCCGGACAGGACCTCCGCCGCGTTATCCTCGTTCAGCAGCTCGGAGTCCACCCAGCGGATCTTGATTTTCACGTCGTTCTCAATGCCGCCGTGGGTCAGGGCCTCCACCACGGAGAGGTAGCTGTCGTGGAGGGAGACGTACTTGCCCACCAGGGCGATCTCCACCTCGCCGTCCACCACGGCCTTGGCCCGGGCCACCATGGCGCTCCACTCGGTCAGGTCCGGCTCGGGGCAGTTCAGCGCCAGCCGCTTGCACACGGCGCGGCCCAACCCCTCCGCCTCCAGCATCAGGGGCACCTCGTACAGAATGGGGGCGGTCAAGTTGGGGATGGCGTTCTCCGGCGGGATATTGCAGAACAGAGCGATCTTCCGGCGGATGTCCGGGTCGATGGGGTCGTCCGCCCGGCACATGATGACGTCCGGCTGAATACCGATGGACAGCAGCTCCTTACAGGAGTGCTGGGTGGGCTTGGACTTCTGCTCCCCGGAGCCGGGGATGGTGACGATGAGAGAGACGTGGATGAACATACAGTCCTCCGGTTTTAGCTCCCGGCTAATCTGCCGGATAGCCTCCAGGAAGGGCTGGGACTCGATGTCGCCCACGGTGCCGCCTATCTCGGTGATGATGACGTCCTTGGGGGAGCCGCCCTCCATGCGGTAGATGCGGCGCTTGATCTCGTCGGTGATGTGGGGGATGATTTGGACGGTGCGGCCCAAAAAGTCGCCGTGGCGCTCCTTGTCCAACACAGTGGAGTAGATTTTGCCGGAGGAGACAGAGGAGTGGACGGTCAGGCTCTCGTCCACGAACCGCTCATAGTGGCCCAGGTCCAGGTCGGTCTCCGCGCCGTCGTCGGTGACAAAGACCTCGCCATGCTGGATAGGGTTCATAGTGCCGGGGTCCACGTTCATATAAGGGTCCAGCTTTTGCAGCGCTACCCGCAGGCCCCGCTGCTTGAGCAGGCGGCCCAGGGACGCGGCGGTGATGCCCTTGCCCAGGCCGGAGACCACGCCGCCGGTGACAAAGATATGCTTACATGACATAGAGATCCTCCTTACAATGCGCCCATCTTCGCCAGGTCAGGCCGAAGATGGGTCTACTGCTCTTTTCTCCAGGCGGTACCGCATCATTTGGGAAATAGCAAAAGGGGAGGGACTGCGGCTACAACGCCAAAAACAACCGTTTCTATCCTGTCTTACCTCAATTTTAGCCTGTATCCATGGTTCCGTCAAGGAAAACCCGCCCCGCTGCAAGCACATTCAGCCCTTTTCACAGTTTTACAGAGAATTTTCCTTCGCTTATTTACGCCAGACGATTTTAGGCGTATAATAGCAGGATGAAAAAACGGCCCCTCCGGGACAGCGCAGAAAGGAGATGAGCGCCTTGCCCAGCCGCCACATTCCCCTCCCGGGCGACGCCGTCGCCCTCTCCGCCGCCACGGTGGATAAGCTGCTGCGCAAGGGCAGCGGCGACGCCGCCCTGCTCTACCTCTACCTGCTGCGCCACGACGGGTTCTATGACCCGGAGGAAGCGGGCCGCGCCCTCCAGTGGGACCGGGCCAGACTGGACGGCGCGCTGCTCCACCTGAACGAGATCGGCGTCCAGACCGGGGAGGAGCAGCCCCCCTTCACCGCCCCCGTCCCCAAAAAAGAGGACGCCACGGAGTACAGCCGGGAGGACCTGGCCCAGGCCATCAGCGACAAAAATTCCGACTTCCCCGCCCTGCTGGAGGAGGTGGAGCGCAAATATGGCGCGAAGCTCCCCGACCGGGACACCCGGACGCTGTTGGAACTGTTCGACCACCTGGGAATGCCCGCCGAGGTGCTGCTGCTGCTGGTCAACTGGCAGTGCGAGGAGTACGCGGAGAAGTACGGCGAGGGGCGGCATCCCCCCATGTCCCACGTCCGCACCGCCGCCTACCGCTGGAAAAAAGCGGGTATCGACACCCTGGAGGCGGCGGACGCCTACTTAAAGAAGCTCAGCTACTACCGTTCCCAGGAGGGGACGCTGCTGGCCGCCATGGACATTCAGGGGCGGAAGGCCCTGGAGGGCGAGCGGAAGTTCCTGAACCAGTGGCTGGACTGGGGCTTCCCGCCGGAGACGGTGGCCATGGCCTACGAGCGCACCGTGATGAACACCGGGGAACGGAAGTGGTCCTACTGCAACGGCATTTTGAAGCGGTGGCACCAGGCGGGACTGCACACCCCGGAGGAAGTCCGCCTGGCGGAGGCCCCTCGCCGTTCTGCCCGGAAGGGCGGCGGCAAGAGCGTCGGCCCCGCCCCCGCAAAGCCCCTGACCACCCAGCAGCAGCAGGCCCAGGCCCAGGCGTTGGAGGAAAACCAGCGCCAGCTGAACCGGCTGCTGGAGGAGACGGCGTGGGTGGAAAACCACAAACCGTGACAATTAGCAATTTGCAATGTGCAATTTGCAATGATACAAAACCCGGCCATTGCACATTGCTAATTGCGCATTGCACATTTTTCAGAGGTGACTTCTTTTGCCCTACGAATCCCAGGTCCTCCGGGCCGCCAACCAGCGGCTGGCCCGACGCCGCGAAAAAAATGAACAGGACTGCGCCATGCGGCGGCAGCAGGTCTATCTCCGTCTGCCCCGGGTGCGGGAAATCGACCAGCAGCTACGGCAGACCGTGGCCCAGGCGGCCACCGCCGCCATGCGCACCGGCGAGGACCCCACCAAGGCCATCGCCGCCATCCGGGACAAAAATCTGGCCCTCCAGCAGGAACGGGCGAATCTGCTGAAAAAAAACGGCTACTCCCCCAACTACCTGGAGGAAAAGCCTGTCTGCCCTGTCTGCAAGGACACGGGCTGGGTGGGCGCGCAGATGTGCGGCTGTCTGAAAACCCTCTGCACCGAGGAGCAGAACAAGCTGCTCTCCTCCATGCTGGACCTCCGCGGCCAGACCTTCCAGCGGTTCCAGCTGGACTACTACGGCCCCAGCTACAGCCAAGACCGGGTGCAGATGGAGGCGGTCTATAACACCTGTCGGCGGTATGCCGTCAGCTTTGGCAGCTTTCCCATCAAAAATCTGCTGATGACCGGCACCCCCGGCGTGGGCAAGACCTATCTCTCCGCCTGTATCGCCGGGACGGTCAGCGGCAACGGGTTCTCCGTGGTCTACGACACCGCCATCCACGTCTTTTCCCAGTTCGAGGCGGAGCACTTCGCCCGGGAGCCGGAGGCCCAGCAGAGCGCCAAGCGCTACCTGAACTGCGATCTGCTGATTTTGGACGACCTGGGCAGCGAGATGACCACCCCCTTCGTCCAGTCCGCCCTCTACAACTTGGTCAACAGCCGCCTGATCTCCAACCGGGCCACGGTGATCTCCACCAACCTGACTCTGGAGGAAATCTCTGGGCGGTACAGTATGCAGGCCGCCTCCCGTCTGCGGGGGGAGTATCAGCTGCTGCAATTCCAGGGGCCGGACATCCGCCAGATGAAAAACAGATTAGAATAGCTATTAGCTCTTAGCTTTTAGCCTTTGGCTTTGTGGTTCTTGGCACTACGCGCTACGCTTACCGTTTGCAGTTCTTTACAAACGGGTGGTTTCGCACTCTGCTTTCTTTTTTAGCTGTTCGCTTTCAACTGGTTGTACCTGACTACAGAGAGAAGCGCAGCTTCGCAGGGAGAGGCAAAGCCCCGGAAGTGCTGCTTGACAGCAGAAGTGCCGCTTGACGGCAACAGCTAATAGCCAACGGCTAACAGCTCAAAATTTTGTTGTTTTCTCACTTTTTCCCCTATCTTTTTCCGGAAAGGAACGGTATACTATGATTTGTCCCTATTGCAATACCATCATGCAGGGCGGGCGCATCAACGTCCAGTCCTCCATGGGCTCTTTCCCCACGGTGGATTGGGTGTCCGAGATGGACTTCAAAAAGGCAGGAGAGAGCGGCCTTTCCAGCTGGAAGCGGAAGCTGACCTTCAAAAACACAAAGTCCGCCTACCTCCACGACGTGGCCAACGAGGGGTATTACTGCCCCACCTGCAAAAAGCTGATTTGCGTCTTTGAGACGAAACCGTGAGAGCTTCATGGGCCAAGGCCCTGTTTCATGTGAAACATATCTGTTTTGAAGGAGGACATAACGATGATTTGTCCCATTTGCGGCGGCCAGATGGAGCAGGGCCGCATTGAAGTGATGCTGTTCGGCAGCGACGCTTCCAGCATTATCAACTGGTACCCGGAGGCGGAGTTCCAGAAAACAGGAGTGGGGCGCATCTTCAAAAAGAACGGAAAGACCGTCCGAGATGCCTGCACCCGCCAGACAGAGGCGTGGTACTGCGCCCGGTGCCAGAAGGTCTGCGCCATTATGGATGTAAAAGGATAACCCTTCCATAGAAAAAACGGCCCAAACGGGCCGTTTTTTGCACATTAGAGTGATTATTTGGTTGTTCGTTTGAATGAGCTATAAACTGTTGCTGTCAAGCGGTGGTTCTCACTGTGCAAGCCAAAACGCAGAGCGAACAGTGAAGCACTTCCAAGCTAACGGCTAAAAGCTAACAGCTATTCTTTTTCCAAAAAGACCATCAGCACCGCGATGTCCGCCGGGCTGACGCCGGAGATGCGCCCGGCCTGCCCCAGGTTCATGGGGCGGACCTTTTTCAGCTTCTCCCGGGCCTCCAGCCGCAGTCCTTGCAGGCTGTCGTAGTCCAGATCCGGGGGCAAGGCGTGGGCCTCCATCCGCCGGGCCTCGGCCACCTGCCGCATCTGCCGGTCGATGTAGCCCTGATACTTGAGCTGGATCTCCACCTGCTCCCGCACCAGCCGGTCCAACGGGGGGCGGTCCGGGTCGAAGGGGGCCAGGTCGTCATAGGTCACCCGGGGCCGCCGGAGCAGGTCGGCCAGCTTGACGGCGTGCTTCGCCGCCGGTTCCCCCCGGCGCGCCAGCATGGCGGAGAGAGCTTCGCTCTCGCCCACGCCCCGGTGTTCCAGCTGCTCGATTTCCCGCTCCACGGCGGCGTATTTCGCCTGCACCCGGTCGTAGGTCTCCCGGCTGACCAGCCCCAGGGCGTAGCCCACCGGCGTCAGCCGCTGGTCGGCGTTGTCCTGCCGCTGGATGAGCCGGTACTCCGTCCGGCTGGTCATCATCCGGTAGGGCTCCTCTGTCCCTTTGGTCACAAGGTCGTCGATGAGGACGCCGATATACCCCTGGTCCCGGCGAAGGACCAGCGGCTCCCGGCCCAAAATCTTCAGCGCGGCGTTGACCCCCGCCACAAAGCCCTGAGCCGCCGCCTCCTCGTAGCCGGAGGAACCGTTGAACTGCCCCGCCCCGTAGAGGCCGGAGATTTTTTTGCACTCCAGCGTAGGCAGCAGCTCGGTGGGGTCTACGCAGTCGTACTCGATGGCGTAGGCGGTGCGGGTCATCTCCGCCCGCTCCAGGCCGGGGATGGTGTGCAGCAGCGCCACCTGCACATCCTCCGGCAAAGAGGAGGACAGGCCCTGGATGTACAGCTCCTCGGTGTTCTCGCCCATCGGCTCGATGAAGAGCTGGTGCCGCTCTTTGTCCGGGAAGCGGACGATTTTCGTCTCAATGGAGGGGCAGTACCGCGGTCCGGTGGACTCGATGGAGCCGTTGTAAAGGGGAGAGCGGTCCAGATTGGCCCGAATGATGTCGTGGGTGGCCTGGTTGGTGTAGGTCAGGTAGCAGACCGCCCGGTTCTCCGGGACCTGTTCGGTGGAGAAGGAGAAGGGGATGGGGTCCTCGTCCCCCGGCTGCAGCTCCATTTTGGAGAAGTCCACGCTGCGCCGGTTGACCCGGGGCGGCGTCCCGGTTTTGAACCGCCGCAGAGACAGCCCAAGCTTCCGCAGGCAGTCCGTCAGAGGGAGGGCGGGCTGCAAGCCGTCCGGCCCGGACTGCCGCTCCACGTCCCCGACGATGGTGCGCCCACCCAGGTAGGTGCCGGTGGCCACCACCGCCGCCCGCACTGTGTAGACCGCGCCGGTGGCCGTCACCACGGCACAGACTGCGCCCTGTTCGTCCACGCGGACCTCCACCACCTCCGCCTGGCGGACGGAGAGGTTTTCCGTGGTCTCCAGGGTGTGCTTCATCACCTCCTGGTAGCGGCGGCGGTCGGCCTGCGCCCGGAGGGAGTGGACAGCGGGGCCTTTGCCCCGGTTCAGCAGCCGGTACTGGATGCAGGCTTTGTCGGCGGCCTTTGCCATTTCGCCCCCCAAAGCGTCCAGCTCCCGGACCAAATGGCCCTTGCCGGCGCCGCCGATGGCGGGGTTACAGGGCATATTGCCCACCGCGTCCAGGTTCACCGTGAAGCAGACGGTGCGGCAGCCCATCCGGGCTGCCGCCAGCGCCGCCTCGATGCCGGCGTGTCCGGCGCCGATGACGGCAATGTCAAATTGTCCGGCGTTGTATTCCATGGTGTTTCATCCGTTTCGTTGTGTGATTACAAAAATTTGGCCATTCGCTCCAGCGGGGCGTATTCGCCGCTTCGCAGCCGGAAGCCGTGGGGAATTTCCCCGCAGGAGACGAAGCCCAGCTTTTCATAAAGATGTTTGGCCCGGAGGTTGTGGCTGACGACCTCCAATTCCAGCTGTTCATACCCCATTTGCCGGGCCAGGTCGATGGCAATCTCCATCAGGCGGGTGCCCAGCCCCATGCCCCAGTACGCTTTGCGCAGACTGATGCCCACCTCGGCCCGGTGGCGGAGCTTTTTCTCGTTCCCGATCGGAGTGACCCCGGCGCTGCCGAGGGCCTTTCCCGCTCCAAAGACGGCCAGCATGACCTGTCGCCCTGACGCGGCGCACTGATGGAGAAAGACACGCTCCTCCACCAAAGAGGAAGGGACCTCCGCCGGGTAGCGGACCACGTTTTCCGTCTCCCCGGAGGTGACGCGCAGATAGTCCAGCAGCGCGGCGGCGTCCTCCGGCTCCGGGCTGCGGAGGGTACAGAGCAAACCGCTGGGCAAGGTAAACTCTTGGGCGGGAAATGATGTGCCTCCTGTCAAGTAGACAGTGAAAAAACGAAAAAGGATTTCTA